>NZ_LRQV01000162.1 GCF_001567585.1 Micromonospora rosaria
GCGGCCCCGGGGGCAGCTACAGCTACCCGGAGACCGCCGAGCTGCTGCGGGCCGCCGGTGCCGAGGTGGTGCTGGTCGACCCGCTGCGCGACGAGAAGCTGCCACCCGGCACCCGGGCGCTGGTCGTCGGGGGCGGGCTGCCCGAGTCGTACGCCGAGCAGCTCTCGGCCAACCGTCGGCTCTGCATCGCCGTGGCCGAGCTGGCCCGGACCGGCCGGCCCGTGCTGGCCGAGGGCGCCGGGCTGCTCTGGCTGGCCCGTGACCTGGACGGGTTGCCGATGTGCGGGGTGCTCGACGCCACCGCCACCCGCCGCGACGGGCTGGTCGTCGGGTACCGCCGGGCCACCTCCCGGGCGGACAGCGTGATCGCCGCCAGCGGCGCGGTGCTGACCGGGTACAAGCAGCACAGCGCCGTGCTCACCCCCCGGGCCGGTCGGCAGCCGGCGTGGAGCTGGGACGGGGGCGCCCCGGAGGGGTTCGTCTGGCGCGGCGTGCACGCCTCCCAGCTCACCCTGCACTGGGCCGCCGACCCGGGGATCGCCGCCCGGCTGGTCGCCGCCGCCGCGGCCCCCGACGCTCCCCGCTGACCCGCGCCTCGCTGCCACCCGGCTCACCGGCGGCCCGGGCCGCGCTGCCACCCGGGCCGCGACTGCCCCCGCCCTACGACTGCCGTCGGGTCACGCTGCCACCCGGCTCACCGGCGACCCGCGCCTCCGGTGAGCCGGGTGACCCCGCTCCGGCGGGTCAGCCGACGATGGCGTCCGAGGGTGGGGTGAACTGGCGGACCGGGCGGTCCTTCAGGGCGTCGCGCAGGGTCTGCGCCACCGCCTCGATCGGGATCTGGGACTGCCCGTCACCCACCGCGTTGAAGGGATTGTCCGGGTCGGAGATGAAGCTCGCCGCCGCCAGTTCCGGGGTGTACCCGACGAACCAGGCGGACCGGGTGCTGTCGGTGGTACCCGTCTTGCCGGCGACCGGGCGGCCGACCGTACCCCGGACGCTGTCGGCGGTCGACCAGCCGCCGCAGCCCCCCTTCGCCGGGCTGTCCCCGGTCGGGCAGCGGGCCGCGTCGGTGGCGGCACGGGCCGCGTCGGCGTTCACCACCTGCCGGCAGCGCGGCTTGGCGACCTCCCGTTCGATGCCGGAGGCGGTCCGGAAGACGGCCGGGGTGCCGTCCCGGTTGTTGATCAACTGGACCGGCATCGCCTCGCAGTACCGCCCGTCGGCGGCGATCGCGGCGTAGGCGTTCGCCATCTCCAGCGGGGTGGCGTCGGAGACGCCGAGGGTGAACGCGCCCCACTTCCTCGCGTTCTCCGGGGCGGCGTGCTTGCGGTCCACGTCGGTCCGCCAGCGCAGGCCGAGCTGCTCCGCGAGCCGAACCGCCCGGTCCGCCCCGACCTGCTCCTCCAACCAGACGAAGTACGTGTTGACCGACTTGCCGAAGCCGGACCACATGGTCTGGCTACCGCTCATCGCGCCGCTGGCGTTGGACGGCGACCACCCGTCGTAGATCTCGGAGCGGTACCGGTGCGGCGCGTTGAAGGTGGTCGACAGCGGCATCCCCGCGTCGAGGGCGGCCAGCATCGGGAACATCTTGAACGTCGACCCGGCCTGGTACCCGGGCAGGTCACCGCCGCCGAGCAACGGCGCGACCGTGTTCGGGAAGTTCGCCTTCACCTTCGGCGAGGCCTCCGGGTTGGAGCTGGGCGGGTTCTCGGCCAGGTCGAGGGAGTACGTCCGGTTCACCGCCATCGCCTTGACCCGCCCGGTGCCCGGCTCGGCGACCACGATCCCGTTGGCGAACGGGCTGCCGGTGCGGTCCTTCGACCCCACGTTGTTCTCCGCCGCCTCCTGGATCTTCGGGTCGAGGCTGAGCACGGCCCGGTACCCGCCCCGGCGCAGCTTGTCCATCCGCTCCAGCCGGTTCGCGCCGAACGCGGGCTGCGCGCTCCACCAGTTCTTGAAGTAGTCGCAGGCGAAGCCCCAACTGTTGTACTTCTCGGGGATGGCGGCGCAGTCGTTCGGCGGGTTGGTCAGCTTCAGCCGGATCGGCTCGCGCTTGAGCTGCTCGGCGGTGTCCGAGGAGAGGTAGCCGACCTGCGCCATCCGGTCCAGGACGTAGTTGCGCCGGGCGGTGGCGTCCTTCTGGTCGGAGCTGGCCGGGTCGTACTGGGAGGGTGACTTGACCAGGCCGGCAAGGGTGGCCGCCTCGACCGGGCTGAGGTCCTTCGGGGTCTTGGAGAAGAAGATCTCGCTGGCGGCGTAGATGCCGTACGCCCGGTGCCCGAAGTACGCCGAGTTGAGGTAGCGCTCCAGGATCTCCGGCTTGCTCAGCTCCTTCTCCAGGTCGATGGCCATCCGCATCTCCTTGACCTTGCGGATGCTGGTCTGTTCGGTGGCCTCCTGCACCTCCTTCGGGATCGTCGCGCTGTCCCGCAGCGCCATCCGGACGTACTGCATGGTCAGCGTGGAGGCGCCCTGGGACACCCCGCTGGAGCGGGCGTTGGCGACGAAGGCGCGGGCCACGCCCTTCGGGTCGACCCCGCCGTGCTGGTAGAAGCGGGAGTCCTCGGCGGCCACGATCGCCTGCTGGATGTTCGGCGACATGTCCGACAGCGTGGTGTACTGCCGGTACTCCTCGTAGAACATCGTCAGCAGGGTGGTGCCGTCCGGGGCGTACAGGTAGGAGGTCTCGGCGGGCAGGGCGGTGGTCAGCAGCTTGGTCTTGGCTTCCACGGCGTGCGCGGTGGCCTTCGCGCCGAGCCCGGTGGCGGCGGCCAACGGGTACGCGGCGGCGGCGACGACGATCCCGGCGATGAGACCGATGCGCAGGAGTGGGAGGAGACGACCAGCGGCGGTAAGGGGTCGGTTGCTCACGGCCCGAAGTTATGACATTTCCGATACGTACATGAGAAATATTCATAAAGGGCGGTACGGTGACGCGCCCCACGTCGACCCCGGCTGTCCCGGGCGTCGGCTTCCCGGCAGGATCGCGGGCATGCACGGTGAGCGGAACGACGATCAGGCGCGGTCGTCGGCGACCCCGGGGGCGGCCGAGCCCGATCTCGGCCACCACGGCGACGCCGAGGTGGCCGACGGGCTGGTCGACCTGGCGGTCAACGTCCGCCGCGCCCCGCCGCCACCCTGGTTGGCCGGGCCGATCGCGGCCACCCTGACCGACCTGGCCCGCTATCCCGACCCGACCGGGGCCCGCGCGGCCGTCGCCGCCCGGCACCGTCGCCGGCCGGAGGAGGTCCTGCTCACCGCCGGGGCCGCCGAGGGCTTCGTGCTGCTCGCCCGCGCCCTGTCCGACCGGCGTCGACCGGTGGTGGTGCACCCGCAGTTCACCGAGCCGGAGGCGGCGCTGCGGGCCGCCGGGCACACCGTCGAGCGGGTGCTGCTCGACCCCGCCGACGGCTTCCGGCTCGACCCCGACCGGGTACCCGCCGACGCCGACCTGGTCATGATCGGCAACCCGACCAACCCGACCTCGGTACTGCACCCCGCCCCGGTGCTGGCCGCGCTCGCCCGGCCCGGCCGGATCCTGGTGGTCGACGAGGCGTTCGCCGACACCACCACCGCGCCCGGCGTACCGGGGGAGCCGGAGTCCCTGGCCGACCGCCGGGACCTGCCCGGCCTGGTGGTGGTGCGCAGCCTCACCAAGACCTGGGGCCTGGCCGGGCTGCGCATCGGGTACCTGCTCGGCGAGCCGGCGCTGCTCGCCCGGCTGGCCGCCGTCCAGCCGCTCTGGGCGGTCTCCACCCCGGCCCTGGCCGCCGCCACCGCCTGCGCGAGCCCGACCGCGGTCGCGGCCGAGCGCGCCATCGCCACGCACCTCGCCGCCGACCGCGACCACCTGGTGGCCCGCCTCACCGCCCTCCCCGGGGTACGCGTCGCGGGGCAGCCGGCCAGCGCCTTCGTCCTGATCCACCTGCCCGGCGCCGCCCGGGTCCGGGCGGTGCTGCGCGACCGGGGCTGGGCGGTACGCCGGGGCGACACCTTCCCCGGTCTCGGCCCGGACTGGCTGCGGGTGGCGGTCCGCGACCGGGCGACGACCGACGCGTTCACCGACGTACTGGCGGGAATCCTGGAGGCGTGATGCTGGAGGAGACGATCGCGGCGATCCGGCCGCTCGACGAGCCGGCGATGGCGACCGCCCGGCACCGGCAGGGCCGGCTGACCAAGCCCGCCGGTTCGCTCGGCGCCCTGGAGGACCTGTCGGTACGCCTCGCCGGGCTGGCCGGGGCCTGCCCGCCGCCGCTGCCCGAGCCGGCCGCGGTGGCGATCTTCGCCGGTGACCACGGCGTGCACGCGCAGGGCGTCACGCCCTGGCCGCAGGAGGTCACCGCCCAGATGATCGGCAACTTCCTGGCCGGCGGGGCGGTGGTCAACGCCTTCGCCCGCCAGGCCGGTGCCGTGGTCACCGTGGTCGACGTCGGCGTCGCCACCCCGCTGCCGGCCGCGCCCGCCACCCCACCGTCCCCGGCGGCTGCCCCGTCGCCCTCGGCGGCTGTCCCGTCGTCCCCGGCGGCTGTCCCGCTGCCCCGGACCGGTGCCGCCGGATCGACCCGCCCGGTGGCACCGGGGGCCGGTGGCGGAGCGCCCCGCCTGGTGGCGGCGAAGGTCCGGGCCGGCACCCGGGACCTGACGGTCACCGCCGCCCTCACCCGCGACGAGGCGCGGGCCGCGCTGGAGACCGGCATCCGGGTCGCCGACGACCTGATCGACGGCGGGGCGCGCATCCTGCTCACCGGCGACATGGGCATCGGCAACACCACCCCGGCCGCCGCGCTGGTCGCCGCGTTCACCGGCGCCGACCCGGCCGAGGTGACCGGGCGGGGGACCGGCGTCGACGACGCCACGTACGCCCGGAAGGTGGCGGTGGTGCGGGCCGCCCTGCGGCGGCACGACCCCGACCCGGCCGACCCGCTGGGCGTGCTCGCCGCCGTCGGCGGCCTGGAGCACGCCGCGCTGGCCGGGTTGATCCTGGCCGCCGCCGCCCGGCGGACCCCGGTACTGCTGGACGGGGTGATCGCGGTCTCCGCCGCGCTCGCGGCGGCGGCGTTCGCCCCGGCGGCGGTGGGCGCGATGGTCGCCGGGCACCGCTCCGCCGAGCCGGGCGCCGGGGTGGCGTTGCGCCGGCTCGGTCTCGACCCGCTGATCGACCTGGGCCTGCGACTCGGCGAGGGCACCGGCGCGCTGCTGGCCCTGCCGGTGGTCACCGGCGCGGTCCGGGTACTGCACGAGGTCGCCACCTTCGACACCGCCGGCGTCACCGAGGAGACCGCCGGTGTCGCGGGACAGGAGACCGGCGTCGGCACCGAGCACGGCGCCGGCCCGGGTGGACCGCCCACCGGTGCGGTCGGCGTGGCGGTCACCGGTGACGGGACGGTCGGGCGGTGAACGGCAACCCGTACCCGCTCGGGCTGCGGCTGGCCGGCCGCCGGGTGGTGGTGGTGGGCGGGGGAGCGGTCGCCACCCGCCGGGTACCGGCCCTGCTGGACGCCGGGGCGGACGTGCTGCTGGTCTCCCCGGAGCTGTCCCTGTCGCTGCGGGCGCACGCCGACGCGGGCCGGCTGCGCTGGGAGCCCCGCCGGTTCGTGCCGGCCGACCTCGACGGCGCCTGGCTGGTGCAGACGGCGGTGGACGACCCGGTCGCCGCCGCCGAGGTCAGCGCGGCGGCGGACGAGCGCCGGATCTTCTGCGTTCGCGCCGACGACCGCTTCGCCGCCACCGCCTGGACCCCGGCGGTGACCCGCAACGGCCCGGTCACCGTCGCCGTCCTCGGCGGCGGCGACCCGCACCGCGCCATGCGCGTCCGAGACCGCATCCGCGACCTCCTGAGTGCAAGGAAGGGCCCCCTGTTAACGCCTCCGGTAGAGCAGGGGCCCCCTGTTAACACCACTGCTGCGGGCGGCACCACTGCATCCGGCGGCAGTGCTGCGGCGGCGGGCGGCGCCGGTGCGGCCGGCACCGCGGGGGACACCACTGTCACCGCGGGGGACACCACTGTGGCGGGTGGTACCGCTGCGAGGGCGGGCCGGGCCGGGGTGGTCGGGCGGGTGGCGCTGGTCGGTGCCGGGCCGGGCGACCCGGAGCTGATCACGGTCAAGGGCTGGCGGCTGCTCGCCGAGGCGGACGTGGTGGTCGCCGACCGACTGGTACCCGGGCTGCTCCTGGACGAGTTGGGCCCCGACGTCGAGCTGGTGGACGCCTCCAAGATCCCGTACGGGCCGTCGCGGACCCAGGAGGAGATCAATCAGACCCTGGTCGACCGGGCGCTCGCCGGGCGGAACGTGGTCCGGCTCAAGGGCGGTGACCCGTACGTCTTCGGTCGGGGCGGCGAGGAGCTGCTGGCCTGCGTGGCGGCGGGCGTACCGGTGACCGTGGTTCCCGGGGTGACCAGCGCGGTCGCCGTGCCGGCGGTGGCCGGGGTGCCGGTCACCCACCGGGGGGTCGCGCACGAGTTCACCGTGGTCTCCGGGCACGTCGCCCCGGACTCGCCCGAGTCCCTGGTGCACTGGGCGGCGTTGGCGCAGTTGCGCGGCACCCTGGTCGTCCTCATGGGGCTGAAGAACCTGCCCGCCATCGCCGCCACGCTGACCGGGCACGGCAAGGATCCGGCCACGCCGGTCGCCGTGGTGCAGGAGGGTACGACCGGCACCCAGCGGACGGTGCGCTCGACGTTGGGCAGGGTCGCGGTGGACGTGGCCGAGGCGGGCCTGCGTCCCCCCGCGATCGTGGTCATCGGCCCCGTCGTGGCAGCCCTCCCCCCACCCAAACCCAAACCCTGACCCCCCACCCTCCCCCGTCCCCACCTCTGACCCTCACGCCCGCCCCCGTTGATCATGGAGTTGGCGGCACACTGCTCGACGTTTCACCGCAGCCAACTCCATGATCAACGGGGGCGGCGGGGGGAGGCGGGGGGACGGGGGCGGGGGGAGGAGGGGAGAGACGGGGGCGGCCGGGGAGGAGGGCTCCCCGGCCGCCGGTGGTGCTGGGTGGATCAGTGCTTGAGCATGTTGTCCAGCAGCAGGGCGCAGCGGATCAGCCCGAGGTGGCTGTACGCCTGCGGGTGGTTGCCCAGGCCCCGCTCGGCGAGCGGGTCGTACTGCTCGGGGAGCAGTCCGGTCGGGCCGGCCGTGTCGATCATCTGGCTGAACAGCTCCTCCGCGTCGGTGCGGCGACCGGTGCGCAGGTACGCCTCGATCAGCCACGCCGTGCAGATGTGGAACCCGCCCTCCCGGCCGGGCAGTCCGTCGTCCCAGTGGTACCGGTAGACGACCGGCCCGCTGCGCAGGTCCGCCTCGATCTTGAGCACGGTGGAGAGGAACCGGGGGTCGTCGCCGGGCAGCAGCCCGGAGAGGCCGATCCAGAGCGAGGAGGCGTCCATCTCCTCGTCGCCGTACGCGACGCTGTACGCCTCGGCGCCGGCGTGCCAGCCCTGCTCCAGGACGTTGGCGCCGATCCGCTCGCGCAGCTCCACCCACTCGGGGCGGTCCTCGCCGCTGTGCTGGCGGACCACCTGCAACGCCCGGTCCACGGTCATCCAGCACATCACCTTGGAGAAGATGTGGTGCCGGGGTGGGAGGCGGGCCTCCCAGATGCCGTGGTCCGGCTCGTGCCAGCGGCGGCGTACCGCCTCGACCATGTTCTCCAGCACCCGCCACTCGGTCTCCCGGACCGAGCCCCGGGCGTCGGCGACGGCGGCGATCAGGTCGGCGATCGGGCCGAAGACGTCGAGCTGGAGCTGGTGGTTGGCGAGGTTGCCGACCCGGACCGGCCGGCTGCCGGCGTACCCGGGCAGGGTGTCGATGACCGCCTCGGCGCCCAGCTCGTACCCCTCCACGGTGTAGAGCGGGTGCAGCCGCTCCGGGTGCCCCCCGGTGCGCTCGACGCAGCCGTCCACCCAGCGCAGGAAGGCCTCGGCCTCCTGGATGGACCCGAGGTCCACCAGGACCCGGGCGGTCATCGCCGCGTCGCGCAGCCAGCAGTACCGGTAGTCCCAGTTCCGGACGCCGCCCAGCTCCTCGGGGAGCGAGGTGGTCGCCGCGGCGAGGATCGAGCCGGTGGCCTCGTGGCAGAGCCCACGCAGGGTCAACGCGCTGCGGGCGACCAGGTCGCGGGCGGTGTTGGGCAGCCGCAGTCCGGCCACCCACTCCTTCCACGGCTGCTCGGCCGTGGCCTGGCGCTCGTGCACCGTGAGCCGGTGGTGGTCCAGGTTCTGCGTGCCGAACCGCAGCTCCAGGGTCACCTGCCCGCCGGCGGCGGAGAGGTCGACGGTCGCCGTGGCGGTCTCGTTGCCGCCGTCGTTGTCGACCTCCCACTCCACCCCGGGGGAGTAGAGCGCGACCGGCTCGTTGGAGCCGAGCACCAGCAGGCCGTCGCCGGTCGGCTGCAACTGCACCGCGACCTGGCCGAACTCCGGCCGGGGGGCGAACTCCAGGGTGACCCGCCCGCTGCCGGTGAGCACCCGGATCAGGGTCGAGTCGCCGGAGACCACCGCCGGGCCGGGCGGCACCGCGTCGGACGAGGGCCGGTCGAGCCAGTCGGTGACGGTGAGCCCCGACCACCGGGTCTCCACGGTCATCGTGCCGGAGCGGTACCGCTGGCCGAGCGGGATGCCACCGCGTTCCGGGGCGACGCTGAAGTGCCCGGCCGGGCTGCCGCCGACCAGGTCGGCGAAGATCGCCGCCGAGTCCGGCTTGGGGTGGCAGAGCCAGGTGACCTTCGCCTCCGGCGTCAGCAACGCCACGGTACGGCCGTTGGAGAGCATCGAGTGCCGCTCGATCGGTACCGCCCGCTCGCCGAAGAGCCAGTGCCGCCGGGTCTCCAGCAGCAGGGCGAGCGCGCGGGCCGCCTCGATCGGCTCGGCCACCCGGTAGTCGGCCTGCGTGGTGCCGGGGCCGATCTTGATGCCGACGTCCGGGCCGTGCAGGTTGCCGAACGCGTTCTCGTCGGTGACGTCGTCGCCGATGAAGAGCACCGCGCTGGCCGAGAGCTGGGTCCGCAACTGGTCGACCGCGGTGCCCTTGTGGGTGGCCACCACGGAGAGCTCGATGACCTCCTTGCCCTGGGTGACGGTGACGTCGCCCCAGGTCGCGGGGCCGGAGCGGACCGCGTCGACGGCTGCGGCGGCGACCTGCGGGTCGACCCCACGGGTGTGCACCGCGACGCTGGCCGGCTTGCGCTCCAGCCGCACCCCGGGGTGGGCGGCGGCGATCTCGCGGAGCTGGTCGCGCAGCCGGGTCCGCACGGCGATCAGCTCGGGGGAGAGCCGCTCGACGAAACCGATGTCGAACTCGGAGCCGTGGCTGCCGACCAGGTGCACCTCACTGGGCAGCCGGGACAGCGCGGCGAGGTCGCGCAGGGCGCGCCCGGACACCACCGCGACCGAGGTCTGCGGCAGCGCGGCCAGCGCCCGGACGGCGGCGACCGACTCGGGCAGCGGGACCGCCTTGCTCGGGTCCTCCACGATCGGGGCGAGGGTGCCGTCGTAGTCGCAGGCGACCAGGAGCTGCGGCACCCGGGCGATCCGCCCGATGGCGGAGCGCAGGGCGGGATCGAGGACGCCGGAGACCGAGGGCGTGCCGTCGACGACGGACGTGTTCATGCGGCCTCCGTATCGGGAACGCCCAGCTCGGTCAGGAACGACTTCGCCCAGTGCCCCACGTCGTGGGTGCGCAGGTGACGCTGCATGATCCGCATGCGCCGACGGGCCTCCGGCTTCTCCACGTGCACGGCTCTCAGCAGGGCGTCCTTGACCGCCTCCGGGTCGTGCGGGTTACACAAAAATGCCTGACGCAGCTCGGTGGCCGCGCCGGCGAACTCACTGAGCACGAGGGCGCCACCGCTGTCGGTGCGCGCCGCGACGTACTCCTTTGCCACCAAATTCATTCCGTCTCGCAGGGGAGTCACCATCATCACGTCGGCCGCGACGTACATCGCGGCCAGTTCACTGCGACTGTACGACTGATGCAGGTAATGCACGGCCGGCACGCCGACCCTGCCGAATTCCCCATTAATCCGGCCAACTTCTCGTTCGACCTTGACCCGAAGTGCCTGGTAGTGCTCGACCCGTTCCCGACTGGGCGTGGCGACCTGCACCATAACCGCGTCCGGAACTGTCAACTTTCCGTCAGAGAGCAGTTCCCGGAAGGCCTTGAGCCGGAGCTCGATGCCCTTGGTGTAGTCGAGCCGGTCCACGCCGAGGATGATCGTCTTGGGATCGCCCAGCTCAGCGCGGATCTGCTTGGCCCGAGCCTGGATCGCCGGGTCGGCGGCCAGCCGCTCCATCTCGGCCACGTCGATCGAGATGGGAAAAGCGCCCGCCTTGACTTGACGGCCGTCAACCTGGATCATCTGCCCCTCGTACCGAAGGCCGAGCAGATGCCGGGCCAGCCGGACGAAGTTCTGCGCGGCGAGCCGCTGCTGGAACCCGACCAGGTCGGCGCCGAGCAGGCCCCGCAGCACCTCGGCGCGCAGCGGCATCTGCATGAACAGTTCGATCGGCGGGAACGGAATGTGCAGGAAGAAACCGATGCGCAGATCCGGGCGGAGTTCGCGCAGCATCGCCGGGACCAGTTGGAGCTGGTAGTCCTGGACCCAGACCGTCGCGCCCTCGGCCGCCACGTCCGCCGCGGCCTCCGCGAACCGCGCGTTCACCAGCCGGTACGCGTCGCGCCAGCGCCGCTTGTACGCCGGGGTCTCCACGGCATCGTGGTAGAGCGGCCAGATGGTGGCGTTCGACTGGCCCTCGTAGTAGCGCTCCAGTTCCTCGGCGCTGAGCGGGACCGGGTGCAGCCGGATACCCTCCAGGTCGAACGGCTCGGGCGCGGGGCCGGTCCCGCCGGCCCAGCCGACCCAGGTGCCCTGGTGCTCGGCGAGCACCGGGTGCAGCGCGGTGACCAGCCCACCAGGGCTGCGGCGCCACTGCCGCCCTTCGGGTGTGCTCACCTCATCGACCGGCAGTCGGTTCGCCACTACGACAAAGGAGCTACGGACGGTCACGATCGGCCACCTCCGGCTGCTGCTGACGGGTCCACCGCGATGAGCGTACTGAGCGTAGCTGCGGCGTCTGCCACCCCGTGCCCGACTTCCCTACCCGTCCCAAAGCCAGCTCAACCGGCTTGGTGATCTTCACGACCCGCTCGTGGGACCGGACGGGGCGGGGGCGTCGTGGCCCCGGGCGGCGCGCCGGGTCGCGGCTGGCCGGGGCGATGTGGGCGGACGCCGCCGTACCTGTCAGGATTGAGGGTGGCGTGCGCGCGGCCGGTCCCGGCCGGCGGCGGGTCGGAGATCGCCGGCCCGCGCCCGTGTCCGCCGGCCCCAGTCGCAATCTACGGAGGTAGCCCGCACCGTGGCCCAGTACATCTACGTCCTGGAAAAGGCGCGCAAGGCGCACGGCGACAAGGTCGTGCTCGACAACGTGACGCTGAGCTTCCTGCCGGGGGCCAAGATCGGTGTGGTCGGCCCGAACGGCGCCGGTAAGTCCAGCCTTCTCAAGATCATGGCAGGGCTGGACCGGCCGAGCAACGGCGAGGCCCGGCTGATGCCCGGCTACACCGTCGGCCTGCTCGCCCAGGAGCCCCCGCTCAACGACGCCAAGACCGTCCTCGGCAACGTCGAGGAGGCGGTCGCCGAGACCAAGGCCAAGCTGGAGCGGTTCAACAAGATCGCCGAGCAGATGGCCACCGACTACTCCGACGAGCTGATGGAGGAGATGGGCAAGCTCCAGGAGGAGCTGGACCACGCCGACGCCTGGGACATCGACTCCAAGCTCGAACTGGCCATGGACGCGCTGCGCTGCCCCCCGCCGGACGCCGACGTGACCAAGCTCTCCGGCGGTGAGCGCCGCCGGGTGGCGCTGTGCAAGCTGCTGCTGGAGGCCCCCGACCTGCTGCTGCTCGACGAGCCCACCAACCACCTGGACGCGGAGAGCGTGCAGTGGCTGGAGCAGCACCTGGCCAAGTACGCGGGCACCGTCATGGCGATCACCCACGACCGGTACTTCCTGGACAACGTGGCCGGCTGGATCCTGGAGCTGGACCGGGGCCGCGCCGTCGGCTACGAGGGCAACTACTCCACGTACCTGGAGAAGAAGGCCGCCCGGCTGGCCGTCGAGGGCCGCCGCGACGCCAAGATGAAGAAGCGCCTCTCCGAGGAGCTGGAGTGGGTGCGCTCCAACGCCAAGGCCCGGCAGACCAAGTCGAAGGCCCGGCTCGACCGGTACGACGAGATGGCCGCCGAGGCGGAGAAGACCCGGAAGCTGGACTTCGAGGAGATCCAGATCCCGCCGGGCCCGCGCCTGGGCAACACGGTCATCGAGGCGAACAGCCTGACCAAGGGCTTCGGCGACCGGGTGCTGATCGACAACCTCTCCTTCTCGCTGCCGCGCAACGGCATCGTCGGCATCATCGGCCCGAACGGCGTCGGCAAGACCACCCTGTTCAAGACCATCGTCGGGCTGGAGCAGCCGACCGGCGGCGGGGTCAAGGTCGGTGACACCGTCTCGCTGTCGTACGTCGACCAGAACCGGCAGGGCCTGGACGGGGACAAGACCGTCTGGGAGGTCGTCTCCGACGGGCTGGACCACCTCATGGTCGGCAAGGTCGAGATGCCGTCGCGGGCGTACATCGCCGCCTTCGGGTTCAAGGGCCCGGACCAGCAGAAGCCGACCAAGGTGCTCTCCGGTGGCGAGCGCAACCGGCTCAACCTGGCGCTGACCCTGAAGATCGGCGGGAACGTGATCCTGCTCGACGAGCCCACCAACGACCTGGACGTGGAGACCCTCTCCAGCCTGGAGAACGCGCTGCTGGAGTTCCCCGGCTGCGCCGTGGTCATCTCCCACGACCGGATGTTCCTGGACCGGGTCGCCACGCACATCCTGGCCTGGGAGGGCGACGACCAGAACCCGGCCCAGTGGTTCTGGTTCGAGGGCAACTTCGAGGCGTACGAGAAGAACAAGATCGACCGGCTCGGCGCGGAGGCGGCCCGGCCGCACCGGGTCACGTACCGCAAGCTGACCCGCGACTGATGGTCGACCGGTGCTGAGCCATGAGTGACCGTTTCGTCTACCACTGCACGCTGCGCTGGTCCGACCTGGACGCGTACGGCCACATCAACAACTCCCGCTTCCTCACCCTGTACGAGGAGGCCCGGGTGGCGTTGATGTTCGCCGGCGGCCGGGCGTGGGGGGTCGGCTCGTTCGCCGAGGGTGTCGTCATCCGCCGGCACGAGGTCGACTACCTGCGCCCGGTCGACTACGCGGTCGGCCGGGCCACCGCCGAGGCCGCGCCGACCGTCCGGATCGAGCTGTGGATCGAGGAGATCCGAGCGGCCCGGTTCACCGTCGTCTACGAGCTGTACGACGGCGAGGTGCTGGCCAGCCGGGCCCGCTCGGTGCTGGTCCCGTTCGACCTGTCCCGGCAGTTGCCGAGGCGGTTGACCGAGGAGGAGCGGGAGTTCCTGCTGATCTACGCGATGGACGAGCCGGGCCGGGCCGACGGCGATCCGTCCCGGCGGGCCGTGCCGCTGGGCGGAACGACGTGAGCCGGGCCGACGGGCCGGAATCGGGCGGCGCGGGCGGCCCCGGGGGCGCGCTGGCGGCGGCCGGCCCGGCCGGCGGCCCCGCGCGGCCGTCCGGC
>NZ_LRQV01000163.1 GCF_001567585.1 Micromonospora rosaria
ACGCCTGCCAGCGCTGCCCGTCGGGGGTGACGTCCAGGGTCAGCGGTACCGGGGTGAGCACCCCGCCGGGGGAGACGTACTCCCGCCAGGTGCCGGCGGTGATGAACCGGGGGATCGGCTCCCGCTCGATGGTCAGCAGGGGGGTGGGCAGCAGCGGCAGCAGCGCGACCGCGAAGCCCGCCGCCCAGGCCGGCCGGGTCCACCGGTGCCGGGCCGGGCGGGTGCGCACGGCGTCGACCAGGTACGCCAGCAGGATGCCGATGACCGGGGCGACGACCAGGGCCAGCCGCGACGGCAGCGCCGCGTTGACCACGGGCAGGCTCCCGAGCAGGTCGAACGGCAGGGCGAGGTCGTACCGCCGGCCGTTCCACTTCACCTGCGGGCCCCAGGAGAGCACGGTGAAGACCACGCCGGTGACGCCGAGCGCGGTCAGGGTGGCCCGCCGGGCCGGGCCGGCCCACCGCCACAGCGCCACGAAGCAGGCCACCGTGAGCAGCAGCAGCGGTACGCCGAAGAAGGAGTTCTCCTCGGTCGGGTTCGGGGCCAGCGTGGTGTCCCAGCCGGCCGCCCCGGCCAGCGACCGCTGCGGGTACGCGCCGAACGCGGCGATGTCCTCGGCGTGGATCACCGGGTCGAAGCCGGTGCCGTGGAAGCGTTGCGGCCCGGCGAAGTGCAGCCAGAGCGGGTACGCCAGCAGCGCCCCGGCGGTGACCGTGGTGATGCCCAGCCCGCGCAGGAAGCTCGGCAGCGCCGCGCGGGCCTCGGCCCGGCGGGCCGGGTGCAGGGCCCAGACGACGACGAAGAGGCCGAGCGCGAGCGCGGTGAAGAACAGCCCCTCGGCGGCGACGGAGAAGGCGACCGCCACCGTGACGCCGAACAGGATGCCGTTGCGCAACAGGTGTTCCGGGCGGCGCAGGGCGAACAGCCGCCAGATCAGCAGCGGTACCAGCCAACCGGCGGTCCAGTTCAGGTGGGCGTTGGCGTGCGAGACCATGCCGGGGGAGAAGGCGACGAAGAGCGCCCCGAGCGCGGCGGCCGGCCGGCTGCCCACCAGGTGCCGGGAGAGTAGCCAGTACCAGGCCAGCGCGGTGGCGGCCAGGTTCAGCGTGAGGATCACCAGGAACGTCGCGGGCGGCCCGACCAGGTACGTCAGCGGGGCGAAGAGCACCGCGTACACGGTGATCGAGGTGTTGACCGCGAGGTTCACCCCGTCGGGGACGTTGAGCAGGTGGGTGAAGAACGGGTTCTGCCCGTGCGTGACGGCGTGCCCGCCGAAGGCCAGCAACCATTCGAAGAGCGCCTGGTCGCTGGAGTTCGCCGTGATCGCCCGGGTGTCCGGGCCGCGCCACAGGCCGCTGGTCACCCACCCGGCCAGGGCCAGCGCGACGAGCACCACCACCAGGTCGACGCGACGCCCCCGGGACGGCGCGGGCGGGGGCGGCGACGGGTCGGTGACCGGGGACGGCGAGGTCGGCACGGAGCGGACGTTACCAACCGGACCTGGACACGCCGGTCAGACCCGGTGGAGGAGGCCCGGGACGGCGGTCCCGCCGGGGACGTGGGCGGGCCGGTCCCTCGGGGACCGCGCGGCGGGCGGTCGCCGGCAGCCGGCGGGTGGCCGGTCCCAGCCCGGCCGCCCGCCGGGTGCCGGGGCTCAGTCGTGCAGGGCGGCGTGCAGGGCGGCCGGCAGGTCGGCGTACCGGTAGCCGAAGCCGGCCCGGGTCAGCACCCCGGGCAGGACGCGGGTGCTGGTCAGGGCCTCCTGGGCGAAGCCGCCGAGGGCCACCTTCAACGCCAGCGCGGGGATCGGGATGATCGCCGGGCGGCGCAGTTGGCGGGCCAGTTCCCGGGTGAACTCGGCGTTGGTGACCGGGGCGGGGCCGACCCCGTTGACCGGCCCGGCGAGGTCGTCCCGGTCGAGCAGGAACGCCGCCACGGCCAGCCAGTCCGCCATCGAGATCCAGGGCAGCCACTGCCGGCCGCTGCCCAGTCGCCCGGCGATGCCCAGCCTGAACGGGAGCAGTTGCGGCTTGAGCAGGCCGCCGTCGCGGTGCAGCGGCAGCCCGGTACGCAGCCGCACCACCCGTACCCCGGCGTCCTCGGCCGGGCGGGTCGCGGCCTCCCACACCCGGCACACGTCGGCCAGGAAGCCCTCGCCCGCCGGTGCGTCCTCCTCGACCGCCCGGTCGCCGGTGTTGCCGTACCAGCCGACGGCGGAGGCGTTGAGCAGCACCGCCGGCCGGTCGGCGGCGGGCAGGCCGGCGATGGTGATGGCCAGCGTGCTGGTGGTGTCCACCCGGCTGGTGCGGATCAACCGCCGGTACCCGTCGGTCCACCGCCGGTCGCCGACGCCCGCGCCGGCCAGGTTGACCACCGCGTCGGCGTCGGCCATCACCGCCGGGTCGAGTTGCGCGGCGGACGGGTTCCACTGCCGCTCGTCGGCGGACCGGGCGGGTCGCCGGACCAGCCGGGTGACCTGGTGCCCGTCGGCGGTGAGCCGGTCGACCAGCCGGGTACCGAGGAAGCCGGAGACGCCGGCCATGAGGATCCGCATCCCCCCATCTTCGACCACCACCCGCCGGTGGGCGCGCCGACCGCCCGGAAGTCGTCCCGGAAGCCGGCCGTCGACGGCACTGCCGCGAAGCCGGCGACCCCCCGGTCGCGGCGGCGGTCTCCGGGCTGGACTCCGGTGCGGGTCAGGCGGCCGGTACCGTGCGCAGGTCGGCGAGGAGCCGCTCCACCTCGGCGAACGCCTCGTCGCTGAGCGGGCCGAGGGCGAGCGTGCCGAAGTTCTCCTCGGCCTGGGCGACGGTGCGGCACCCGGGGATCGGCAGCGTGCGCGGGCTGCGGGCCAGCAGCCAGCCCAACGCGCCCTGGGCGAGGGTCCGGCCGTCGGCGGTCAGCGCCGCCCGGACCTGGTCGACCCGGTCGGCCCACTCCGGGGTGGCCACCCCGTCGGCGAACCAGCTCAGCCACTCCGGGGCACGACCCCGGACGTCGTCGTCGCCGAGGCGGCCCGCCGCACCGTGGTACTTGCCGGTGAGCAGCCCCATCGCCAGCGGCCCCCGGTTGATGCTGGCCTGGTCGACGGCCTCGCACACCGACAGCATCCGCGCGTTGTCCTGGAGCACCGACTGGTCGTGCTGGATCGCTGCGCAGTGCGGACCGGCCGCCGCGAAGGCGAGCGCCTTGTCCGGGTTGTCGGTGCTCCAGCCGTACGCGCGGATCTTGCCGGCGGTGACCAGGTCCTCCAGCGTGCCGACCAGGTCGAGCGCGGCGTCGGTCGACAGCGCGCCCAGGTGCAGTTGGTACAGGTCGACGTGGTCGGTGCCGAGCCGGCGCAGCGACTCCTCCAGGCTGCGCACCGCGTACGCCGGGCTGGCGTCGCTCCCGGTCGCCAACCGGGTGGCCTCGTCGGAGATGTTGCCGAACTTGGTGGCGATCACCGCCTCGTCCCGCCGGCCGGCGAGGGCCCGGCCGAGGACCCGTTCGCTGTGCCCGGCCCCGTAGTTGCTGGCCGTGTCGAAGAGGGTGACCCCGAGGTCCAGCGCCCGGTGGACGGTCCGGATCGACTCGTCGTCGTCCACCTCGCCCCAGCCGAACGGCTGCCAGTTCTCGCCCCACAACGGCCCGCCGATCGCCCAGCACCCCATGCCGAGGGCGCTGACCTCGATGCCGCTGCGACCCAGTACCCGTGTCGTCGTCATGCCCACAGCCTGCTTGCTGGAGTGCGCTCCAGGTCAAGTATCGTCGACCACTATGGATGGGTACGGTCCTTCGGAGGCGGCCCGGCGCACCGGGTTCAGCCTCGACACACTGCGGTACTACGAGAGGATCGGCCTGCTCAGCGGAGTCGGCCGTACCTCCGGGGGACGTCGGGTCTTCACCGACGACGACCTGTCCTGGCTGTTCCTGTTCCGCTGCCTGCGCGACACCGGCATGCCGATCGCCCAGATGCGCCGGTACGCCGACCTGGCCCGGGCCGGCGAGCACACCAGCCACGAGCGGCACGCGCTGCTCGCCGAGCACGCGCGGCGGACCGAGGAACAGATCCGACTGCTCCAGCGCCAGTACGACCACCTCCGCGAGAAGATCAGCTTCTACGAGCGGGTCCACCAGTCCGCCTGAGCGGGGTCGGGGTGGCCCCGGCCCCGGACACGCCGGGGCTCAGCGTTCGGCCAGGCGGGGCAGGAGCGGGGCGAGCTGGTCGAACGCGTCGGCGCGGACCACGAACCGGGTGACGCCCCAGCGGCGCCGGTGCCGCCCGACGGCGGTGACGATCTCGTCCTCGGTCCCGACCAGCACGTAGGGGCTGGCCAGCAGCTCGGCGGTGGTCAGCCCGGTGTCCCGCGCGAAGTCGGCGAGGGCGGCCTCGGCGTCGTCGGTCACCGCGAACAACTGGACCAGGGCCTCCCGTGCGGGTGGTTCGGCCCGGTCGGCCGCGCCCTCGGCGACCAGCGCCAGTTGCGCCTCGATCTCCTGCTCCCGCCAGCGCACCTGGTGCGCGTACCCGTCGGGGAGGGTGCGGCCGAGCCCGCTCAGACCGATCACGTCGGCGTGCGCGCCGGCCCAGCGCAGCAGCGTCGAGTTGTTGGTGCCCACGATCAGCGGGACCCGCTCCTGCACCGGTCGCGGTGCCGCCAGGCGGGCGGCGTGCACGGTCAGGTCGGGGCTGTCCACGGTGACCTCCGCGCCGGCCAGCAGGTCCCGCACCGCCTCGGCGACGGCCCGGAAGCGGCGGGCCCGGCCGGCCACGTCGGGGCGTTCCCGGCCCACCGCGCGCCACTCGGCCGGGGTGTGCCCGGCGCCCAGCCCCAGCCGGGCCCGGCCGCCGGAGATCAGGTCGAGGCTGGCCACCGCGACGGCGAGCGGCATCGGCTCGCGGATGCCGGCGTTGGCGACGTACGGCCCGAGCCGGATGGTGCTGGTCACCGCCGCCGCAGCGGCCAGGGCGAGGAACGGGTCGGCGATCACCCCGGGGTGGTCGGCGCAGTGCAGGGTGTCGAAGCCGGCCGCCTCGGCGGCGCGGGCGAGCCGCAGGAAGTCCTCGGCGTTGTCGGGCCGGGCCTGGAGGGAGAAGACTGCCATCGGCCCAGCATGCGTGCCCGGCTTCGGCGCAGCCAGGTTTTCTGCCAGCGGCAGACCAGCCCGGGTCGGCTCCGGTCGTCTCCGGGTGGGTGCCGGCGGGTCAGCGGGTGTCCGGCTCGTCGTGGTGCCAGCGGCTGCGCCACTGCGCCTCGCGCGCCTCGTGGGCGGTGCGCTCGGCGAAGACCACCCGGCGCAGTTCGGTGCGCGCCTCGGACATCGTCACCACCTCGATGGCGGCCAGGCCGACGCAGACCGCGGTCGCCAGCAGCAGCGCGGTCAGCGCCGGTATCCGCAGGGCGACCGGGATCAGCGCCGCGAGCAGCACCAGCGTGCCGAGGCGCAGCCAGGTGAGGGTGTGCAGGGTACGGAGCTGGAAGAGGATGTCCCCGGCCAGGTAGCAGACCAACCCGCCGAAGAGCAGCGGTATGCCGGGGCCGGGCAGGGCCGTACCCAGCGCCATCGGCTGCGGCTCGGTCAGCCACTTCACCAACTCCTCGGCGCCGAGGGAGAAGAGGATCAGCCCGGCGATCATCGGCAGGAAGCAGTAGGCGTAGGCGTCCCGGGCCATGCTGACCCGGGCCCGTCCCCTGGCGGCGTGCAGGGCGATCCGGGCGGCCGGCCCGATCACGTCGAAGTGCAGCCACCACAGGGCCGCCGCGAGCAGGATGCCGACGCCCGCCGCGGTGACCGCCGGCCAGCTCACCGCCTGGGGAAAGACGGTGGCCGTGCCGACCCCGACGGAGAGCACCGACTCGCCGAGGGCGATCATGAGGATGAGGTCGTACCGCTCGGTCCAGTGCTCGGCCGAGGTCACCCCGCCGCTCCGGGTGTCGACGAGCAGCCCGGTCGCGTACTGGGAGAGGACCACGGTGACCCAGCAGCCGTCCCGGACCAGCGCGCTGGTGCCGGGGTCGGCGATGAGGATCGGCGCGAACGCGGCGGCGAGCAGCAACCCGGTGCTGGCCACCAGTTCCGGCGCGAGCCGGTTCAGGTACCGGTTCTCCGCCGGCTCGTGGCGGGACACGTGCCAGTAGATCCAGAAGTGCACCAGCCGGACGACGAGGTAGCTCACCGCGACGGTGACCGGGCCGGCCAGACCCTCCCCGTGGGCGCTGATCGCCTGCGGTACGGCCAGCGCGAAGGCGAAGAGGGCGGCCATCCCGACGACCATGACCACCGGTACGAAGCCCTCGCCGAGGCGTACCCGGGTGGCGACCACGCTGTGGATCACCCAGCACCACCAGAGCACGGCCAGCACGAGCAGGCTGCGCAGGATGGTGCTGCCGTTGATCTCGGCGGCGGTGGCCCGGACGATGACGAAGAAGGAGAAGACGAAGACCAGGTCGAAGAAGACCTCGAAGCGGTCCACCCGGGCGCCGGGCGCGATCGGTACGGCCGGCCCCAGCCGCCCCCAGCCCCGGTTGCCGCCCACCGGTCGAGTTTGTCAGCGCCCGACGCGCCGGCGGGTCGATTCGGCCCAACCGGCCCGGCCGGCGCGGGTGGCCCGCCGACCCGGTTGGGCGGGGCGGGCCGGGTCAGCGGGTGGGCTGGTGGCGCAGGCCGTCCATCAACAGGTCCAGCAGCCGGCCGGCGAGGTCCCGTTGGGCTGGTCCGGCGGCGGCCAGGGAGACCCCGCCGAGGCCGGCGAGCACGTCGGCCGGGTCGACGTCCGCGCGGACCGTGCCGGCGGCTGCCCCGGCCGTGAGCAGCCGGGTGAGCGCGGCGACCAGCAGGTCCCGGCTCTGCGCGAACGGGTTGGCGCCAGCGGCGATCACCAGGCGCAGGGCGTCGGCCATGTCCCGCTTGGTGGCGAGGTAGTCGACGAAGCGGTCCATCCAGGCGCGGACCGCCCGGTCGGGTGGAAGCTGCGCCAGCAACTCCCCGGCCGCGTCGCAGAGCCGGGCCAACTCGCTGCGGTAGGCGGCCTCGACCAGCGCCTCCCGGGTGGGGAAGTGGCGGTACAGGGTGCCGATGCCCACCCCGGCGTCGCGGGCCACCGCCTCCAGGGTCACCTCCGCCCCGGGGCGGGAGAAGGCCCGTACGGCGGCCTCCAGCAGCCGTTGGCGGTTGCGCGCCGCGTCGGCGCGCAGCGGTCGGGGCCCGGGGGCGGTCACGTCTCCTCCTGAGGGCGGCTGGGTGATGCGCGGCACCGTTGGCAAACGGAGGGTCCTCCGGTTAGCCTCGGAGGCGTAACGGAGGGCCCTCCGCTTTTCATCGTAGCGGCCGGACCGGACGGTCCGCCGCGCCGGGACAAGGACGGATCATGACCAGCAGTACCCCTGTCAGCACGCCCTTCACCGCCCGCTCCACCGCCCTGGAGGTGGTGGCCGGCATCGACCTCACCGGCCGGCGGGCCGTCGTCACCGGCGGGGCCTCGGGCATCGGTGTCGAGACCGCCCGCGCGCTCGCCGCCGCCGGTGCCGAGGTGACGCTCGCCGTCCGCCGGCCCGACGACGCCCACCGGGTCGCCGCCGAGATCACCGGCAGCACCGGCAACGACCGGGTCCACGTCGCCCCGCTCGACCTCGCCGACCCGGCGTCGGTCGCCGCCTTCGTGGCCGGGTGGAGCGGTGAGCTGCACATCCTGGTGAACAACGCCGGCGTGATGGCCGCGCCGGAGACGCGGACCCCGCAGGGCTGGGAACTCCAGTTCGCCACCAACCACCTCGGCCACTTCGCGCTCGCCACCGGCCTGCACCCGGCGCTCGCCGCCGCCGGTGGGGCCCGGATCGTCTCGGTCAGCTCCACCGCGCACCTGCGCTCGGAGGTCGTCTTCGACGACATCCACTTCCGGCAGCGCCCGTACGACCCGTGGCTGGCCTACGGGCAGTCCAAGACCGCCAACGTCCTCTTCGCCGTCGAGGCGACCCGGCGCTGGGCCGGTGACGGCATCCTCACCAACGCGCTGATGCCGGGGGCGATCCACACCAACCTCCAGCGCTACGTCAGCGACGAGGACCTGGCCCGGATGCGCGCGGCCAGCGGCGGCGCGGCGGCGGACTGGAAGGACGTCGAGCAGGGCGCGGCGACGTCGGTGCTGGTCGCCACCTCCCCGCTGCTCGACGGGATCGGCGGGCGGTACTTCGAGGACTGCCAGCAGGCCGCCCCGCACCAGCCGGGCACCCGCACCGGCGTGGCGGCGTACGCCCTCGACCCGCAGGCCGCGCAGCGGCTGTGGCAGGTCTCCGAGGAGACCCTGCGAGCGGCCTGAGCCCGGCACCCGCGACGGCGACGGGCGCCCCGGTCGGTGTGACCGGGGCGCCCGTCGTGTGGCACAGCGGGGGTTACAGGCCCAGCTCGGCCTCGAAGTTGCCGTTCTCCAGCCGCTCCTTGACCGCGACCAGGAAGCGGGCCGCGTCGGCGCCGTCGATCAGCCGGTGGTCGTAGGACAGGGCCAGGTAGACCATCGACCGGACGGCGATCACCTCGCCCAGCTCCGGGTCGTTGACCACGACCGGGCGCTTGACCACGGCACCGGTACCGAGCATCGCCGACTGCGGCGACGGCACGATCGGGGTGTCGAAGAGGGCGCCCCGGCTGCCGGTATTGGTCAGCGTGAAGGTCGCCCCGGCCAGCTCGTCCGGGCTGATCTTGTTGGCCCGGGTCCGCTCGGCCAGGTCGGCGATCCGCTTCGAGATGCCACCCAGGTTGAGGTCACCGGCGTTGTGCACGACCGGCACCATCAGGCCCCGCTCGGCGTCCACCGCGATGCCGAGGTGCTCGGCGTCGGGGTAGGTGATCGTGCCGGCGTCCAGGTCCATGGTGGCGTTGACGATCGGGTACGCCTGCAACGCCTCGATCGCCGCGAGGGCGAAGAACGGCAGGAACGACAGCTTCACGCCGTGCCGCTGCTGGAACGACTCCTTGGCCTTCGCCCGCAGCTTCGCCACCTTGGTGACGTCCACCTCGACCACCGTGGTGAGCTGCGCCATCTCGTGCAGCGACTGCTGCATCCGCTTGGCGATGGTGGCCCGGATCCGGGGCAGCTTCTCGGTGGTGCCCCGCTTCGCGCTCGGCTGCGGCTTCGCGGCCGGCTTGCTCGGGGCGGCGGCGGCCGGCTGGGCGGCCGGCGCCGGGGCGGCCTTGGCGGCCTTGGCCTTCTCGGCGGCCTCCAGCACGTCCTGCTTGCGGATCCGGCCACCCACACCGCTGCCGCTGAGCGCGGCCAGGTCGACGCCGTGCTCGGCGGCGAGCTTGCGCACCAGCGGGGTGACGTACCCGCCGGCCTCACCCGCGCCGGTGGCGGCGGGAGCCGCCGCCGGCTGGGCGGCCGGGGCGGGCGGGGTGGCGGCCTGCTCGGCCTTGGCCGGCTGGGCGGCGGTCTCCGCCTCGGCCGCCGGCTCGTTGTACGACAGACCCGGGGTGGGCTCCTCGACCGTGGCCGGCTGGGCCTTCGGCTCCGGCTGGGCCTTCGGCTCGGGCTGGGCCTTCGGCTCGGGCTGGGCCTCGGGCTCCGGCTTGGCCTGGGGCTCCGGCTGGGCCGGGGCGGCACCGGCCGCGCCGATCACGGCCAGCTCCGCGCCGACGTCGGCGGTCTCGTCCTCGGCGACCTTGATCTCCAGCAGGGTGCCGGCCACCGGGGACGGGATCTCCGTGTCCACCTTGTCGGTGGAGACCTCCAGCAGCGGCTCGTCCACCTCGACGGACTCGCCGACCTGCTTGAGCCAGCGGGTGACCGTACCCTCGGTGACGCTCTCCCCGAGGGCCGGCATCTTGACCGGGGTGCCCCCGCCCGACGGCGCCGGAGCGGCCGGGGCGGCCGGCTCCTGCACGGCCGGCTGCTCCGCCTCGGCCTCCGGCTCGGCGGCGGCCTCCTCGGCCTGCGGGGCCGGGGCCTCCTGCTGCTGCTCCTGCTTGGCGGGCTGCCCGCCACCGGTGGACTCACCCTCGCCGGCGATGACGGCCAGCTCGCTGCCGACCTCGGCGGTCTCGTCCTCACCGACCACGATCCGGCTCAGCACCCCCGCCGCCGGGGACGGGATCTCCGTGTCGACCTTGTCGGTCGAGACCTCGAGCAGCGGCTCGTCGACCTCGACCGTGTCGCCCTCCTGCTTGAGCCAGCGGGTGACGGTGCCCTCGGTGACGCTCTCGCCGAGCCGGGGCATGGTGACCGATACCGGCATGTTCTTCAGACTCCTTCGTTCCCTGGTGGGGTCATCGCCCGTCGCCGGACGCCGCGGTTTGCGTGGATCAGGCGTGTGCGTGCAGCGGCTTGCCGGCCAGGGCCAGGTGCGCCTCGCCCAGGGCCTCGTTCTGGGTGGGGTGGGCGTGCACGAGCTGGGCGACCTCGCTGGGGTAGGCCTCCCAGTTGGTGATGAGCTGGGCCTCCCCGACCAGTTCGCCGACCCGGGCGCCGACCATGTGCACGCCGAGCACCGGGCCGTCCTCCAGACCGACCAGCTTGATGAAGCCGGTGGTCTTGAGGATCTGGCTCTTGCCGTTGCCACCCAGGTTGTAGTTGTAGGTCTTGACCTTGTCGGCGCCGTACTTCTCCTTGGCCTTCGCCTCGGTCAGCCCGACCGAGGCCAGCTCCGGCTCGGAGTAGGTGACCCGGGGGATGCCGGCCTCGTCGATCACGGCCGGGTTCTTCCCGGCGATCTCCTCGGCGACGAAGATGCCCTGCTGGAAACCACGGTGGGCGAGCTGGAGGCCGGGCACGATGTCGCCGACCGCGTAGACGTTCGGCACGCCGGTGCGCAGCCGCTCGTCGGTCAGCACGTACCCCCGGTCCAGCTTGACCCCCTGCTCCTCGTACCCGAGGTTGGCGGTGTTGGGGCCCCGACCGACGGCGACCAGCAGCAGCTCGGCCTCGACGGTGTCGCCGCCGGCGATGGTGACCTTGACGCCCTTCTCGGTCTTCTCGACCTTCTCGAAGGGCTTGCCGACCTTGAAGTTGATCTTCCGCTTGCGGAAGGCCCGCTCCAGCGCCTTCGACGACTCCTCGTCCTCGGCGGCGACCAGGCGGGGCAGCGCCTCGATGATGGTCACGTCGACCCCGAAGGACTTCCACACGCTGGCGAACTCGACGCCGATCACGCCGCCGCCCAGCACGATCGCCGAGCTGGGGACCCGGTCCAGGGTCAGCGCGTGGTCGCTGGTGATCACCCGCTCGCCGTCGACCTCCAGGCCGGGCAGGCTCTTGGCGTACGAGCCGGAGGCGAGCACCACGTTGCGGCCGGTGTACCGCTTGCCGTCCACCTCGACGGTGTTCGGCGCGACCAGCTTGCCGGCGCCGGAGACCAGGGTGATGTTCTTCGAGCCGCCGACCAGGCCCTGGAGGCCCTTGTACAGCCGGGAGATCACGCCGTCCTTGTACGCGTTGACGCCCGCCATGTCGATGCCGACCAGCTCGGCCTTGACCCCGAACTGCTCCGACTCCCGGGTCTGGTCGGCGACCTCCGCGGCGTGCAGCAGCGCCTTGGTCGGGATGCAGCCGTTGTGCAGGCACGTCCCGCCGAGCTTGCCCTTCTCGACCAGCGCGACCTTCAGGTCCAGTTGGGCGGCGCGCAGCGCAGTCGCGTAGCCGCCGCTGCCTCCTCCGAGAATCACCACGTCGAAGTCGTTCGGCTCGCTCACACTCAACTCCCAGGTCGCGTCGCTGCTACGAGGGGGCATGCCAGGTAAACGGGCATACTCGCCTCGGTCATCTTGTCACCACCGGTGCCGGGGCGCGTAGTGAGGTGCCCAACGACACGTCCCCGACACGTACGCTTGGCCAGGTCGCATTGACGGAAACTGGAGGGATACGACCGGTGGGTCTGTTCCGACGACGCAAGCAGGCGAGGCCGGACAACCGGGAACGGGCCGCCGAACGTGCCGACCTGGAGCATCTTGCGAACTTTGTCCGCAGCCGCAAGGGCGTCGAGGCGTTCATCGAGCCGAAGACCACGGTCACCGAGACCACGGTGATCCTGATCGCCGACGACGGGGAGTGGACCCGGCGGCGGATCGACGGGCCGGACGGGGCGCGGCGGTTCGCGCACCACCTCGGCATCCCCGTCTACGACGTCCGGCTGATGGGTTACCCCCAGCGCATGCGGGACTACAACGAGCGCCGCAAGCGCCGCCCCGAGCTGTACTAGGTGTAAGGAGGGGCCCCTTATTAACAGACGTCTGTTAATAAGGGGCCCCTCCTTACACCCTCAGCCGTTCGCGGCGACGTCGTCGATCAGGTGCAGCAGGGTCCGCACCGGCACGCCGGTGCCGCCCTTGGTCAGGTACCCGGTCGGCTCGCCGGTGTGGAAGCTCGGGCCGGCGATGTCGATGTGCGCCCAGGGGACCTCGTCGGTGACGAACTCGCGCAGGAACACGCCGCCCTGGAGCATGTGACCGGCCCGGTCCATCCCCGCGTTGACCTGCGAGATGTCGGCCACGTCGGAGTCCATGCCCTTGCGTACCTCGTCCGGCAGCGGCATCGGCCACGCCGGCTCGCCGACCGCGTCACCGGCGAGACGGACCCGCTCGCACAACTCCGCGGTACCCATCACCCCGGAGATCCGCTTGCCCAGCGCGATCACCTGGCCGCCGGTCAGGGTGGAGGTCTCGAACAGGTAGTCGCAGCCGTCCGCGCAGGCCCGCGCCATCGCGTCGGCCAGGATCATCCGGCCCTCGGCGTCGGTGTTGAGCACCTCCACCTTCTTGCCGTTGAACATGGTGACCACGTCGCCCGGCCGGTACGCGCTGCCCGACGGCATGTTCTCCGCGATCGGCAGGTACGCGGTCACCGCCACGGCCGGCTTCAGCGCGGCCACGGCCAGCATGGTCGCGCCGACCGCGGCGGCCCCGCCCATGTCCGACTTCATCTCCCACATGCCCTGCGCCGGCTTGATCGAGACGCCACCGGTGTCGAAGGTGATGCCCTTGCCGACCAGCGCCACCCGGGTGCCGTTTCCGCCGTCGGCCGGGGTGTAGCTGATCCGCACCAGGCGGGGCGGGGCCTCGGAGCCCTGCCCGACGGCGAGGATGCCGCCGTACCCACCCTCGGCCAGCGCCGCCTCGTCGAGCACCTCGACGTCGAGCCCGGCTTCGCGGGCGGCGGTCGCCACCGTCTCGGCGAAGGCCGGCGGACGCTTGTCGTTCGGCGCGGTGTTCACCCAGTCCCGGGCGGCCCGCACCGCCCCGGCCGCCGCCCGCGCCCGGGTCACCTCCGCCAGCGCCGCCGCGTCGGCCGCGTCCGGCACCGCCACCAGCACCTCGGCCACCGGCTCCCGCCGGGCCGGCTGCGGCC
>NZ_LRQV01000164.1 GCF_001567585.1 Micromonospora rosaria
CGCGGCGGCGGGGACGGGCACGGGCGCGGCGGGGGCGGCGGAGAGGGGGGCGGCGGGCACGGTCGGGGCCGACGCCTCGGGGGCGACGGCGAGGCGGGCGCGGCGACGCCGCCGGCCGACGCCGCCGTGCCCGGTGCCGTACCCGATCAGGACGTTGCCCGAGCCGGCGCGCTCCTCCTCCCGGTAGGTGGCGTGCCCGGCGGGCTCCGCGCCGCCGGTCCCGGCCGGGGCGATGGTGATCAGCGGCTGGCCGACCGGGCGGACCTCCCCGGCCGCCCCGTGCAGGGCCACCACCCGCCCGGCGTACGGGCAGGGCACGTCGACGACCGCCTTGGCCGTCTCCACCTCCACCACGGACTGGTCCACGGTCACCGTGTCGCCGACCGCGACCCGCCACTCGACGATCTCCGCCTCGGTCAGCCCCTCGCCGAGATCGGGCAGCAGGAACACCTGTTCGCTCATGCCGTCACCTCGCTCCGCTCGGCACCAGCACGAGGACCGACCACGATGATTCGCCCGCTACGCGCGCTCATGCCGTCACCTCGCTCCGCTCGGCACCAGCACGAAAAGGGACCACGATGATTCGCCCGCTGCGCGCGCTCATGCCGCGTCGCCCTCGGTGAGCCAGCGCGGGTCGGGCTGGTCGTCGAACTGGAGCCGGGCCACCGTGTCGAGCACCCGGTCCACGCTCGGCAGGTGGGTGTGCTCCAGCATCGGCGCCGGGTACGGGATGTCCAGGCCGCTGACCCGCAGCACCGGGGCGTGCAGGGCGTGGAAGCAGCGCTCCTGCACCCGGGCGGCGATCTCCGCGCCGACCCCGGCGAAGCCCTGCGCCTCGGTGATCACCACGCAGCGTCCGGTGCGCCGGACCGAGGCGGTGACGGTGGCGTCGTCGAACGGCACGATGCTGCGCACGTCCACCACCTCCAGGTCCCAGCCCTCCTCCCGGGCCGCCTCGGCGGACTCCAGCGCCACCGGCACCGACGGCCCGTACGCGACCAGGGTGGCGTCGCGGCCGGGCCGGCGGACCACCGCCCGGCCGATCGGCTCGGTCCGGGCCGGCAGCGCCGCCTCCGCGCTGGAGAAGTAGAGCTTCTTCGGCTCCAGGAACACCACCGGGTCCGGGTCGTCGATGGCGGCGCGCAGCAGCGAGTACGCGTCGTCCACGGTGGCCGGGGTGACCACCTTCAGCCCGGGGGTGTGCGCGTAGTACGCCTCGGAGGAGTCGCAGTGGTGCTCCACCCCGCCGATCCCACCGGCGTACGGCACCCGGATCACCATCGGCACGCTCAGCGCGCCCCGGGTCCGGTTGCGCAGCTTCGCCACGTGCGAGGCGATCTGCTCGAAGGCCGGGTACGCGAAGGCGTCGAACTGCATCTCGACCACCGGCCGCAGCCCGGACATGGCCAGCCCGACCGCGAAGCCGACGATGCCGGCCTCGGCGAGCGGGGTGTCGAAGCAGCGCTTGTCGCCGAAGCGGGCCTGGAGCCCGTCGGTGATCCGGAAGACGCCGCCGAGCTGCCCGACGTCCTCGCCGAAGACCAGCACCCGCTCGTCGTCGGCCATCGCGTCGGCGAGCGCGGCGTTGAGCGCCTTCGCCATCGTGGTGGCGGCCATCAGCGCGTCCCCCGCTCGTCGTCGGCCGCCGCGGCGGCCAGTTCGGCGCGAACCTGCTCACGCTGCTCGACGAGCTGCGGGGTGGGTTCGGCGTAGACGTGCTCGAAGAGGCTCAGCGGGTCCACCGTCGGGGTGTCGTGCATCCGTTCCCGCAGCCGGGCGGCGTACGCCTCGGCCTCCTCGGCGACCGCCGCGACGGTGGCGTCGTCGAGCCCGTCGGTGGCCCGCAGGTACGCCTCCAGCCGGGCGACCGGGTCCCGGTCCCGCCAGGCGTCGACCTCGGCCCCGTCCCGGTAGCGGGTGGCGTCGTCGGCGTTGGTGTGCGGCTCCATCCGGTACGTGTGCGCCTCGACCAGGTACGGACCGTGCCCGGCGCGGGCGTGCGCGACGGCCCGGGTGAGCACGGCCAGCACCGCCGCCGGGTCGTTGCCGTCGACCTGCTCGCTGGGCACCCCGTAGCCGACGCCCTTGTGGGCCAGGGTCGGGGCGGCGGTCTGCCGGGACAGCGGGACGCTGATCGCGTACTTGTTGTTCTGCACCAGGTAGACCACGGGCGCCTTGAACACGGCGGCGAAGTTGAGCCCCTCGTGGAAGTCGCCCTCGCTGGTCGCGCCGTCGCCGATGTAGACGAAGGCGACGGTGTCGCGGCCCTGGAGGGACTCGCCGTGGGCGACGCCGGCCGCGTGTACGCACTGGGTGGCCAGCGGGGTGCACTGCGGGGCGGTCCGGCGGGCCGCCGGGTCGTACCCGCAGTGCCAGTCGCCGCGCAGCAGGGTGAGCACCTCGACCGGGTCCAGGCCCCGGCTGACCAGCGCCATCGACTCGCGGTACGTGGGGAAGACCCAGTCGTCGTCACGCAGCGCGAGCATGGGGGCGACCTGGCAGGCCTCCTGTCCCCGGGAGGACGGGTAGACGGCCAGCCGGCCCTGCTTGGTCAACGCGGTGGCCTGGGCGTCGAAGCGGCGGCCCACCACCATCCGCCGGTACAGCTCGCGCAGGACCCCGGCGTCGGGGACCGGGTACTCGGCGTGCGGGGGCAGCGCGCCGCCGGCGGGGTCGAGCAGTCGGACCGGTTCGGCGGCGGGGAGCAGACCGGCGGCCGGGTCGACGGCGGTGGCCGTCTTCTTCGCCGGGCGGCGGGTGCGCGGGGATGCCCTGCGGACCGCCTGGGGTGTGGTCGTCACGGCGGGGACCTCCTGGACGTGTGGTGGGCCTATGCTCCCCGCAGAGGATGATTGACTCAAGATCCGCCGGCAAGGCGGGACGAATGGCATACGACAGGAGTGAGGATGAGCCAGGAGACCGCCATTCCCGGGGACGGGACGGGCGGCCCGGGACGTTCGGCCGGGCCGTTGGACGAGGTCGACCGGCGGATCCTGGCCGAACTGACCCGCGACGGCCGGGTGTCGGTGCGGACCCTGGCCGAGCGGGTGCACGTCTCCCGCACCAACGCGTACGCCCGGTTGGAGCGGCTGCTGCGCGACGGCGTGGTCACCGGGTTCCGGGCGCAGGTCGCCCCGGAGCCGGCCGGGCTGGGCACCTCGGCGTACGTGGCGCTGACCATCGAGCAGAACACCTGGCGGGAGGTGTCGGCGGAGCTGGCCCGGGTGCGCTACATCGAGCACGCCGCGCTGATCGGCGGCGACCACGACGTGCTGGCGCTGGTCCGGGCCCCGGACAACGCCGCGCTGCGGGACGTGGTGCTCAACCGGGTGCAGAGCATCGCCGGGGTGCTGTCCACCCGGACCTGGCTGGTCTTCGAGGAGTTCGACGGGGCGCAGAGCCCCTGGGAGTGAGCCCCCGGCCGGTGCGGGGTCGGGGCCGCCGGGTGGAGCGGCGGGCCGGTCAGCGGGGCGCGGGCGGGGCGGGCAGGCCGGCGCGGTCGGCCAGGTCCAGCAGCGGCTGGAGCGAGTACCGCGCCCCGTCCAGGCCGGCGTGCGGGTCGCCCCGGTCGGCGAACCGGGCCGGCACGCTGACCACGTCGAAGTCCTCCGGCCGGGCGTCGTCCAGCTCGGCCCAGTCCAGCGGCGCGCTGACCAGCGCCGCCGGGGTCGGGCGGATCGAGTACGCCGAGGTCATGGTGTGGTCCCGGGCCATCTGGTTGTAGTCGATGAAGACCGGCCGGTCCCGCTGGTCCCGCCACCAGGTGGTGGTGACCAGGTCGGGGCGGCGACGGCGCACCTCGTGGCCGAGCGCCAGCACCGCCCGGCGGCAGTCGCCGAAGCCCCACCGGGGCTCGATGCTGAGGTAGACGTGCAGGCCCCGGCCGCCGGTGGTCTTCGGCCAGCCGGTCAGCCCCAACTCGGCGAGGACCGTCCGGACCTCGTGCGCCACCGGGACGACCCGGTCGAAGCCGACCCCCGGCTGCGGGTCGAGGTCGATCCGCAGTTGGTCGGGACGGTCCACGTCGCCCGTCGACACCGGCCAGGGGTGGAAGCGCAGGGTGCCCAGGTTCACCGCCCAGATCACCACCGCCAGGTCGTCCGGGGCGATCTCGTCGGCGGTCCGGCCGCTGGGGAAGGTGAGGTGCGCGGTGCGGACCCAGTCCGGGGCGCCCGCCGGCAGCCGCTTCTGGTAGAAGGCGTCGCCCCGGTTGTCCTGCCGGGTGCCGATCCGGACGCCGGGCAGCACGCCCCGGGGCCACCGCTCCAGCATGGTGGGCCGGTCCCGCAGCGCCCGCAGGATGCCGTCGCCGACGGCGAGGAAGTACCGCACCACGTCCAGCTTGGTCAGACCCCGCTCGGGAAAGTACGGCCGGTCGGGGTTCGAGACGCGGACGGTCCGCTGCCCGACCCGGAGTTCCTCGGCTGCCGCCATGCGACCACGGTACGACGCCCACCGGCACCGCCGGGGACGGTTGCCACCAGGCAGCACCGGACAGCACGGCGGCCACCGGTCGCGGGCGAGCGGCCGGGCGCCGGTGCTGCCGGTCAGGGCTTGCGGGCCAGCCCGCCGTACTGCGGCACCGTGGCCTCGTCGGCGTCGTCGGGACGCCAGCGGGCGCAGGAGACCAGGCCCGGCTCGACCAGCTCCAGCCCGGTGAAGAAGCGGCCGATCTCGGCGCCGGTCCGGGCCCGGATCGGCGGGGAGGCGTGCGCGTTCCAGAACGCCATCGCCGCCACGTTCGCCTCGCCGCCGAGCTCGACGGTGGGGTGGGTCAGGGCCAGGTAGCTTCCGGACGGCATCGCGTCGAGCAGCCGGCGCACTATCGCGACCGCCACCTCGGTGTCCTGGACGAAGTTGAGGATGCCCAGCATCATCACCGCCACCGGCTGGTCGAGGTCGAGGGTGCGGGCCGCGCCGGCCAGGATCTCCTCGGGACGGTGCACGTCGGCGTCGAGGTAGTCGGTGGCGCCCTCCGGCGAGCTGGTCAGCAACGCGCGGGCGTGCACCAGCACCATCGGGTCGTTGTCCACGTAGACGACCCGCGACCGCGGGTCGACGGCCTGGGCGAGCTGGTGGGTGTTGTCGGCGGTGGGCAGCCCGGTGCCGATGTCCAGGAACTGCCGCACACCCAGGTCGCCGGCGAGGTGCCGGACCACCCGGGCCAGGAATCGCCGGTCCGCGCGGGCCACCTCCCCGATGACCGGGAACATCGACCGGATCCGGTCGCCGACCGCCCGGTCCGACTCGAAGTTGTCCTTGCCGCCGAGCCAGTAGTTCCACACCCGGGCGTTGTGCGCCACCGAGGGATCGGGGCGCGGGGCCGTGGGGAGGGCGTCGACGCCACCGGCCTGGGACACGAGCACTCCTCTGTTGTCACGATCGCCCGGACAGCGTAACGGATCACGCCGGCGCGACGCCTCCACAGCGGAGGGTCCGCCGCGTCCTCGTCGGGCAGGCGGCCCCCGCCGGTGCCGTACCCGCGTCCGTCGCCGGCCCGGCCGGGGCGGCGACGGTCTCCACGTACCCCTTGCTGGTCTTCTCCGCGATCAGCCGGTCGTGGGCGGATGCGCGACGGCCGCCGACGGACGACACCGTCGGCGGCCGGGCCGAACGCGCGCGGTGACCGGGCGGCTGGTCACCGTCCGGTCACCGCGCCGTCAGCCGCTCTCCTGCTGCAGCCGGGTGGCCAGCATGCGCTTGCCCTGCTCGCCGGCCTGGCGGCTGGTGTCCTGGAGCGCCCGGAACCAGGTGGCCAGCTCCGTGTCGCCGCGATCCTCGGCGTCGGCGATGTACGTCTCCATCCGCCAGATGTGTTCCAGCGACAGTTGCAGCGCGTGGATGAGGTCGTAGTTCTTGTCCTTCACCGGGCTGGCCGGTTCCCTGACCATCGTGGCCACGGCGCACCTCCCCTTGGTGTCGGCTCCGCCTGCCATTAGCGGTTACCCGGCTGCGCCACCGTCACTCCTCCGGGCCCGGTCCGCCCGGTCACCCCGCGCCGTGTCGTCCGGGGTGTCCGGTTCCGGCCCGGCGCTGGGGTGGGGTCAGGCGGGTGGTGGGGGCAGGATGCGGCGGAGCCGGCCCGGTGGGATGGGGCGTTGCCGCCACTCCCTCGGGTAACCGACCGACACCTCCTCGAACCGGACCCCGTCGTGCCAGGTGGTCCGGGGGATGTGCAGGTGGCCGTAGACGACCGCGGCGGCGTCGAAGCGCAGGTGCCAGTCGGCGGTGGCCTCGGTGCCGCACCACTGGGCGAAGATCGGGTACCGCAGCACCCGGGTCGGCTCCCGCACCAGCGGGTAGTGGTTGACCAGCACGGTGGGCAGGGCCCCGTCCCGCTCGGCCAGCCGGCGTTCGGTCAGGGCCAGCCGGGCCGCGCACCACGCCGACCGGCTCGGGTACGGGTCCGGGTGGAGCAGGTACTCGTCGGTGCAGACCACCCCGACCCGGTGCGCCTCGGCCAGCGCCGCCTCCGGGGTGTCCAGCCCCTCCGGACGCCAACTGTGGTCGTAGAGCAGGAACAGGGGCGCGACCAGCACCGGCCCGCCGACGCCGGTCCAGACCGGGTACGGGTCCTCCGGGGTGACCACGCCCAGGGCCCGGCACCGCTGCACCAGGTGCTCGTAGCGCGCGACGCCACGCAGCGTGACGGGATCCCCCGGCGGGGTCCACAGCTCGTGGTTGCCCGGCGCCCAGACGACCTTCGCGAACCGGTCGGCCAGCAGCCCGAGGGCCCACTCGACGTCGGCCACCGTGTCGGCGACGTCCCCGGCGACCAGCAGCCAGTCGCCCGGTCGCTCTGGGTGCAGCGCCTCGACGATGGCCCGGTTCTCCGGGTGGCCGATGTGCAGATCGCTGATGGCGAGCAACCGCGCGCCCTGGTCCCCCGCCATGCCAGCGATCCTAGGCAATGGAGCCCCCGCCCGCGACCCCCCGACGACCGGGCCGGGCCACGGCCGTCGTGAGGTGTGCCGGACCGGTCGGGACGGACCCGGTAGGATCACCACGGGCCGTGACTGGCGCGTGAAGATGGAGAACCATCGGGGAGCGGTCCCGTCATCAGGACGCATGCCGAGCGCCTGGGCCTTCCCGTACGTCCTGAGGAGGTCGCATGTCGTCGTCCACCGCCGAGTCCACCGCGTTCCGCAGCGCGCTTGAGGTGATCCGCGCCGTCGAGCCCCGGGTGGCCGACGCGATCGGCGCGGAGCTGACCGACCAGCGCGAGTCGCTCAAGCTGATCGCCAGCGAGAACTACGCCTCCCCGGCCACCCTGCTGGCGATGGGGAACTGGTTCAGCGACAAGTACGCCGAGGGCACCGTGGGCCGCCGCTTCTACGCCGGCTGCCAGAACGTCGACACCGTCGAGGCGCTCGCCGCCGAGCACGCCCGGGAGCTGTTCGGGGCGGCGCACGCGTACGTGCAGCCGCACTCGGGCATCGACGCCAACCTGGTCGCGTTCTGGGCGGTGCTGGCCGACCGGGTGGAGGCCCCGGCCCTGCGCAAGGCCCAGGCCAGGCACGTCAACGACCTGACCGAGCAGGACTGGTACACCCTGCGCCGGGAGCTGGGCAACCAGCGGATGCTGGGCATGTCGCTGGACGCGGGCGGCCACCTGACCCACGGGTTCCGGCCGAACATCTCCGGCAAGATGTTCGACCAGCGCAGCTACGGCACCGACCCGGCGACCGGGCTGATCGACTACGACCGGGTGGCCGAGGCGGCCCGCGAGTTCAAGCCGCTGATCCTGGTCGGTGGCTACTCCGCGTACCCCCGGAAGGTCAACTTCCGGATCCTGCGGGAGATCGCCGACTCCGTCGGCGCCACCTTCATGGTCGACATGGCCCACTTCGCCGGCCTGGTCGCCGGGAAGGTCTTCACCGGCGACTTCGACCCGGTGCCGCACGCGCACATCGTCACCACCACCACCCACAAGTCGCTGCGCGGTCCGCGCGGCGGCATGGTGCTCTGCGGGCCGGAGCTGGCCGACCAGGTCGACCGGGGCTGCCCGATGGTGCTCGGCGGCCCGCTGCCGCACGTGATGGCCGCCAAGGCGGTCGCCCTGGCCGAGGCCCGGCAGCCCGCCTTCGCCGACTACGCCCAGCGGATCGTGGACAACGCGCAGGCCCTCGCCGACGGGCTGCTGCGCCGGGGCGCGAAGCTGGTCACCGGCGGCACCGACAACCACCTGGTGCTCATCGACGTCACCTCCTACGGGCTGACCGGCCGGCAGGCCGAGCAGGCGCTGCTCGACTCGGGCATCGTCACCAACCGCAACGCGGTCCCCCAGGACCCGAACGGGGCCTGGTACACCTCCGGCGTCCGGATCGGCACCCCGGCGCTGACCACCCGGGGCCTCGGCACCGCCGAGATGGACGCCACCGCCGAGCTGATCCACACGGTGCTCGCCCAGACCACCCCCGGCACCAACGCCGACGGCACCGGCTCCAAGGCCAAGTACGTCCTGGACCCCGCCCTCGCCGACAAGGTCAGCCACCAGGCCACCGACCTGCTCGCCGGCTTCCCCCTCTACCCCACCGTCTCCCTCGGCTGACGCCTGCCTCCCCTGCGCCGGGCACCGCCCGGCTCCGGACGGTGATCAAGGGGTTTGCGGCGGCGACCGGCTCGGGTCGCACCGCAAACCCCTTGATCGTTCGGGTGGGTGGGTGGGAGCGGGGCTCAGGCCAGGGGGCGCTTGAGGTGGTAGCGGTGGACCTCGGTGCTGCCCTGGACGTTGTTCACGTCCTCGGCGGCGGTGACCAGCTCCCAGCCCTGCCGGCCGACCCGGTTCAGGTGGGCGACGGCGGTGTCGCCGTACGCGGTGACGTCGGTGCGTGAACCGTCGGGGCCGTACCAGATGAACGAGACGCTGAAACTGCGGCCCTGTCCCTGGTACCGGCGGACCAGCAAGGCGTATTCCCAGGCAACCATCGGTCCATTATCGCCGTCCACAGCGGACCGGGGAACCACCGGGTCACCGCGTGCCGCATCCCGACAGCGGTCCGTCACCGCAGCGCCGCACCGGGCCGCCGCTCACCCGCCGCCGGTGACCACCACCGGGGCCGGGTCGGCCCGGATGACCGAGGTGACCGGCTCGGGGGTCTGGGCGTGCACGACGAAGCGCAGCGACCGGGCGTCGGTGAAGCACTCCCGCATCGGCCGGACCAGGTCCCGGTGCTCGGGGCTGCGTTCCCACGCCTCGAAGTCGGCCAGCCGGGCCCACTCGCTGGTGATCAGCCACTGCTCCGGGTCGGTGGCGCAGCGGCAGACCTGGTCGACCAGGTGACCGGGGACACCCTCGGCGACCAGGTGCCGTACCGCCTCGTACGCCCGCAGGAAGTCCCCGGTGCGCTCCTGCGGCACCCGTACCAGGAAGACCACGCGGGCCCGGTGTTCGCTCATCGTTCCCCCTGTCGTGGCGGCGGCGCGCCGCGGAGCACCAGCGCGCTGTTGAATCCGTCGAAGCCCCGGGCGCCGACCAGCGCGACCCGGCTGCGCGGGCGGCGGTGCTCCCGCAGGAAGTCGAGGTCGCAGCCGTCGGCCGGATCCTCGGGGCCGGCCGAGGCCGGCAGGGTGTCGTGCCGGAAGGCGAGCAGCGCGGTGGCCACGTCCAGCGCCGAGCCGCCCTGGTGGGCCCGGCCGGTCAGCGGCTTCTGCGTGGTCACCGGTGGCGGCCGGTCGGCGAAGACGGCCCGCAGGGCGGCGGCCTCGGCCCGGTCGTACCGGGGCACCCCGAGCGCGTCGGGCAGCACCACGTCCACCTCGTCGGGGGTGACGCCGGCCCGGTCCAGGGCCAGCCGCAGCGCCCGCGCGTACCAGATCGGGTCGGCGGGCCCGGCCGGGTCGGCGGTGGCCGGGGTGGCCTCCGCCGGCCCGGTGTCGGGGCCGGCGGCGACGCCGGTGGAGGCGGTGGTGTGGCTGGCGTCGTGGGTGGCCGCCCAGCCGGTGATCTCGCCGTAGATCCGGGCGCCCCGGTCCAGGGCGTGCGCCCGGTCCTCCACCACGAAGACCGCGCCCCCCTCGGCCGGGACGTAGCCGCTGGCGGCGGCGTCGAACGGCCGGTACGCCCCGGCCGGGTCGGCCACCCCGCTGAGCAGCCCGGAGGCCAGGTGGCAGGTGAGCGCGTACGGGCTCAGCGGGCACTCGGTGGCCCCGGCGATCACCACCGGGGTGCCCCGGCGCACGGTCCGCACGGCGTGCGCCAGGCTGTCCAGCCCGCCGGCCGCCTCGGCGACCAGCACCCCGCACGGGCCCTTGAACTGGTGGTGGATGGAGAGCTGCCCGACGCTGGCCGCGTAGAACCAGGCGATCGACTGGTACGCCCCGACGGTGCGCGACGGCCCGCCCCAGAGCCGTTGCAGCTCCCGCTGGCCGAAGAGGTTCCCGCCGGAGGAGCTGGCCAGGGTCACCGCGTACCCGTACGGGTCGGGGGCCCGCGCGGGCAGCCCGGCGTCGGCCAGGGCCAGTCGGGTCGCCGCGAAGCCGAGGTGGGTCCACCGGTCGGTCTGCACCAGTTGCCGGGTGTCGGCGTACTCGCCGGCGGTGAAGCCGGCCACCTCACCGGCGACCGTGGTCGGGTAGCCCTCGGCGTCGAAGAGCGTGATCGGCCCGGTCCGGCGGGTGCGGTCGAGCACCGTCCGCCAGTGCGCGTCCGCGCCGATGCCGCTCGGCGCGACCACCCCGATGCCGGTGACCACCGCGCGGGCGCTCACGCGGCGCGCTCCGCCGCCGTGGAGGTCGGCAGCGGGCCGCCACCCCGGGTCGGCCGGCCGACCCGCCGGAAGATCATCGCGGACTGGAAACCACCGAAGCCGCTGCCGACCGAGAGCGCCACGTCGACCGGCACCTCCCGGGCCTCGTTCGGCACGTAGTCCAGGTCGCACTCCGGGTCGCGGGTGCTCCAGTTGGCCGTCGGCGGCACCACGCCGTACTCGATGGCCAGCGCGCAGGCCGCCATCTCGATGGAGCCGATCGCGCCGAGCGAGTGCCCGACCATCGACTTGATCGAGCTGATCGGCACCTGGTACGCCGCCGGGCCCAGCGCCCACTTGAAGGCGGCGGTCTCGTGCCGGTCGTTCTGCCGGGTGCCGGAGCCGTGGGCGCTGATGTAGGAGACCTGCCCGGGGTCGAGCCGGCCCTGGCGCAGCGCGGCGGCGATGGCCAGCCCCATCTCCACCCCGTCCGGGCGCAGGCCGGTCATGTGGTAGCCGTTGCTGCGGTTGGCGTACCCGGCGACCTCGCAGTAGACGTGCGCGCCCCGGCGGCGGGCGTGCTCGGCCTCCTCCAGCACCAGCACCGCCGCGCCCTCGGCGAGGACGAAGCCGTGCCGGTCGGCGTCGAACGGGCGGGAGGCGTGCGCCGGGTCGTCGTTGTCCGGGCTGGTCGCCTTGATCGCGTCGAACGACGCGACGGTGACCGGGGAGATCGGCGAGTCCGCCGCCCCGGCGAGGACGATCTCCGCCTCCCCGTCGACGATCAACTGATGGGCGTACCCGATGGCGTCGATGCCGGAGGTGCAGCCGGTGGAGATCACCTGGGCGGGCCCGTGCAGGCCGTGCCGGCAGGCCACGTCGGCGGCGAGGCTGCTGGGCACCAGCGCCGGGTACAGGTACGGCCCGCCGAGGCGGTGGTCGACCAGCCAGTGCCGGCCGGCGTCGCTGACCGTCACGTACTCCTGTTCCAGGGCCATGGTGCCGCCGACGGCGGTGCCGAGGACGACGCCGGTGACCGCCCGGTCGGCGTCGGTGAGGTCCAGGCCGCTGTCGGCCAGCGCCTCCGCCGAGCAGGCCAGCGCGAACTGGACGTACCGGTCGGCGCGGCGTCGCTCGGCCAGGGTGATCCCGGCGGCGTCCGGGTCGAAGTCGCACTCGGCGGCGATCTGCGACCGGTACGGCGACGGGTCGAAGAAGGTGATCCGCCGGGTGGCGGTACGCCCCTCGGTGATGGTCTTCCAGAACCGGTCCCGGGTGACCCCGCCCGGGGCGACCACCCCGACGCCGGTGACGACGGTGCGCCGCCCGGACGCCGCCCCGGTCGGCCCCGCGCCGGTCGGGCGTGGCGCGGTCACGCCGGGCTCCGCTGCGCCGCCACCTCGGTGTCGACGTGCCCGAGTTCCGGGCGGGGGGCGAGCGGTCCGAGGTGGAACACCACCTCGGCCGGTTCGTCGCCGGTGTTGCGCAGCCGGTGCCGCACGTTCACCGGCACGAACAGTCCCTCGCCCGCGCCCACCGGCACCGGCTCGTCGTCCAGGTCCACGGTGATCGCGCCGCGCGCCACGTACAGGAACTCCTCGCTGTACGGGTGGTAGTGCTCGGCGATGCGCTCCCCCGGTTGCAGGGTCGCCACGCCCAGGAAACCCGAGGTGCTGCCGACGGTCCGCGGGCCGAGCAGCACCCGCAGCTCGCCGCCGCGCCGGCGGTCCGGCGGCACGTCCCGCAGCGCGACGGTACGGGCGGTGGTCTCACTCATCGTCGGCTCCCGTCGTCCCGGCCCGCTCCCGGGCCACCCGCTCGATCCGCTCCCTGATCACCGAGAGCTGGACCAGGCTGTTGGTGTTGATCCGGGCGGTCATCCCGGCGTTGTCCAGCGGCGCCTCGGGGCGCATCGCGAAGTCCTGGATCCAGGTCATCCGGGTGCCCTCCGGCTCGGTGGCGTAGAGCCAGTGGATCCGCATGTACTCGAACGGCCCGGTCTCCACCCGGTGCGCGTGGACCTCCCGGTTGGCCCAGTCGGAGGTACGCTCGCTCACCCAGCTCCACACCGCGCCGTTCTCGTCGGGGTGCATGGTCAACCGGAACCGCACGGTGCGGCCGTCGCGTTCGAGGATCTGCACCGAGGCGTACTCGGTGAACAGGTCGGGCCAGTTCGCCACGTCGTTGGTGATGTCCCAGACCAGGGAGAGCGGGGCGGCGATGACGATGCTGTTCTCGGTGTGCCCGGGGGGATCCGGTTCCGGCTCCGGCGCCGCGCCCTCGGCGACCAGGTCGGCGACGGCCGGGATGCTGAGCTGGCTGGCCTGTTCGGGGATCTGCACCCGGTACCGGTCGGCGACCACGGCGGTCAACTCCAACAGGGCCAGCGAGTCCATGCCCAGTTCCTCCAGGGAGGCGTCGGGCGTACGGGCGGCGACGTCGGCGTCCAGGCCGCAGTGCGCCACCAGGATGTCGGTGATCTCCGCGGTCAGCGGCCGGCCACGGGTGACGGTCATCAGGCTCTCCTCTGCTCGGGGTGCGACGGTGCCGCGTCGCCGGT
>NZ_LRQV01000165.1 GCF_001567585.1 Micromonospora rosaria
CGGCGACGTTGCATGTGGATGAGCCGTCGCCGTTCGTGGATTGGTCGTCGGGCGCGGTCGAGTTGTTGACCGAGCGGCGCGACTGGCCGGAGACCGGCCGACCCCGCCGCGCCGCCGTCTCGTCCTTCGGTCTGAGTGGCACGAACGCCCACCTGATTCTCGAGCAGGCTCCAGCGGACGAGGAACCGCCTGTCGAAGCCGCTCCGAGTCGCAGTCTTCCGGTCGTGCCCCTGGTTGTCTCCGGCAAGTCGACCCCGGCGCTGCGCGCCCAGGCCGAGCAGATCCGTGGCGTTCTCGCGACCACCCCAATCCTGGACGCGGGCTGGTCGTTGGCGTCGACGCGGTCGGCGTTCGAGCGCCGGGCCGTGGTCCTCGCCGCCGACCCCGCGACCGCCGACCGTGGCCTGGCGGCGGTGGCCTCGGGTGACCTGACCACGGCGCAGGTGGTCACCGGGCCGTCCGGTGCGCTGCCCGATGGCCGGGTGGCGTTCGTGTTCCCGGGGCAGGGGACGCAGTGGGTGGGCATGGGTGCCCGGCTCCTGGACGAATCGCCGGTCTTCGCGGAGTCGATGGTCGAGTGCGCGGAGGCGTTGTCGGCGTTTGTGGACTGGGATCTGCTGGACGTGGTGCGTGGGGGCGCGGGAACGGATCTGTTCGGTCGGGTTGATGTGGTGCAGCCGGTGACGTGGGCGGTGATGGTGTCGCTGGCCCGGTTGTGGCGGTCGGTGGGTGTGGTGCCGTCGGCGGTGGTGGGTCATTCGCAGGGCGAGATCGCCGCGGCCGTGGTCGCCGGTGCGTTGAGTCTGTCGGACGGTGCGCGGGTGGTGGCGGTGCGGTCGCAGGTGATCGGCCGGGTCCTCGCGGGCCCGGGTGCGATGGCCTCCATCGCGCTGCCGGTGGCCGAGGTGGAGTCGAAGCTCGCCGCGTTCGACGGCCGGCTGGGCGTGGCGGCGGTGAACGGCCCGTCCGCGACGGTGGTGTCCGGGGACGTGGACGCGGTGGTGGAGCTGGTTGCACGCTGTGAGGCCGAAGGGGTCCGGGCGCGAAAGATCCCGGTGGACTACGCCTCGCACTCGGCGCACGTGGAGGCGATCGAGGCCGAGCTGCTGGAAGCCCTGGCCGGGGTCAGCCCGCAGGCGGCGGAGATTCCGTTCTACTCGACGGTGGAGTGCGGGCCGGTCGACGGTACCGGTTTGGATGCCGGGTACTGGTATCGGAACCTGCGGCAGCGGGTGTTGTTCCGCGAGACCGTGGAGCGCCTGGTCGGGGACGGGTTCACCGGGTTCGTGGAGTCGAGCGCGCATCCGGTGCTGGTGCCGGCGGTGCAGGAGACGGTGGAGGCGGTCGGTCCGGAGGGGGCGGCCGGGGTGTCGGTGGGGTCGTTGCGGCGCGACGACGGTGGCCTGGACCGGTTCCTGACCTCGATGGCCGAGGCCTTCGTCGCCGGGGTCGACGTGGACTGGAAGGCGGTGTTCGCGGGCACCGGGGCCCGGGTGATGGACCTGCCCACGTACCCCTTCCAACGACGCCACTACTGGGCGCCCACCCCGACCACCGTCGGCGCCACCGTCGACGGCGCCACCGGCGACCCGACCGACGAGCACCGGTACCGGGTCACCTGGAAGCCACTTCCCGTCGGCGCCCCCCGCCGGCTCACCGGCCGCTGGCTGCTGGTGGCACCCGAGGCGCTGGGCGGCGACGAGACGACCGACGGCGTCCGGCAGGCCCTGACCGCCCGGGGCGCCACCGTGGACCTGCTGACCGTCGACCCGGCCACCGACCGGGCCCGCCTCGCCGAACACCTGACCGCCGCCACCGCGACGGACCCGGCCGGCCTGACCGGCGTCGTCTCCCTGCTGGCCCTCACCGGCGGCGACGAGCCGGACGCCGTGCCGCTCGGCCCGACCGCCACCCTCGCCCTGATCCAGGCCCTGGCCGACACCGGCACGCCGGCCCGCCTCTGGGCCGTCACCCGGGGTGCCGTGGCCGTCTCCCCGGGCGACGTGCCGGACGCCGGGCAGGCCCCGGTGTGGGGACTCGGCCGGGTCGCCGCCCTGGAGCTGCCCGACCGCTGGGGTGGCCTGGTGGACCTGCCGGCCGGCCCCGACCCCCGCGCCTACCCGCACCTGGCCGCCGCGCTGGCCGGCACGGCCGGCGAGGACCAGGTCGCCGTCCGGGCCTCCGGGCTGCACGGTCGACGCCTCGTCCACGCCCGGCCCGGTGCCGGAGACTGGCAGCTCCGGGACACCGCCCTGCTCGTCGGCGAGCCCGGACCGGTCACCGTACCCCTGGTCCGTCGTCTCCTCGACGGTGGCGCGACGCACGTGGTGCTCGCCGGCCCGGCCGCCACGTCCAGCACCGACCTGCCCGCCGACCGGGTGACCCTGGTCGACTGCGACCCGACCGACCGCGACGCGCTCGCCGCCCTGCTCACCGCCCACCGGCCCCGCGCGGTCGTGGTGGCCCCGCCGCCCGTCGCGGTGGCCGCCCTGACCGACACCGGGCCGGCGGACCTCGCCGCCGCCGTCGCCGCCAAGACCACGACCGCCGGCCACCTCGACGCCCTCGTGGCGGAACTGGACCTGGAGCTGGACGCCTTCGTCGTCTGCTCCTCGGTCACCGGCACCTGGGGCGGCGCCGGGCACGCCGGCTACGCGGCCGGGATCGCCCGCCTGGACGCGCTCGCCGAGGCCCGCCGGGCCCGAGGGCTGCCCGGCACGGCGGTCGCCTGGACACCGTGGGCGCACCCGGACCCCGCCGACGGGACCGGCCCCGACCCCGAGCTGCTGCGCCGCACCGGGCTCACCCCCCTGGAGCCCGACACCGCGCTCGACGCGCTGGCGCGGGCCGTCGCCCGGGGCGAGGGCCACGTCACCGTGGCCGACGTGGACTGGGCCCGCTTCGTCGCCGCGTACACCGTGGCGCGGCCGACCACGCTCTTCGACGAACTGCCCGAGGCGGGCGCGCTCCGCGACGCCGACCAGGCCCCCGCCGACGACGCCGACGGCTCCGACCTGGCCCGCTCCCTGCGCGGCCGGCCCCTGGCCGACCAGCACCGGGCGCTGCTGCGGGTGGTCCAGGCCCACGTCTCGGTCGTCCTCGGCCACGACGAGACCGGGGAGGTCGACCCGGACCGGGCGTTCCGGGAACTGGGCTTCACCTCCGTGGGGGCGGTGGAGCTGCGCAACCGGCTCAACGCCGCCACCGGGCTCGCCCTGCCGGCCTCGGTCGTCTTCGACCACCCGAGTTCCCGCGCGCTGGCCGCGTTCCTGCGCACCGAACTGCTCGGCGCGCAGGCCGGCGACGGCCCGGCGGACCCCGCCGCCGGTGACCTGCCGGCCGCCCCGTCGACGGTGGGCGACGACGAGCCCATCGCGGTGATCGGGATGGCCTGCCGGTTCCCCGGCGGTGTCGCCACCCCCGAGGAGCTGTGGGACCTGCTGGAGAAGGGCCGGGACGGCATCTCGACGTTCCCCACCAACCGAGGCTGGGACGTCGACGGGCTGTACGACCCGGACCCGAACGCGCCCGGCCGCACCTACGTCCGGGAGAGCGGCTTCCTGCACGACGCGCCGGACTTCGACGCCGCCTTCTTCGGGATCTCCCCCCGCGAGGCGCTGGCCATGGACCCGCAGCAGCGCCTGCTGCTGGAGACCACCTGGGAGTCCCTGGAACGGGCCGGACTCGACCCGACCACCCTGCGGGGCACCCGGACCGGGGTCTTCGTGGGCACCAACGGCCAGCACTACATGCCGCTGCTGCGCGACGGCACGGACGACTTCGACGGCTACCTCGGCACCGGCAACTCGGCCAGCGTGATGTCCGGCCGGCTCTCCTACGTCTTCGGACTGGAGGGCCCGGCGGTCACCGTCGACACCGCCTGCTCCGCCTCGCTGGTCGCCCTGCACCTGGCCGTCCAGGCGCTGCGCCGGGGCGAGTGCGGACTGGCCCTGGTCGGCGGGGCCACCGTGATGTCCACGCCGGACATGCTGGTGGAGTTCTCCCGGCAGCGGGCCATGTCACCCGACGGCCGCTCCAAGGCGTTCGCCGCCGCGGCCGACGGCGTGGGGCTCAGCGAGGGCGCCGCCATGCTCGTGGTGCGGCGGCTCTCCGACGCCCGACGCGACGGGCAGGAGGTCCTCGCCGTCATCCGGGGCACGGCCGTCAACCAGGACGGCGCCAGCAACGGGCTCACCGCCCCGAACGGCACCGCCCAGCAGCGCGTCATCCGGCAGGCGCTGGCCGACGCGGGCCTGCGCGCCGAGCAGGTCGACGCCGTGGAGGCCCACGGCACCGGCACCGCGCTGGGCGACCCCATCGAGGCCCAGGCGCTGCTCGCCACGTACGGCCAGGGGCGGCCGGCGGACCGGCCGCTGTGGCTCGGGTCGCTGAAGTCCAACATCGGCCACACCCAGGCCGCCGCCGGTGTCGCCGGGGTGCTGAAGGTGATCCTGGCGCTGCGCCACGAGACGCTGCCCCGCACCCTGCACGTGGACCGGCCGACGCCCCAGGTGGACTGGTCCTCCGGCGCGGTGTCCCTGCTGACCGAGGCGGTGCCGTGGCCGGCGGGCGACGAGCCGCGCCGGGCGGCGGTCTCCTCCTTCGGTATCAGCGGCACCAACGCCCACGTGATCGTCGAGCAGGCCCCGCCCACCGTGCACGAACTGCACGACCACCCCTCCGACGTGGTCACCGTCCCGCTGTTCCTGTCGGCCCGGGACAGCACCGCGCTCGGTGCGCAGGCCGGTCGGCTGCGGGCCCGGCTGGTCGAGGCACCCGACCTGGACATCGCCGAGGTGGGGTACACCCTGGCCGGCAGCCGGGCGCACTTCGAGCACCGGGCCGTGGTCGTCGGGGAGAGCCGCGCGGAGGTGCTCGACGCCCTCGCCGCGCTGGCCCGGGGCGAGGAGCACCCGTCGCTGCTGCGGGGCCGGGCCGCCACCGAGGGCCGGGTCGCGTTCGTCTTCCCCGGGCAGGGCTCGCAGTGGGTCGAGATGGCCGACGAGCTGCTGGACCGCGCCCCGGCGTTCCGGGCCAGCGTCGAGGAGTGCGACGCGGCGCTGCGGGCGTACCTCGACTGGTCGGTGCTGGACGTGCTCCGGCACGAGCCGGGCGCACCCTCGCTGAGCCGGGTGGACGTGGTCCAGCCGGTGCTGTTCACGATGATGGTGTCGCTGGCCGCGGCCTGGCGGGCGCTGGGCGTGCACCCGGCCGCCGTGGTCGGCCACTCCCAGGGCGAGATCGCGGCGGCCTACGTGGCCGGTGGCCTCACCCTCGACGACGCCGCGCGGATCGTCGCGCTGCGCAGCCAGGCGTGGCTGCGGCTGGCCGGCCAGGGCGGGATGGTGGCCGTGTCGCTGCCGGTCGACCAGCTCCGCGCCCGGCTGGCCCGCTTCGGTGACCGGCTCTCCGTCGCGGCGATCAACAGCCCCGGTACGGCCGCGGTCAGCGGCTACCCCGACGCGCTCGCCGACCTCGTCGAGGAGCTGACCGCCGAGGGGGTGCACGCGCGGGCCATCCCCGGGGTGGACACGGCCGGGCACTCCGCGCAGGTGGACGTGCTCAAGGACCACCTGATGGCGGTCCTCGCCCCGGTGTCGCCGCGCAGCTCGCAGATCCCGTTCTTCTCCACCGTCACCGGCGGGCTGCTGGACACCGCGCGGCTCGACGCCGACTACTGGTACCGCAACATGCGTGACCCGGTGGAGTTCGAGCAGGCCACCCGCGCGATGCTCGCCGAGGGGCACCGGGCGTTCCTGGAGCCCAGCCCGCACCCGATGCTCGCGGTGTCGGTGCAGGGCACGGCGGCGGACGTCAACGCCACCGTGGCGGTGCTCGGGACGCTGCGGCGCGGCAAGGGCGGCGCCCGGGGCTTCGGGGTGGCGATCGGCCTCGCCCACGCGCACGGCGTCGCGATCGACGCCGCGGTGCTCTTCGGCACCGACTCGCGCCGGGTCGACCTGCCGACGTACCCGTTCCAGCGGGAACGGTACTGGTACCAGGCGCCGGCCGTGGCCGGGGACGTCGCCTCCGCCGGTCTCAGCGGCACCGACCACCCGCTGCTCGGCGGCGCCGTCGAGCTGCCCGACCAGGGCGGTCAGGTGTACCCGGCCCGGCTCGGCCCGCGCAGCCACCCGTGGCTCACCGAACACGCCCTGCTGGGCACGGCGATCCTGCCCGGCGCCGCCTACGCCGAGCTGGCCCTCTGGGCGGGACGGCGCAACGGGGCCGAGCGGATCGAGGAGCTGACCCTGGACGCGCCGCTGGTGCTGGCCGACGACGGGGCGGTGCAGGTCCGGCTGGTGGTCGGCCCGGCGGACGCGGACGGACGGCGGCAGCTCACCGTCCACTCCCGCGTCGACGGGGCGGAACCGGACACCGCGTGGACCCGGCACGCCCAGGGCACCCTCGGCCCGGCCGACCCCGCCGACGGCGCGACGCCGGAGCCGGCCTGGCCGCCGGCCGGCGCGGAACCCGTCGACGTGGCGGGCATGTACGACCGCTTCGCCGACCGGGGCTACCAGTACGGCCCGCTGTTCCAGGGGGTACGGGCCGCCTGGCGGGCCGGCGACACCGTGTACGCCGAGGTGGCCCTGCCCACCCCGCAGGCCGGGCAGCCCCGCTTTGGGGTCCACCCGGCGCTGCTCGACGCGGCGTTCCAGGTGATGAGCCTCGGCGCGTTCTTCCCCGAGGACGGGCAGGTGCGGATGCCGTTCGCGCTGCGCGGCGTGTCGTCGTCCGGCGGCGCGGCCGACCGGCTGCGGGTCACCGTCAGCCCGGCCGGCGACGACGCGGTGCGGATCGCCTGCGCCGACGAGCAGGGCCGCCCGGTGGTGACGGTCGACTCGCTGCTGGTGCGTCCGGTCCCGGTCGCGGCGCTCACCTCGGGCGCCCCCGGCACCGCCGACGGCGTGCCGTACCAGGTGACCTGGGCCGCCCGGCCGGCCCTGACCGCCGTACCGGTCCAGCGCTGGGCCGTCGTCGGCGGCGACGACCCCGGGCTGACCGGCGGCCTGGCGCGGGCCGGCACGGTCTGTGACCCGTACCCGGAGCTGGCCGCCCTGGTCGCGGCGGTGGCCGAGGGCGCGGCGGTGCCCGACGTGGTCGCCGTGCCGGTCGCCGCCGGGTCGCCGGTCGGGCCGGACGCGGTCCGCGCGGTCGTGCTCCGCGCCCTGGAGCTGACCCGGGCGTGGCTGGCGGTCGACGGCCGGCTGGGCGCGGCCACCCTGGCGTTCGTCACCACCGGGGCCGTCGCGGTCGGCGACGGCACGCCGGAGGTGGACCCGGTCGCCGCCGCCGTGTGGGGGCTGGTGCGCTCCGCCCAGTCCGAGGAACCGGACCGGTTCGTCCTCGTCGACGTGGACGCCGACCCGGCCGGCGCGCAGGCCCTCCCGGCCGCGCTGGCCACCGGGGAACCGCAGGTGGCGGTCCGCGCCGGGACGGTGCACGTGCCCCGGTTGACCCGGCCCCGGCCCCGCCCCGACGGCCCGCTGACGCCCCCGGCCGACGCCGCCTGGCGGCTCGCCGCCGGTGGGCAGGGCACCCTGGACGGCCTGGCGCTGGTGCCGGCCCCGGACGCCGAGGCGCCGTTGCCGGCCGGTCACGTCCGGGTCGCGGTCCGCGCCGCCGGGGTCAACTTCCGGGACACCCTCATCGCCCTCGGCCTGTACCCGGGCACGCCGGTGCTGGGCGCGGAGGGCGCCGGGGTGGTCACCGAGGTCGCGCCGGACGTGGCCGGGATCGCCCCCGGCGACCGGGTACTGGGCATGTGGACCGGCGGGTTCGGCCCGGTGGTCGTCGCCGACGCCCGGATGGTCGCCCCGGTACCGGACGGCTGGTCGTTCGCGCAGGCCGCGTCCGTGCCGGCGGTCTTCCTCACCGCCCACTACGCGCTCACCCGGCTCGCCGGGATCCGCCCCGGCCAGTCGCTGCTGGTGCACGCCGGCGCCGGCGGGGTCGGCATGGCGACCCTCCAGCTCGCCCGGCACCTGGGCGTGGAGGTCTACGCCACGGCCAGCCGGGGCAAGTGGGACGTCCTGCGCGGCCTCGGCCTCGACGACGCGCACATCGCCGACTCGCGCAGCCTCGACTTCGCCGACCAGGTCCTGGCGGCCACCGGCGGGCGGGGCGTGGACGTGGTGCTGAACTCCCTCGCCGGGGAGTTCGTGGACGCCTCCCTGCGGCTGCTGCCGCGCGGCGGTCACTTCCTGGAGCTGGGCAAGGCCGACGTCCGTGACCCCGAGCGGATCGCCGCCGGGCACCCGGGCGTCGACTACCGGGCGTTCGACCTCGTGCAGGCCGGGCCGGAGTTGGTCGGGGAGCTGCTCGGCGAGCTGATGGCGCTCGTCGACGCGGGCGTGCTGCGGCCACTGCCGCTGACCGTCCGGGACGTGCGCCGGGCCCGGGACGCGTTCCGCCTGATCAGCCAGGCCCGGCACGTCGGCAAGGTGGTGCTGACCATGCCGCCCGCGTTCGACCCGTACGGCACGGTGCTGCTCACCGGCGGCACCGGCACGCTCGGCAGCGCCGTCGCCCGGCACCTGGTCACCCGGCACGGGGTCCGGCACCTGGTGCTGGCCGGCCGGGGCGGACCCGCCAGCGAGGGCGCCTCCGCGCTGGTCGAGGAGCTGGCCACGGCCGGCGCGTCGGCCACCGTCGTCGCCTGCGACGCCGCCGACCGGGAGGCGCTGCGCCGCCTGCTCGACGGCATCCCGGCCGCGCACCCGCTCACCGCCGTCGTGCACACCGCCGGTGTCCTCGACGACGCCACCATCACCGCGTTGACCCCCGGGCAGGTGGACGCCGTGCTGCGGCCCAAGGCCGACGCGGTGGTCAACCTGCACGAGCTGACCCGGGACCGGGACCTGTCCGCGTTCGTGCTGTTCTCCTCGGCGGCGGCCCTGTTCGGCAGCCCCGGTCAGGGCAACTACGCGGCGGCCAACGGGTTCGTCGACGCGTTCGCCCAGTACCGGCGCGCGCAGGGACTCCCGGCGGTGTCGCTGGCCTGGGGCCTGTGGGCGGACAGCAGCCGGATGGCCGGGCACCTCGACCAGGAGGGGATGCGCCGCCGGATGGCCCGGGGCGGCGTGCTGCCGCTCACCACCGACCAGGGCCTGGCCCTGTTCGACGCCGCGCAGCGGGTGGACGAGGCGCTCCAGGTCCCGATCCGGCTCACCGTCGGCGCGCTGCGGACCGCCGGCAGTGTCCCCGCGTTCCTCACCGACCTGGTGCCCACCACGGCGACCGGCGGCGCGGCCGGCACCGTGGCCCGCGACGACGCGGAGCGCACCCTCGCCGACCGGCTCGCCGGGCTCACCGCCGACGAGCAGCGGGACGTGGTGCTGGAGAGCGTCCGGGGACACGCCGCGGCCGTCCTCGGGCACACCGACCCGCAGGCCGTCGACGCCGGCCGGGCCTTCCGGGAGATCGGCTTCGACTCCCTGACGGCGGTGGAACTGCGCAACCGGCTCGCCACCGCGTCCGGGCTGCGCCTGCCGGCGACGCTGGTCTTCGACCACCCCACCCCGGACGCGCTCGCCGCGCACCTGCTCGCCGGCCTCGCGCCCGAGCCGGCCACGGCGCAGGTGCCGTTGCTGGCCGAGCTGAGCCGGCTGGAGGCCGCCCTGGCCAGCACCGACGAGGCCACCCTCGACGCGCTGGACGACCTGGTGCGGCGGGAGATCGGCGTCCGGCTCGCGGCGCTGTCCGGCCGGTGGGGCGCCACCCGCGACGACGCGGCCGAACCCGACGTCGCCGAGGCGGCCGAGGTGCTGGAGTCCGCCGCCGACGACGACATCTTCGCGTTCATCGACGAGCGGTTCCGCACCTCCTGACCGGCCCTCGGGACGGCGACGAGGCGGACGGGACCGACGGACAAGGATGGGTTTGGGCATGTCGAACGAGCAGAAGCTCCGCGAGTACCTGAAGTGGACCACCACCGAACTCACCCGGGTCTCCGACCGGCTGCGCGCGGTCGAGACGCGGGCGCACGAGCCGATCGCGATCGTCGGCATGGCCTGCCGCTACCCGGGCGGGGTCAACACCCCCGAGGAGCTGTGGGAGCTCGTCGCCTCGGGTACGGACGCGATCTCCCCGTTCCCCGACGACCACGGCTGGGACGGCCACGCGCTGTACGACCCGGACCCGGCGGCGGCGGGGCGCACGTACTGCCGGGAGGGCGGCTTCCTCGACGGGGTCGGTGACTTCGACGCCGCCTTCTTCGGCACTTCGCCCCGGGAGGCGCTGACCATGGACCCGCAGCAGCGGCTGCTGCTGGAGACCTCCTGGGAGGCGCTGGAGCGGGCCGGTATCCCCCCGGACTCGCTGCGCGGCAGCCGTACCGGGGTGTTCGTCGGGGCCTGGAACGACGGCTACACCGACCTGGCCGGGCAGCCCTCGGCGGAGCTGGAGGGGCACCTGCTGACCGGCGGGGTGGTCAGCTTCACCTCCGGGCGCATCTCGTACGTGCTGGGCCTGGAGGGCCCGGCGGTCACCGTGGACACCGCCTGCTCGTCGTCGCTGGTGGCCCTGCACCTGGCGGTACGGGCGCTGCGGCAGGGGGAGTGCGACCTGGTGCTGGCCGGCGGGGCCACGGTGCTGGCCGACCCGGCGGTGTTCGTGCAGTTCTCCCGGCAACGAGGACTGGCCCCGGACGGCCGCTGCAGGGCGTTCGCCGACGCGGCGGACGGGTTCGGGCCCGCCGAGGGGGTCGGCATGCTGGTCGTGGAGCGGCTCTCCGACGCCGTCCGGCACGGGCACCGGGTGCTGGCCCTGGTCACCGGCACGGCGGTCAACCAGGACGGGGCCAGCAACGGGCTCACCGCGCCCAGCGGCCCGGCCCAGGAACGGGTGCTGCGGCAGGCGCTGGTCGACGCCCAGGTGACGGCGGCGGACGTCGACGCGGTCGAGGCCCACGGCACCGGTACCCGGCTCGGCGACCCGATCGAGGCGCGGGCCCTGATGGCCGTCTACGGCGCGGGCCGGCCCGCCGACCGGCCGCTCTGGCTCGGCTCGCTGAAGTCCAACATCGGCCACACCCAGGCCGCCGCCGGGGTCGGCGGGGTGATCAAGACGGTGCTGGCGATGCGGCACGGGGTCCTGCCGCCGACCCTGCACGTGGACACCCCGACCACCGAGGTCGACTGGTCGACCGGCCAGCTTGCCCTGCTGCGCGAGGCGACGCCGTGGCCGCAGACGGACCGGCCGCGCCGCGCCGGGGTCTCCTCCTTCGGGGTCAGCGGCACCAACGCCCACGTGGTGCTGGAGCAGGCCCCCGCGCCGGCCGACCCGCCCGCCGCGACCGGCACCCCGCCGCCGGTGGTCCCGCTGGTGCTCTCCGCCCGGTCGGCGGCGGCGCTGGCCGGGCAGGCCCGGCGGCTGCGCGACACCCTGGCGGCCACCCCGGACCCCGACCTGGCCGCCACCGGCCTCGCCCTGGTCACCACCCGGTCCGTCTTCGACCACCGGGCGGTGGTGACGGCCACCGGCCGGCAGCCGGCGCTCGACGCGCTGGACCTGCTGGCCACGGGCGAACCCGGCCCGACCGTGACGACCGGTGTCGCCGCGCCCACCGGGCGGACCGTCTTCGTCTTCCCCGGCCAGGGCACGCACTGGGCGGGCATGGCCGCCGACCTGCTCGCCGAGTCGCCGGTCTTCGCCGAGTCGATGGCCCGGTGCGAGCAGGCGCTGGCGGCGTACACCGACTGGAAGCTCGGCGACGTGATCCGGGGCGCGGCCGGCAGCCCGCCGCTGGAGCGCGTCGACGTGCTCCAGCCCGTCTCCTGGGCGGTGATGGTGTCCCTGGCCGAGCTGTGGCGCTCGCTCGGCGTCGAGCCGGACGCGGTGGTCGGCCACTCCCAGGGCGAGATCGCCGCCGCCGTGGTGTGCGGCGCGTTGACCCTGGCCGACGCCGCCCGGGTGGTCGCGCTGCGGTCGCAGGTCATCGGCCGGGTGCTCTCCGGCCTGGGTGGCATGGCCTCGGTCCAGCTCCCGGCCGACCAGGTCGCGCCCCGACTGGCCGACTGGGCCGGCCGGCTCGACGTGGCCGCCGTCAACGGGCCGCAGTCCACCGTCGTCGCCGGGGACGCCGACGCGGTCACCGCCCTGGTCGCGGCGTACGAGGCGGAGCAGGTCCGGGTCCGGCGGATCCCGGTGGACTACGCCTCCCATTCGGCGCACGTCGAGCGGCTGCGCGACGACCTGCTCACCGTCCTCGGCCCGGTCGCTCCCCGCCCGGCGCGGATCCCCTTCTACTCCACGGTGGACGCCGTCCGGATCGACACCACCGCCCTGGACGCCGCCTACTGGTACCGCAACCTGCGCGGTCAGGTCCGCTTCGCGGAGACCGTCGGGCTGCTGCTCGACGCCGGGCACCGCGCCTTCGTGGAGGCCGCCGCGCACGCCGTCCTCGTCCCCGGCATCCAGCAGATCGGGGACGCGGCCGGCGTCCGGGTGGTGGCCGTCGGGTCGCTGCGCCGGGACGCGGGCGGCCTGGACCGGTTCCTGACCTCGGCGGCCGAGGCGTTCACCCAGGGGGTGGCCGTGGACTGGTCCCGGGCGCTGGCCGGCGCCGCCGGTACCGCCGTGGACCTGCCCACCTACGCCTTCCAGCGGCAGCGCTACTGGCTGGAGCCCGCCGCGCCGGCCACCGCCGCGACGACCGTGGACGGCTGGCGGTACCGGGTCGGCTGGAAGCGGCTGGAGCAGACCGGCGGCCCGCTGACCGGACAGTGGCTGCTGGTCACCGCCGGGGACCAGCCGGCGGAGCCGGTCGAGGCGGCCACGGCGGCGCTCACCGCCCGGGGCGCGCAGGTGCGGCACCTGAGCGTCGACCCGGTCACCACCGACCGGGCCGCCCTCGCCGCGCTGCTCACCGCCGCCGGCCCGGAGACCGAGGGCGTGCTGTCCCTGCTCGGCGCGGACCGCCGCCCGCACCCCGCGCACCCGGACGTCGCCGTCGGCACCACCGCGACGCTGCTGCTCACCCAGGCCGTCGCCGACGCCCTGCCCACGGCCCGGCTGTGGACCGTCACCCGGGGCGCGGTCGCCGTCGCGCCGACCGAGACCGCCGACGAGCACCAGGCGCAGGTCTGGGGGTTCGGCCGGGTCGCCGCGCTCGAACTGCCC
>NZ_LRQV01000166.1 GCF_001567585.1 Micromonospora rosaria
GTCCCGGCCGGCACCGGCGCCTGTGCGCCGGGCCGGGCCCCGACGACCGGGTCGGCCTGTCGGGCACGACGTGCCCGGCGGGTCAGTCTCGTTCCGCACTCCTCGAAGGAGCGATAAATAGTATGAAGAGACGGCTTTTCCGGACCGCTGCGGTCCTGTTCGGCGCGGCCCTGTTGGCATCGACCGTGCCGGCAGCGGCGGTCACCGCGTCGAAGAGGACCACGCCCCAGGCGACCGTGCTCGCGACCGGCCTCAACGGGCCACGGCACCTGGTCGCCGGCTTCGGCTTCGTCGTGGTCGCCGAGGCGGGCAACGGCGGCACCCTCACCTGCCCCAACGCCACCCAGTGCCTCGGTCGCACCGGCTCGGTCACCCTGGTCGGCCCCGGTATCAAGTACCCGATCATCTCGGGGCTGCCCTCGCTGGGCAACCAGTCCGACGGCGGCTACGCGGTCGGCCCGGCCGACCTGGCCATCAACAACGGCGAGCTGACCGTGGTCATGTCGAACCTGGCCTCCGGGGTGGACCCGGTGACCGGGGCCAACCCGTTCGGCGTGCACGGCCCGGAGATGGGCCGGCTGGTGCACTACCCGCCGGCCCTGCCGCCGGTCGCGCAGCTCGGCGCCGACTTCGGCGTCTACGAGGTGCAGAACAACCCCGACGGCGGCGCGGGCGCGCCGGCCGGCGCGGAGAAGGAGTCCAACCCGTACGGCATGACCGCGTACGGCGACGGGTACGCCGTCGTGGACGCCGGGGCCAACTCGCTGCTCTGGGTGCGCCCGAACAACGTCATCCAGACGATCGCGGCGCTGCCCACCAAGGTGGTCAACGGCCAGGTCGTGCAGAGCGCCCCCACCGCGGTCGAGGTCGGCCCGGACGGCGCCCTGTACGTCTCGGAGATCAGCGCCCGGCCGGGTAGCGCCCGGGTCTACCGGGTGGTGCCGGGCCAGGCCCCGACCGTGTACGCCGACGGCTTCTCGCTCCTGACCGACCTGGCGTTCGACAGCCAGGGCCGGCTGCTGGTCACCTCGATGCACACCAGCGGCGCGATGTTCCCGCCCAGCCAGGGCGCGGTCATCCGGGTCGAGGCCAACGGCTCCCGGACGACGTACAGCACCGGGATCGTCTCGCCGACCGGCATCACGGTCGCCGGGCCGGACATCTACGTCTCCAACAAGGGCCTGCAGGCCGGCCAGGGCGAGGTCATCAAGCTCCGCCTGCCGTGACGCCTGACGCCTGACGGCACTGACGAAGCGGCCCGGGTCGAGATCCTCGACCCGGGCCGTTTCAGGTGTGCCGCCGGACGGTCAGCGCAGCTTCTCCGCCAGGAACTGCTCCCAGGTGCGCTTGCCGATCAGCGCGCCCTGGAGGGTGAGGTTGTCCCCGTTGCGGTACGCCTTGCCGGGCTTGCCGGGCACCGGGACCGGCAGGAACGGCCGGCTCTTGCCCTTGGCCGCGAGATAGCTGCGGATCAGGTCGACCATCGGGTAGACGGTCGGGCCGGCGATGTCCGGCACCAGGCCGGCCGGGGTGCCGAGGGTCAGCTCCACCAGCCGGTCCGCCACGTCCCGCGAGTCGACCGGCTGGAACCGGATCACCTTGGGCGCCGGCACGATCGGCATGCCGCCCATCTTCGACACCACGGTGTAGACGAGGTCGTGGAACTGCGCGGCCCGCAACGTGGTGTACGGGATGCCCGACTCGGCGACCGCCTGCTCGGCGCCGTACTTGGCCTGGAAGTAGCCGAGCGGCACCTTGTCGGCGCCGATCACCGAGATGTACACGACGTACTGCACGCCGGCCTTGGCCGCGGCACGCATGAGGTTCCGGGCGACCTGGTCGTCGCCCTTGGGCCCACCGGCCATGTGCAGGACGGTGTGGACACCGTCGACGGCCCGCTCGATCCCCTCGCCCTTGAGCAGGTCACCGGACACGTACTCGACGCCGTTGGAGGGCTGGCGGTCCCGCCGGCTGATCACCCGCAGCTGGCGCCCGGCCTCCCGCAACTGCGGCAGGACGTGGCCACCGAGGGTACCGGTACCGCCGGTGACCAGGATGGGCAGGTTTGATTGCGTCATGGGTCTCCCGTTCCAATGTGGTTTACTTCTGCTCCGCCGGCCCCGACCTGCGGCCGGCCGCCCCGGTTCACGCGGCCACCACCGCCCGGGACGCCCCGAACCACCGGCTCAGCGCGTCGGCCAGGTCGCCCCCACCGGGTGAGGCCCAGGCGACATGGCCGTCCGGCCGGATCAGGACCGCGTCCAGCGGAGCGTCGGCGCCGTCCGTGGTGGCCGGCACCCAGGCTCCGCTGACCACGTCGACCCGGTCCGACCAGTCCGCGCCCAGCGTGGCCGCGGCTCCCTCCGGCTCGGTGTCGACCAGCACGCCGCGACCGGCGCGGAGCAGTTCAGCGATGCGGACCCGGCCGCCCCCGACGAGCTCCAGCTCGCGGTCGGGCGGCATACGCAGGCCCAGCAGGGGGTGCTCACCGGCACCCAGGTCGTAGCGGACGGTGACCCCGCTGACCATTCCGGCGAGGTGACGGGCGGCGCTGCCGCCGTCCACGAGTTCCCGCAGCACGGCGCGGACCGGCTCCATCTCGTCCCCGCTGAGGTAGAGCTGGGACGCGGCGTGGGTGTTGCGCACGAGCTGCGTGCCGAGCGGGTGCCGCTCGGCGTGGTAGGTGTCGAGGAGGTCGTCGCCGGCCCGGCCGGTGGCCACGGCGGCGAGCTTCCAGCCGAGGTTCACCGCGTCCTGGATGCCGGTGCTCAGGCCCCAGCCCGCCAGCGGCGGGGTGTCGTGGGCGGCGTCGCCGGCCAGCAGCACCCGGCCGCGCCGGTACTCGGTGGCCAGCACGCTGGAGTTGTCGAAGGCGGCGGTCCACCGGGCGGTCGCGCCGTGCAGGGACTCACCGGTCATCCGCTGCCAGGCGTCGGCGACCTCGGCGTACGCGGGCGGGGCGGCGTCCGCGGGCGGGCGCAGCCCCTTGTCGTGCACGAGGATGCGGTAGTACCCGTCGCCGAGGCTGACCGACAGCACCATGTGGCCACCGGGGATGCGCTCGCCGATGGGGCGCTGGCGCACCTCCACGCCGGTGATGTCGGCCATGTACATGCCCCGGGTGGGCACGGTGCGCGGCGCGTCGAAGCCGCCCACCGCCCGGACGGTGCTCCGACCGCCGTCGCACCCGATGACGTAGCCGGTGGCGACCTCGTGCCGGCCCTGCGGCCCGTCCAACGTGAGGACCACCTCGTCGGCGCTCTGGCGCAGGTCGACGAGGGTGTGTCCACGGTGGATCGGCACGCCCAGCTCGGCGAGCCACTCGGTCAGCATGCTCTCGGTCCGCGACTGCGGCAGGCCGAGCACGCCGTGGTGGCTCTCCGGCAGCGCGCCGAGGTCGATCCGCACGCCACCGAAGTGGCCCTGCTGGCCCTGGCGCAGCTCGCCGAAGCGGGCGAGCAGCCCGCGCTGGTCGAACACCTCGGCCACGCGCCGGGTGAACCCGAGCGCGCGGGATTCCCCGGACGGGGCGGGAAGCCGGTCGTAGACGGCGACGTCGGCACCTCCGAGCCGTAGTTCACCCGCGAGCATCAGCCCGACCGGTCCGGCACCCACGACCACCACGCCAGCTTTCATGTCTACTCCCGAGGGATGCAGGTCCGCTGCTTGGCGCAGCGGCCGGAGACGTGGCTGTCGGCGACCACCGTGTCATCGAGCGAAAATTCACCGTACGGGAGGACTCTCACCGATGGCAATCTTTTACGCCCTCGGCGTATCGCCGACGGCCACGCCTCGCCTGAAGATGAAACAACGATATAACTCTTGTTGAAATGAACGCCGGCAAAACGGCGACTAGGCGCCGCCCGCCCGGACCGGGACGGTGCCGGGCACCGGCGCGTCCCAGTCGATGTGGTGGTCGAACTGCCACGTCATCTTGCCAGGTCGCAGCATTTTCATCGCGATCCGCATGGTGATCGGCAGGAGGACGTCCCGCACGATCCGGGCCGACGCGTTGGCCTTGTTCCGGTTGGTCCGGGCCGCCGCCGCGATGATCCTTTCCACCCGCTCCCGGCGCAACCCCTCGTACGCGACGAACGCCTCGGCGTACGGCAGGTCGCGCAGGCACCGGGCCAGTTGCACGGCGCTCTCGAAGGCCAGCGAGGCGCCCTGCCCGGCGCTGGGCGAGGTCGCGTGGACCGCGTCCCCGACCAGCACCACCCGGCCCCGACTCCAGGTCGGGACCGTGCTGAGCGTCTCCAACGGCCCGGTGATCAGCAGATCGGCCGGATCGGTGCGGCGCAGCAGCTCGGGCGCCGCCGACCGGTCGTCGGCGACCGCCTCCCGCAGGGTCCGCAGCCACTGGTCGGTGCCGACCGCGCGGGCCTGGGCCACCGTCATCGGCTCCCGGTGCGGGAGGTTCATGAACCACCCGCCCGAGGAGTCGTCGTACACCAGGTAGCCGCAGGAGGCCCGCCGGCCGTAGCTGATGTTCAGCCGCCGGCCGGTGGACGCCATCCCGGTGTCCGCCACCGGGGCGGCGAAGCCGAGCAGCCCGGCGTACTCCGGCCGGGGCGCGGCCGGGTCGATCAGCCGGCGCACGGTGGAGCGGATGCCGTCCGCGCCGACCAGCACGTCGGCGCTGGCGCTGGTGCCGTCGGCGAAGTGGGCGGTCACCCGCTCCCCGTCCTGCTCGATCCGCTCCAACCGCTTGCCGTACACGGTGCGCACGCCGTGCCCGGCCGCCGCGTCGCGCAGCCCGCGACTGAGCTCGGCGCGCCAGACGAAGCGCAGCTCGGGCAGGCCGGGCGGGACCGAGATCTCGCCCAGCACCGCACCCTTCCAGCTACGCAGCACGGTGCCCGCCAGCGGCCGGCCGACCTCCCGGACGACGTCACCGAGCCCGATCGCGTCCAACGCGTCCTGCCCGTTGGGCGCGATGCTCAGCCCGCCCCCGACCCCGTCGGCGGCGCTGTCGTACGCCTCGTAGACGGTGGCCTCGACGCCGGCCCGGCGCAGGGCCGTCGCGACCACCGGGCCGGCGACGCCGCCCCCGATGACCAGCGCGGTACGGGTGTGCACAGTCATGTCTGCCGCCTTCGCCGAAGAGGACCGCCGGGGACGTCTGGGTCGATCACACCGGATCGGCCTCGATGATCGCCACACCCGCCGGCGTCTCGGTGATCTTCGACAGCGCGAAGCCGGCGTCGGAGAGCAGCCTGCGGTACTCCGCCTCGGTGCGCTCCCGGCCGCCGACCAGCAGCAGCAACCACAGGTCGACCAGCTTGCTGCTGTGCGGGGTGTTCCCCTCGGGGACCACGCTCTCCATCAGCAGCAGCTTGCCCTTGGGGCCGATGACCGACCGCACGTTGCGCAGGATGGCCACCGCCTGCTCGTGCGGCCAGTCGTGCACGATGTGCTTGAGGATGTAGGCGTCCCCACCGGCCGGGGCGGACTCCAGGAACGAGCCCTCCTCGATGGTGCACCGGTCGGCGACGCCGGCCTGCGCCAGCACCTGCTGCGCGGCCTCGACCGAGGACGGGGCGAAGACCACGCCGCTGGCCTGCGGGGTCCGCTCCAGGATCGCCGCGAGCAGGGCGCCGCTGCCGCCGCCGACGTCGACGATGCGGCCGAACGGGCTGTAGTCGTACCCCTGGGAGACCGGCACGGTCTCCAGGTCCGACAGGTTGCCCATGCCGGCGAAGAAGACCTGGGCGTACTCGGGGTTGGCGCCGAAGTACTCCCAGGCGCTCATGCCGCGCACCTTCGGCAGGGACGGCTCGCCGGTGCGGACCGCCTCCAGGAAGTGCCCCCAGTCCTCCCAGTGGGTCGGGTGGCCCATCAGCCGGGCGATCCGCCGCATCGACAGCGGCGCGTCGGTGCGCAGCGCGTCGGCCATCGGGGTCAGCTCGAAGGTCTTGTCCTGCCGCTCGGCGAAGACGCCGTGGGCGGCGAGCACGCGCAGCAGCCGGTACGTGGACTCCGGGTCGGCGTCGACCCGCTTGCCGATCTCCTCGGGCGCCAGCGGCCCGTCGGCGAGCTCGTCGGCGATGCCGAGGGTCGCCGCGGCGTACAGCGCCTGGCTGACCATGGCGCCCTGGACGAGATTGAGCAGTGCGAACGGGGCAGGTATCGAAGACATGCGGTCCTCCTGGCGATCTGGCCGGCGCTGTGGCGTTACCCGACGGGGCTTGCCGCCCGGTCGACGAATATGCGCTCCGGTGGCTTCCGGGGCGATGTTAGGGGTGCTTTCCCGAGCCCACAACGGCACGGGTGTGCGACCCCGGAAGCACCGCGGTCGCACATTCCGCACTCGTTGACAGTTGCCCCGGTCGGTTGTAATTTCGCCGGGAAATCTGCCGGGCCGGAATGGAATTTCGCGGACCGGGCCGCCGCGCGGAACAGGAGAACGCGATGCACAAGGTCGTTTCCCGGGACGGCACGACGATCGCCTACGTGAAGGAGGGCGAGGGGCCACCACTCGTGCTGCTCGGCGGCGGTTTCCGCGACCACACGGTCTTCACGCCGATCGTGCCGTACCTGAACCCGCACGTGACCACGTACTGCTACGACCGGCGCGGCCGGGGCGAGAGCGGTGACGCCCCCACCTGGGCCCTCGAACGGGAGATCGAGGACCTGGTGGCCGTGATCAACGAAGCCGGCGGCGAGGCGGCGGTCTTCGGTGGCTCCAGCGGCGCGATCCTGGCCCTGGAGGCCGCGATGGCCGGCGCCCCGATCACCCGCCTGGCGCTGCTGGAGCCGCCCTACCGGATGCCGGGGCACCAGAAGCCGCCGCCGGACTTCGCCGAGAACCTGGACGCGCTGCTGCGGCAGGACCGACGCGGCGACGCGGCGGAGCTGTTCCTGGAGCAGGTCGCCGGCCTGTCGGCGGAGGCGATCGCGACCTGGCGCACCAGCCCCCTGTGGTCCTCGAACGAGGCGCTGGCGCACACCCTCGCCTACGACACCGCCATCTGCGGCGACGGTCAGCTCCCCGTGGACCGGCTGGCCAAGCTGGACATCCCGGTGCTGATCGTGGCCAGTGACAGCACCGCCGACTGGCTGCGGGCGGCGGCGCACGCCACCACCGAGGCGTTGCCGAAGGGCCGGCTGACGACCCTGCCCGGGGTGTGGCACCGGGTTCCGCCGGAGCACATCGGCCCGGCCATCGCCGACTTCGTCCTGGAGGACTGACCGCCACCCCCGACGGGCCCGACCGACCGCTGGTCGTCGGGCCCGTCGGCGTGCGCGCACCGCCCGGCGGGCGGCGGACCGACCCGGCGACAGGCGGCGACGTGACCGGACCGCACTCGGCCCCGTGACCCGGCGGAGGGCAGCGGGGCGACGGCGCGATCGGGCGGCGGCAGGCGGGCGGGCGGGCGGCAGGACGGCGAGACGGGCGGCGGCAGGCGGGCGCAAGCGCCCTGTCGAGCTGCCCCGCCAACAGGACCATTGCCGGTCGTCCGGCGTCATGCCGCCGGACGCCCCTTCCTCGGTCACGTCGGCCGACCGCGGCCGTCGACCGCGGTCGCCGATGCGCGGCCACCGATGCGCGGCCACCGATGCGCGGTCACCGGACCGGTTGCCCCGCCCACGGGGGCAGTTCGACAGGGCGCACGACCCATCCACCCAGGCCGAGGCGGCTCCACAGGGAGGGCGACCGGCACCCCGGCCGGGGCAGGCCCACCGGAGGGTGGACACACCAGTCCCCCGCCCCGCACCAGCACGGTGTCGTCGGGCGCGAGGCGGCCCGGCGCACGGAGTGGGACGCCGGGCCGCACGGGCGACGGCTACCAGGGGACGGGACCGTTGTCGTCCTGCGAGGTGCCGGTGGGGCCGTCCGGGCCGAGCAGCGCCAGCCGTACGGCGATCGCCGCGCCCTCCTCGACCGTCCGGTGGCCGCGCCGGTGGTTCATGTCGGTCGCCACGAAGCCCGGGTTCGCCGCGTTGACCTTCACGGCGGTGTCCCGCAGCTCCTTGGCGTAGGCGAGGGTCACGAAGTTGAGGGCGGTCTTCGACGACTGGTACGCGATCGCGTTGTAGTCGCGGAACCAGGAGTCGGGCGCGGCGTTGCGGGTCAGCGAACCCGCCTCGCTGGACATGTTGACGATGCGCCCGGCCGGTGCCCGGCGCAGCAGCGGCAGCATCGCGTTGGTGACGGCCACCACGCCGAAGACGTTGGTGTCGTACACCTCGCGGAGGTCGTCGACGGTCGCGGCGCTGGGTGGGCCGGTGAAACCGCCGGCGATCCCGGCGTTGTTGACCAGGATGTCGAGCCGGCCGTACCGTCGGTCGATCTCGGTCGCGGCGGCGGTCACCGACGCGGCGTCGGTGACGTCGAGCGGCAGGGCGGCGACGGAGAGGCCGGTCGCGGCGAGCTCGTCGGCGGCCTGCGACCCGCGCCGCGGGTCGCGCACGCCCAGCAGGACCGTCGCGCCCCGGTGCGCCAACTGCCGGGCGATCTCCAGGCCGAGGCCCCGGTTGGCCCCGGTGACCAGGGCGACCCGGCCGTCGGCGCGCTCGTCCAGGTGCGGGTTCGTCGCCACGGTCAGCCCACCGCCGGCTTGCCGAACCAGCGCAGCAGCGCGTCGGCGAGGTGCTGCGGGGACGTCCCGGGCGGGCCGACCCAGGCGACGTAGCCGTCCGGGCGGACCAGCAGCGCCGCCGCACCGGCGAACGCCGCCGCGCCGTCGGGGTCGGCGGGGCGGGCGGGCACGGTGTCGACCCGCTCCGCCCACGGCGCGGCGGCCTCCGCCCAGCCGGACCCGTCGTCGAGCACCAGGACGACGCCCCGGGCCCGGTGCAGCAGCCGCAGCGTCGAGGTGGGCCCGTCGGCGGCGGCGAGGTCCAGGCCGGGCAGCCGGCAGCCCAGCAGCGGGTGCTCGCCGGGGCCGACGTCGTAGCGGATGGTCAGGCCGGTCACCGTGTTGATCAGGTGGCGGCGCACGTCGGCGTACGCGGTCAGCTCGGTGACCAGGTCCCGGATCGGCGCCACCTCGGGGCCGCCGACGTACAGGATCCGCTGGGCGAGGGTGTTGCGGATGACCCGGGCCCCGACCGGATGCCGCTCGCTGTGGTACGTGTCGAGCAGCCCGTCCGGCGCGTGCCCGTGGATCTCGGCGGCCAGCTTCCAGCCGAGGTTGACCGCGTCCTGCAGCCCGGTGCTCATGCCCTGCCCGCCGATGGGCAGGTGGATGTGCGCGGCGTCGCCGGCGAGCAGCACCCGGCCGCGCCGGTACTCGGCCGCCTGCCGGCTGGCGTCGGTGAACCGGCCGATCCAGCTCGGGCTGCCGGCGCTGATGTCCTCGCCGGTCAGTCGCAGCCAGGCCGCCGCGACCTCGGGGTAGCTGGGCGGCTCGGTGCCCGGCCTGGGCACCACGCCCCGCTCGTAGTACGTCACCCGGAACCGGTCCGCGCCCTGTTGGAAGGCCAGCACCAGGCCGCCGGGCACCCGCTCGCCGTTCGGCCGGGGCTTGACCCGGATGCCATCGACCTCGGCGAAGGCCAGTTCCATCACCGCGTCCTGGCCCGGGAAGTCGATGCCGGCCAGCTTGCGGACGGTGCTCCGGCCGCCGTCGCAGCCCACCAGGTACGCGGCACGCAGCCGGCGGGGACCGTCGGGCGAGTCCACCGCGACGCTCACCCCGTCGACGTCGGCGTCGAACCCGGTGACCGTCCAGCCGCGCCGGATGTCGGCGCCCAGCTCCGTGCCCCACTCGTCGAGGATCGACGAGGTCAGCGACTGCGGCACGCCCGCGGCGCCGTAGGAGCCGCCCGGCACCTCGCGGTAGTCGAGGGTCAGCCCGCCGAAGTGTCCGATCGGGATGGTGCCGAACCCGCCGAAGCGGGGCAGCAGTCCACGCTGGTCGAACACCTCGATCGTGCGGGAGGTGAACCCGAGGGCGCGGGTCTGGTCGGTGGGATCCGTCGAGCGTTCCAGCACGACGACCCGTACCCCACCGAGCCGCAGCTCGGCGGCGAGCATGAGTCCGACCGGTCCGGCTCCCGCGATGATCACATCCGTGTCGTTGGCGGGCATGTCCACCTTCCGTGGTCGTGCGGCCGGCCCGACGCCGGCCGGCGCGTCAGCTCTCGTCGGCCGGGTCGGCCGCGCTGAGCTCCATCTCGCGGGCGAGGCGTTCCCAGCCCGCCGCGCAGCGTCGGGCCACCCGGGCCACGATCAGCGCGGCGTGCGGGGGCACCCGCTCCACCACGCCCTCCAGCTCCCGGCTGCGCGGGGTACGCAGGTCGAGCCAGCGCAGCAACTCCCGGCCGACCTCGTTGTACCGCAGCGACGGATCCTGCCGCAGGCCCTCCAGCAGCGCGCTGCCGTCCGGCTCCGGGCAGGCCGCCCCCGCCTCCGGCCGGGCGGCCCGGCGGGTGGTGCTGCGGCGTCCGCCGGCCGCCGCGGGTACCGGGTCGTCCCCGCGCCGCATCCGGGCCCGCACGTCGCGCACGGTGGCCACCGAGATGCCCGCCTCCCGGGCGATCTCGCGCAGCGAGGCCTCCGGGCGCTCCTCCATCAACTGGCTGGCGATCCACCGGCCGGCGGCGCTGCTCAGCGGCCGGGCCCGCCCGTCCATGCCGATGCGGACCTCGGGTTGGCCGACGTCCCCGGCGGCGCGGCGGACCGCGGCGACGGTCTTGTCGGACAGGCCCACGGTGGCGGCCACCATCCGGTCGGACCACTCGGGGTAGAGGCCGATGATCCGCCGGGCGGCGGCCCGGCGGTCGGCCAGGGTCAGCGGCAGGCCGTGTGCGATGTTCGCCTTGACCGCCTGGACGAAGACGCTGCGGGCCGAGCCGTCGAAGTACACCACCTCGACGCTGTCCCGCCCGGCGGCCAGCGCGGCGTGCAGGCGGTGCATCCCGTCGATGACGCGCATGGTGCCCCGCTCCACCAGGATCGGTGGCAGCGGCACGTCGGTGGCGGCGAGGACCCGCACGTGCTCGGGTCGGATCCCGTCGAGACGGGGGGAGTCACCGGGGACCAGCGCGGCGATCGGCACGGTGCTGGTGCGGTACCGGTCGAGGTCGGGGATCGGGTCCATGGGGTAACCGTCGCCGTCCGGGGTCGTCCGGGCCGGCGCGGTGGTCGCGTACTCGGTCAATCTGCTCCGCCCTCCGGGTCATCGTCTCGGGCGATCCGGAAGCAGCCGGGAAAGGAATGACACCGTTCCGGCAGCGCTCTGCTGCGACTGTAGGGCGGGGTGTCGGGGTCGACAATGTACCCTCCACGATCCTGACCTGCAGCGCACGAGGGCTTGACCATCGTTTGACGTTTGCCGCTCACGACCAGCGGGTTCAATGTCTGCCGACCGAGCGTTCAATCAGTATTCCATTTCGTGGTGAACAGCGGTCGGTCAATTTCCCCTACCGTCCGGTGAGCGGACGTCGCCGGCTGCCCTCACGGCAATGATGCCGGTGGCCGGTGAAGTGCGACCGACCCCGGAAGGCGGGCACTGGTGGGGAAACCGCAGGTACGACAGCAGCTCCGGAGCGCTTCGGGACCGGGTGACACGCGAGGACCGGGCTGCCCGGTCACCGGACACCGCGAGCCTCGACGCAGCGGCGGAGCCGACGAACGTCCACTGAACGCGTCCAGCCAGCCGGGCACCCTCCCCGAGGAGGCTGTCGCCTTTCTGCGCACCTGCGCGGTGGAGCTGGGCTGGGACACCGCCCGGTACCGGCAGCGCCGGACCGAGGTGCTGGCCGAGATCGCCCGCACCGGCACGTACGCGCACACGCTGCCGGAGCTGGAGATCGGCGCGAAGCTGGCCTGGCGCAACCACACCCGGTGCATCGGCCAGCTCTACTGGCGCACGCTGGTGGTCCGGGACCGCCGCGAGGTGCACACCGTCGACGGCGTCCTCGACGAGCTGGAACGGCACCAGGAGGCGGTGTACCAGGACGGCGCGATCCGCCCGACGATCACCGTCTTCGCCCCGGAGGGGCCGACGACGCCGGGGCCCCAGATCGTCAACGCGCAGCTCGTCCGGTACGCCGGGTACCGCCAGCCGGACGGCGGCGTCCGGGGCGACCCGGCCAACACGGGCCTCACCGAGGAGCTGGTCGCCGCCGGCTGGCAGCCCCGGTCCGGTCAGTTCGACCGGCTGCCGGTGCTGGTGCGCGGCTCCGACGGCGAGGGCTGGCGGGAGCTGGACCCGACCTCCTGTCCGGACGTGCCGCTGAGCCACCCGGACCACGACTGGCTCGCCGACTTCGGCCTGCGCTGGTACGCGTACCCGACGGTGTCGGACATGCGGATGGAGATCGGCGGGGTGTCGTACCCGGCGGCGCCGTTCACCGGCTGGTACGTCGGCGCCGAGATCGGCGCGCGCAACTTCGGCGACGTCGAGCGGTACAACATGCTGCCCGCCGTGGCGAAGAGCCTGGGCCTGGACACCAGCGAGGACCGGACCCTGTGGAAGGACCGGGCGCTGATCGAGCTGAACGCCGCGGTGCTCAGCTCGTACGCCGCCGCCGGGGTGCACCTGGTCGACCACCACACGATGACCGACCAGTTCCACCGGTACACGCAGGCCCGACGCCGCTCCGGGGAGGTGGTGCACGCGGAGTGGAGCTGGATCGTGCCGCCGATCACCGCCTCCGCGACGCCGGTCTACCGCGAGTCGTACGATCCGAGCGTGCTGCGTCCCAACTTCTTCCGCGGGTGAGGTGTCGTGGCGACCATCCGCGTGACCGTCTGTGAACTGCCCGGCGCCGCCCCCGACGGGCCGGAGTGGGCCGACCTGGCCGACCGGCTCGCGGGGGCGGGCAGCGACCTGCTGCTGTTGCCGGAGATGCCGTTCTCGCCGTGGCTCGCCGACCGGCCCGGGTTCGACCCGGGCGCGTGGCGGGCCGGGGTGGCCGCGCACGAGGCCGGGCTGCGCCTGCTGCCCGGCCTCGGCGTGCCGACGGTGGTCTCGACCCGGCCGGTGGAGCACGCCGGCCGGCGGCGCAACGAGGCGTTCCTGTGGAGCGCGGCGGACGGGTACCGCCCGCTGCACGTCAAGAGCCGGCTCCCGGCCGAGGAGGGCTACTGGGAGTCGACCTGGTTCGAGCCCGGCCCGGAGCCGGCCCCGG
>NZ_LRQV01000167.1 GCF_001567585.1 Micromonospora rosaria
CTTCCCGCAGCTCAACGCGCATGTCGACACCGCCGGGCAGCGGATCGTCCAGTCCCGGGGCGTGCACCTGGGCATCGCCACCCAGACCGACCGGGGCCTGGTGGTGCCGGTGCTGCGCGACGCGCAGCGGCTGACCACCGCCGACCTCGCCGCCGAGCTGGCCGCGACCACGGCCGCCGCCCGCGCCGGCACGCTGCCGCCGGCCCGGCTCACCGGCGGCACCTTCACCCTGAACAACTACGGGGTGTTCGGGGTCGACGGCTCCACCCCGATCATCAACCACCCGGAGGCGGCGCTGCTCGGCATCGGCCGGATCGTGGACAAGCCGTGGGTGGTCGACGGGAGCCTGGCCGTCCGCAAGGTCACCCAGCTCAGCCTGACCTTCGACCACCGGGTCTGCGACGGCGGCGTGGCCGGCGGCTTCCTGCGGCACGTCGCCGACTGCGTCGAGCAGCCGGCGCTGCTGATCGCCCACACCTGACGGCTCGGCGGACCCGGCCCCCGGCACCGGGGCCGGGTCCGGGAGCGGGCTCGCCGGCACCCCGCCACCGGACTGCTCCGGCGCGTGGGGTGCCGGCGGCGGTGTTTCCGGACGCCGGCACCGGGAATGCGCCGCCGGACGGGTCCGTACGCCGAAGGGAGCACCCGTGCCGTTCCAGGCCCTGCCCCCCGCCGTCCGGTACCACCGACCGGCCGTCGCCGGTGCGCCGCTGTACTGCGACGCGCAGGAGTACGGGCTGTGCGGCGACGGGGTGACCAACGACCAGCCGGCGCTGGCCGCGCTGGTGGACCGGCTCGGCGACGGCTACGCCGCCGACGGGCGGGCCCGGGTGATCTACTGCCCGCCGGGCATCTACTCCATCCGGGACGCCGGGACGGTCTGGCGCAGCGGGGTCTCCCTGGTCGGCGCGGGCCCCGGGGCGACCCGCTTCCTGCTCAGCAACGAGGGCAACCGGTCGGACCCGACCCCGCTGGCCTTCTGGACCACCGTGCAGCACGGCGCCGACCGGGACCGGCACATCGCCGACTGCACCTTCGCCGACTTCGAGATCGACGGCTCCGGCGTGGCCATGGCCGAGTACAGCTACCTGGCCAAGGGGCTGGGCCTGCAGTACGTGGTGCGCGGGGTGTTCCGCAACCTGTACATCCACCACACCGCCGCCACCGGCCTGGGCTGCGACTTCCTCCAGGACAGCCTGATCGAGGGCGTGGTGGTGGTCGGCTGCGGCCGGCTGGACAACGGCGAGGAGATGGGCGGGGCGGGGATCGGGATCGGCATCGGCGGGTGGGGCACCGTCGAGCGGCTCACCATCGCCAACTGCACCACCGTGGGCAACGGCACCAACGGCATCTTCCTGGAGTTGCAGAAGGAGGCCTGGCTGCCGCCGCGCGGGTACCGGATCGTCGGCTGCCACAGCCAGGGCAACCGGTTCGGCATCTCCGACTGGGGCGCGGACGGGCTGATCGTCTCCGCGTGCACGATGACCGGCAACCTGGAGGCCGGCTTCGACATCTCGGCCGAGGGGACCGCCGGGGTCGCCGGCCGGGGCGGGCTGCTGACCGACTGTGTCATCGACGGCAACGTCCGCGACGGGGTCAGCGTGGGCAACACCCCGGGGCCGTACACGGTGCGGGGCAACCGGATCACCGGCAACGGCGCGTACGGCTTCCACCAGCACAACCTCGGCCACGGCCGGGGCTACCGGGGCGCGGGGGCCGAGGTCGTGGTCGACAGCAACGACTTCTGGGGCAACGGGCTGGACGCGATCCGGATCGACCGGCCGATCACCGACGCGGCGGTGCTGAACAACCGGATCCGTAACAACGGCCGGCAGTGCGCCGGGGCGTACCACGGCGGGGGCGAGTCGGTCCGGTACAGCGAGCGGTCCCTGGTGGACCGGACCGCGGACTGGTTGCCCGACGGGCACCGGGGCAAGGTGCTGCGGGTCGGCGGACGGACCGCCGTGGTGGCCGCCAACACCGGCACCGAACTGACCCTCGCCCCGGTCCGGCCGGACGCGTTCAGCGCGTGGAGCGGGGACACGCCGCTGCCGGGCAGCCCGTACGAGTTGCCGGCGGCGCCGACGACCCGGGCCGGGATCTCGGTCAACGCGGCCGTCGACGCGGCCACGATCCGGGGTAACCGGATCTGGGACAGCCAGGACGTCCGTACCCAGACCCACGGGCTGTGGATCACCGAGCGGGGCAGTTGCGTGGGGTGCCGGGTGGTCGACAACGACCTGGCCGGCAACGCCGAGGCCGCCACCCGGCTGGACACCCCGCCGGTGGGCGGCCGGTGGGAGCGCAACGACACCGACCACGACTGGGACTGAGCCCGGGGCCGGGGCGCGGGTCCACCCGCACCCCGACGCCCGTCGGCGTGCCCGGCCGGTCGGCGCACGGTCGCGCGTCCCGGCCGGGCGTACCCCGGGGGTGTCGGGGCGGTCCGCTCAGCGGCCCGCCCGCCACACCGCCGCCGGGGTCGACGGCGGCGGGTAGAGCGCCACCAGGGCGCTGCCGGTCTGGGCCGGCAGGCCGCCGCTGGGCTCGTCGGTGTACTCGGCGACGAAGACGGCGGCCATGTTGTCCAACCCGGCGTGCCCGTCGTCGAGGAAGGTGCGGATCGCCCCGGTGCAGCCGGTCGTCGACGAGAGCGGGTGGCCGTGCCCGTCGTGCCCGAGGATGTAGGTCACCTTCACCCGCGAGCAGTCCACCGGCATGTCGTCGACCACCGCCACCTCGAACGCCACGGTCTGCCCGAACTCGAAGGGCTGCTCGGCGTCGGGGGTGACGAACTGGACGCTCGGCGCCCGGGGCCCGACCACCAGCGGCAGGTTGGCCGCCGCCGAGCGCCCGGTGCGGTCGGTGACCTTCAGCGTCGGCTGGTACACGCCGTTGCGCCGGTAGGTGAAGGTCGGGTGCTGCTCCGTGGAGTCGACCCGGCCGTCGGAGTCGAAGTCCCACTCGTACCGCAGCCGGTCGCCGTCCGGGTCGACGGTGCCGGCGCTGGAGAAGGCGACCCGCAGCGGGGCGTGCCCGCCGAGCACGTCCGCGCTGATCTTCGGGACCGGGGTGTGGTTGCCCCGGACGAAGTCGATCCGGGACAGCTGCGCGTCCGGGTTCTCGGCGAAGTACCCGTCGCCGTACTCCAGCACGTAGAGCGCCCCGTCCGGGCCGAACTCCAGGTCCATCGGGTTGTCGGTGACCACGGACGGGGCCACCGGCCGGATGTCGCGCACCTCGCCCCGCCGGTCCAGGCGGAACTCCCTGAGGTAGTCGCGGGTCCACTCGTAGAACAGCGGTACCCCGTCGTAGGAGGCCGGCCAGCGCACCCGCGAGGTGCTGCGCCGGTCGTACTCGTACGCCGGGCCGCCCATCGGGCCCACGCCGCCCTCGCCGAGCTGCGGGAACTGCGCCGAGAGGGCGGAGGTGTACGCCACCTGCGGCGCGGTGACCGGCGGCAGGTGGCGCAGCCCGGTGTTGCGGGGCGAGTCGTTGACCGGCCGGCGGCAGTCGAACGGCGCGCCCGACCGGCCGGTGGCGAAGTCGTGGTCGACGTAGGGCAGGTCCGGCGTGGCGCAGTACGGCCAGCCGTAGTTCGCCGGCTTGTCGATCACCATCCAGCGGCCGTGGCCCACCGGTCCCCGCTGCGGGCTCGGCCGCGCCGCGTCGGGGGAGTAGTCGCCCAGGTAGACGGCGCCGGTGCGGCGGTCCACGGCGAACCGGAACGGGTTGCGCAGCCCCATCGCGTAGATCTCCGGGCGGGTCTTCGGCGTGCCCGGCGCGAACAGGTTCCCCTTCGGGACGGTGTACCGGCCGTCGGGGCCGACCCTGATCCGCAGCAGCTTGCCCCGCAGGTCGTTGGTGTTGCCCGAGGTGCGCTGCGCGTCGTACGCCGGGTTGCGGCCGGGCCGCTCGTCGATGGGCGTGTACCCGTCGGAGGCCAGCGGGTTGGTGTCGTCCCCGGTGGACAGGTACAGGTTGCCGGCGCGGTCGAAGTCGATCTGGCCGCCGACGTGGCAGCAGGTGCCCCGGTCGGTGGGCACGTCGAGGATCCGCTGCTCACTGCGCAGGTCCAGGGTCGACCCGGTCAGCGTGAACCGGGACAGCCGCAGCACGCCCCGGTACCGCTTCCAGTCGGCCTCGGTGCCGAACTCCGGGGCGTCGCCCTCGTTGACGTCCGGGGTGTCCGGGTCGTCCGACGGGGTGTCCCCGGGCGGGGAGTAGTAGAGGTAGACCCAGCGGTTGCGGGCGAAGTCCGGGTCGATGGCGACGCCCTGCAACCCCTCCTCGTCGTGCAGGTACACCGGGATGTCCGCGGCGATCGTGTTCAGCCCGGTGCGCGGATCGTGGATGCGGACCTGGCCGGTCCGGGAGGTGTGCAGCACCCGCAGGTCCGGCAGCACGGCGAGGCTGATCGGCTCGCCGGGGAAGTCGTTGAGGGTGACCTTCTGGAAGCGGTCCTCGCTGGACGCGGCGGCCCCGGCGGGCGCGGCTGCCCCGGCGGTCGCGGCGGTCGCGGCGGCCCCGGCCGGCGCGACCGGTACCGCGAGACCGGCGGCCACCAGCACGGGGACGGAGAGTGCGGCGATACGGTTCGTCATGTGTGAGCCCCCCGATGTCGTGTCGTCAGTACCGCAGCGAACTCAGGTACACGAAGCCCTTACGGGCGGTCTCCAGCGCGTCGGCCGGCTGCCGGGGGGCCTCCCCGGCGTCGTCGCGCTCCACGATGTACTCCTCCACGCCGGCCTCCCCGCCGCGGTCGAAGATCCGACCGAAGTCGATCATCCCGTCGCCCAGGTCGGCGAAGTTGCCCAGCCAGTCGATGTCCTTGACGTGGAACTGGCGGATCCGGCCCCGGTGGGCCCGGATGACGTCGACCGGGTCCTGCGCGCCGCGCCAGGTCCAGAACAGGTCGAGCTCGAAGTGGACCCGGCGGGGGTCGGTCCCGGCGGCGAGGATCTCGAACCCGGTCCGCCCGTCGGTCAGCGGCACGAACTCGAGGTGGTGGTTGTGGTACCCGAACCGCAGGCCGGCCCGCGCGGCCATCCGCCCGGCCTGGTCGAGGTCGCGGGCGAACTGGCGGTACGCCTGCGGGTCGCGCAGCGGAAGCCCGTCGGGACCCATCCCGAACCACGACTGCACGACGTACCGGCAGCCCACGGTGACCGCGTCGGCCAGGGTCCGCTCCCAGGCGGCCGGGTCGAACGGCTGCGGGATCTCGACGTGCCCCGAGGTGGCGCGCAGGCCGGCGGTGTCGAGCGCGGCCCGGAACTCGGTCGCCGTCCGGTCGACGAAGCCGGCGTGCTCCACCCGGCGGTAGCCGATGCGCCGCAGCTCCGCCAGGGTGCCGGGCAGGTCGATGGCGAGCTGGTCGCGCAGCGTGTAGAGCTGGATGCTGATCTGGTCGACGGGCACCCGGCGGCGCCCCGGGCGCGGGGCGCGGTCGTCGGCGGTGGTGGCGGTCTCGGTGGCCAGGGCCGGGCTGGCGGTGAGCCCGGCCGTGCCGAGGGCCGCGGCGGAGACGGTGGCCGCGCGCAGGACGGTGCGGCGGGACACGGGGCCCCGGTCCGACCGTCCGGGATGACCGTTGGCGTCGTCCATGGTGGTCCTTCCTGCCGGCCGCCCCCGGCGCCCGGCCCGCTCCGGTGCCGACAGACGCCCCGCCCGGGCACGCCGCGACGGCCGGAGCGGGGCTCCGGCGGCAGGGTGGCGCGGCGCGCACCGGACCGACCGACCCACACGGCGCCGGCCGGCGCCCGACGCCGGCCGGGCACACGACGCTGGCCGTACACGCGGTGGCGGGCACGGATCGCCTTATCGACACGATTCTATGACGAAGGTCACCGTACCCTATCGACTGGAAACTGCAAAGGTCGGCTTGATTGGGCCGAACTTTTGGTCGGATGAGGCAAAAGCGGCCGGTTGTCCGGCTCGTGCCCGGCCAGCCCCGATCGTGGTCGCCCTGTTTCCGCAGGTGAATCGGGTGGACCGGACGAGGGGGCCGGGATCGGCGGTGCCCGTACGCCGGTGCCGAGTCGGCGCGTTGTGTTCGAGGCGCCCCGGCGGTGCCGATGGACGGCAAACGGAAATTGTCGCACCTAATCGCTGAGGTAAATGTCGTGAAAATGCTTCGGGGTTACCGGCCAGTGGTGACACTGTCGAGGTGAGCAGCGAAGACGGGGGGACGCTATGCGATTGAAACGGCGGTTGGGTCTGCTGACGGTGGCGATCGTGGTCGCACCGTCGACGGTCGCCGGATGCACCGCGGAACGGAAGGCCGTCGAGCGCGCGGCCCAGGCGAAGCCGCCCGAGGTGAGCACCGTGACCCCGGCCGACCGGGCCCGGGACGTGCCGATCAGCGCCGAGGTGGGGGCCACCGTCACCGACGGCCGGGTCACCGGCGTCCGGATCACCGACGACAAGGGCGGACAGGTCGGCGTGGAGCCCCGGGAGGACGGGTCGACCTGGGTGCCGACCGCGCCCCTGAAGCCGAAGCGGACCTACACCGCCGAGGTGACCGCGACCGGGGACTCGGGCCGGACCACCACCCGCAGGACGACCTTCACCACCATGGCGGAATCGACCAGGCCGGCCGTGACCAGCACACTGTATTTCGCCGGCAACCGGACGTACGGCACGGCGATGCCGGTCACCGTCGCGTTCGACCCGCCCATCGCCAAAGAGGCCAGGGCGGACGTGCAACGACGATTGTTCGTGAAGACCGATCCGCCGCAGCCCGGGGTCTGGTCCTGGGTCGAGGACGGCAGTCAGGTCTACTACCGGGCACCGGACTTCTGGCGTCCCGGCACGAAGATCAGCGTACGGTCCGCCCTCGACGGGTTGCCGATCGGCAAGGACCGGATCGGCGACGAGGATCGCACCGCCACGTCGACGATCGGCCGGCAGGTCGCGTTGGAGATCGACAATGCCACCAAGCAGATGTCGGTCTTCCGGGACGGCAAGCTCCTGCGCAAGATCCCGGTCAGCCTCGGCAAGCCGAGCACGCCCAGTTCCAGCGGCAAAATGGTGATCATGGAGAAGCACGAGTACGCCACCTTCGACACCCGGGGCGACCCGAACGGCGGGTACGTGGTGGACGTCGAGGACGCGCAGCGGTACACCTGGGGTGGCGAGTTCATCCACGCCGCCCCGTGGTCCGAGGGGGACCAGGGCAACACCAACGTCTCGCACGGCTGCGCCAACGTCTCCACCACGGCGGCCGACTGGCTGATGGGGGTGACCCAGGTCGGCGACCTGATCACCGTCAAGGGCACCGAGGTCGACCTGGAGCCCGGCAACGGCTGGACGGCCTGGAACGTCAGCTGGGACGAGTACGTCCGGGGCAGCGCGCTGCCGGTCCCGCCCGGACTGCACGCCGCGCCGCAGGCGCAGGGGCCGGGGAAGCTCAGCGGCGGGTCGCCCGCGCCGGTGCCCTCCGGTCGCGGCGGCTGACCCGGTCGACCCCCGGGGGGCCGGTCCCGGCGCCCCGGGGGTCGACCAACCAACCGCCCCGGGGTGCCGCCCCGATCGCCGGCCGGCGGGCCCGCAGGGGGCGGTGTCCTCCCTGGGGAGGACATCCGGGCAGCTCAGGGTCTTACCCTGGGAGGACCCGGATTCGACCCGTGGAGGGGTGGAACTGTCGGTGCCGGGCGGTAGGTTCGAGGGCATGGTAGAGCGCAGTGAGCGGTTCGACGTGCGGATGAGCGTCGGCGAGCACGCGGTGGACATGTGGGCCGTCGGTGAGGTCGACCTGGCCACGGTCGGCACGCTGCGCGGCGCGCTCTGGGCGGCCCCGCCCCGGCCGGTGCTGCGGCTCGACCTCTCCGGCGTCCGGCTGCTGGCCGCCACCGGCGTGCGGGCCCTGGTCGCCGCGCACCTGCGGATCCGGGCCCGGGGCGGCGAGCTGGTGCTGGTCGACCCGGATCCGGTCGTGACGCGGGTGCTGCGCGCGACCGGCCTGCACCGGGTCATCCCGATCTGCCGCACGACGTCGACCCGCCCGGAGTGCGACCTGGTGGCCGCCTGACCCGCGCGTCACCCGCCGGCCCCGGGACGGCGGAGCGTCCGGAGCCGGCGGGTCGGGTCGCGCGGCACCCGTCGAGCAGGTGTGCTCGGCGCACCCGTCGCGCGGGTCGGTGCGCGCACGCCGGGCAGGTCGTTCCCGCGCCCGGCGGGCGGGTCAGCGCACTCCAGCAGGTGCGCGCGGCGCGGGTCGGTCAGCGCACGTCGAGCAGGTCGACCACGAAGACCAGCGTCTCGCCCGGCTTGATCAGGCCCCCGGCGCCCCGGTTGCCGTAGCCCAGGTGCGGCGGGATGGTCAGCCGCCGCCGGCCGCCGACCCGCATCCCGACGACCCCCTGGTCCCAGCCGGCGATCACCCGGCCGCCGCCCAGCGGGAACTCGAACGGCTGGCCCCGGTTCCACGAGGCGTCGAACTCGCCGCCGGTGGAGTGGGCCACCCCCACGTAGTGCACCCGGGCCGTCTGGCCCGGCCGGGCCTCCGCGCCCTCACCCACGGTGATGTCCTCGATCACCAGGTCGGCCGGGGGTGCCCCCTCGATCGGGCCTACCTCGGGCTTCTCCATGTGCGGGCCTCCATGTCGGTCGTTGTCCTCGTCCCGGTCGATCCTGCCGGATCGCGATCCGCCGATCCCCGTGGACCCCGCCGGACATGCCGACGGTGGGCGTCACCGCAGGTGACGCCCACCGTCGGGGATGGACCGGTCAGCGCAGCCAGGGCAGCCGCCGGACCAGGGGCAGGGCGGCCCAGGCCCGCCCGAGGCCCAGCGTGTCGCCGGCGTTGACCAGGGCCAGCCCGGCGAGAACCGCAGCGTTGATCAGGTGCTCGTCCATGATGGGGTTGTTCTCCGGAGGCAGCACGGCCGTCCACATCAGCACGTAGAGCAGGGCACCCGCGACCGCCGCGACCCGCATCCCGATGCCGAGCAGCAGCGCCACCCCGATGCCGGCCAGCCCGGCCATGAACAGCCAGTCGGCCCAGGCGGCGCCGGCGATGTCCTGGTACAGGCCCTGGAACGGGCCGGTCGCGCCGAAGGTGAGGAAACCCCTGGTCGGGCTGCCGCCGTTGATCCAGGCGTCCTTCGCCTCGGTGCCGAAGCCCAGCCCGAACGTCTTGTCCAGGAAGGCCCAGAGGAACGTCCAGCCCAGGGCGATCCGGACCGCGGCGAAGACGTACCGCGCGGCCCGGCCGCCCCCGACGTGCCCGGTGCCCCGCGCCGCGTCCCGACCGGTGTTGGTGGTGGCGGTGGTCCGCTCGATGGTGGCGGTCATGGTCTCCACGTCCTCTCAGTGCCTCGCACCGCTCGTCCCGGTGGCATCTCCATTGCACGCCGCCGCGCCCCCGCCGGTCAGGGCCGACCGGTCCGGTCCGGCCCGGGACCTTCGACCCCTTTCGGCCCGGGGCGTGCGCCTCTGTCCGGCCGGCCGGTCGGCTCCGTAGCGTCGGCGCCGACGGACGGCACAGGAGGTGGCGATGCGGACCTGGCAGGTGGGCGACGTGATGACCGTGGACGTCGTGACGGTGCGGGAGGAGACCCCGTACCGGGCGGTCGTCGACACGTTGCTGCGGCACGGGATCAGCGCGGTGCCGGTGGTGGACGAGTCCCGCCGGGTGCTCGGGGTGGTCTCCGAGGCGGACCTGCTGCACAAGATCGAACACAGCGGGCAGGCGGACCAGCGGCGGGTCTTCGTCGGCCGGCGTCGCCGCGACGCCCGGGAGAAGGCCGGCGCGCTGCTGGCCCGGGACCTGATGAGCACGCCCGCGGTGACCACGGACGCCCAGGCGTCGCTGCCGGCCGCGGCCCGGCGGCTGGACCGGGAGCGGGTCAAGCGGCTGCCCGTGCTCGACGACCTCGGCCGGCTGGTCGGCATCGTCACCCGCAGCGACCTGCTCCGGGTGCACCTGCGCAGCGACGCCGAGATCCGCGAGGACGTGGTGCAGGAGGTGCTGCGCCGGGTGCTCGCCGTGCAGGACGGTCTGGTCACGGTGCGGGTACGCGACGGCGCGGTGACCCTGGCCGGCCGGCTGGACCGCCGCTCCGACGCGGACCTGGCCGGCCGGCTCGCCGCCCGGGTCAGCGGCGTGGTCCGGGTGACCAACGAGATCGGGTACGACGTGGACGACCGGGCGCCCGCGCCCGATCCGGTGGCCTGAGCGTCGCCCTCCCGGGCCCGGCACCTCCCCGCCGGGCCGGCGGCCGGGTCCGGCACCCCCTGGCCGGGCCCGGCCCCACCCCGGTCGGTCAGCCGCCGGGGACGGTGACCGGTCGGGCCAACTGCGCGGCGAGCACGGCCGGGGCCCGCGCCAGCGACGGGCCGTACCAGGTCAGGTGCCGGCCGGAGAGCAGCGCGCAGGGCGTACCGGCGAAGGCCTCCGGACCGTCGTCCCCGGTGAACCGGTACGGCTCGTCGGGCAGCACCACCAGGTCGGGCCGCTGGGCGCGCAGGTCGGCGAGGTCGGGCCGGGGGTACCGCTCGGCGTGCCCGGCGTACAGGTTGACCACCCCGAGCCGGCGCAGCACGTCCCCGGCGAAGGTGTCGGAGCCGAGCACCACCCACGGCCGGCGCCACACCGGCACCACCGCGCGCCGCAGGTCCGCCGCCGGCCGGTCACCGGGCAGCGCCGCCCAGGCCCGCCGGGCGGTGGCCAGCCACTCCGGTTCGCCGGTCACGCCCAGCGCGGCGAGCAGGTCGGCCAGTTCGGTCAACGCCTGCGGCACGGTACGGGGGTAGGTGACCCGGACCGGCACCCCGGCGGCGGCCAGCGCCTCGGCGTCCGCCCGGCGGTTCTCCTCGACGTTGAGCAGCACCAGGTCCGGCCGGAGGGCGAGCACCCGGGCCAGGTCCGGGTACTTGCTGCCGCCGACCCGGGGCACGTCCAGCCCCGCCGGGTGGGTGCACCAGTCGGTCGCCCCGACCAGCACCTGCGGCGCCGACACCGCCACCGCCTCGGTCAGCGAGGGCACCAACGAGACGACCCGCACGATCGGCCCTCCGTCTCCTGCGACGGCCGGGCGTCCACCCGGCCCCGGCCGTCGTCGGTCAGCGCCCCGCCGTGGCCACGGGCGCGGGCGCGGCGGCGACCGTCGCCACCGGTACCCCCTCTCGCACGGCCCACCGCAGGGCCTCCCGAACGTCGGCCACCGGCAGCGGCCGGCGGGCCGTCACCGCGACGACGGTGTGCACGGTGAACGTGACGAAGGGGTAGGAGCTGGCGAGGCCGGCCATCGACTCGTGCACCCGGTGCGCCGCGGCGACCGCCTGCTCCTCGGTCAGCGCCGGCAGGACCAGCAGGAACTCCCGCTCGGCGAGGCGGACGGCCCGGTCGGCGGGGCCGAGCGGGCCGGTCAGCGCGCCGAGGACGGCCTGCGCCTCCCGGGCCGCGCCGCGCCGGGCCACGCCGCCCGGTGAGCCGGCGCGATCCTCCACCCGGACCCCGACCAACGCCACCGGCAGGACGCCCGAGGCGGTCACCCCGCCCGCCCCGGCCCAGTGGGCCAGGCCCGTCTCGTCGAGCAGCCGGGTCGGCTCGTCGGCCACCTCGGGCCGGGTGAGGGCGGCCCGGTACGCCTGTTCGGCCCGCCCGGCCAGCAACCGCATCGCCGCCTCGACGCGGGCCTCGCCCGGCGTGGCCGGCAGGTCCCGTACCCGGCCCACCGTCTCGTCAACGGCGTCCCGGGCGGCCACCGGCAGCCGGTTGGCGAGCCGGTCGCGCAGGCGCAGCACCTCGTGCAACGCCTCGTCGCGGCGGAAGCTCCACCGGCCCTCGAAGAGCCGGCCCGACTCCAGGGTGGTCGCCTCCGGCGCCACCTCGGCCAGGTCCCGGGCCACCAACACCCCGCCGAAGCGGGGGGTCAGCGCCACCACGCTCCACTCCCGGGCAAGTTCCTCGTCCCCGTCCAGCGCCACCCCGTACGCCCCGGGGGGCGGCAGCACCGGGTCGGCCCCGACGAGGCCCACCACGGTGGCCGCCGCCCGCGCCGCGATCCGCTCGTACCGCCGGCGTTCCCGGCCGAAGTACGGCAGCCGCTGGAAGAGCGCGAACACCACCAGCGGGCCGTCCTCGGCGGAGGCCAGCGCGGCCCGTTCGATCGCGTGCGAGACGGTGACGAGGCTGCGCTTGGTCAGCCGTTCACTGACCGGTCCACTGTGCAGCACCACCCCGCGAGCCTAGCCGGACCCGGTGACGCGGTCGCGGCGGCGCAGCCACTGCGCCCGGGTCAGGGCGTACTCCACCTCGCCGTGCTCGGCGCCGGGAATCGGCTCGGCCCAGTGCTGGTGGACGGTCCGGACGTGCCGCAGCCCGCACCGCCGCATGACCCGCCGGGAGGCGGTGTTGACCGCCATGGTGACCGCCGTCACCCGCTGCACGCCCCACTCGGTGAAGCCCCGCTCGACCAGGGCCCGGCCGCCCTCGGTGGCGTGGCCCACGCCCCAGGCGGCGCGCCGCAGCCGGTAGCCGAGCTCCACCTCCCGGGGGTCGCCGTCGCGCAGCGGGCGGAACTCGAACCAGCCGAGGAACGCCCCGTCGTCGCGGTGTTCGGCGGCCCACCAGCCCAGCCCGGGTGGCCGCCGGTAGTGGGCCAGGATCCGGGGCAGGACCCGTTCCCGGACCGTCTGCGCCGGCGTCGCCGCGCCACCGGTGAGGTACCGCATCACCGCCGGGTCGCTGTCCAGCTCGACCAGCAGGTCCACGTCGGCCGGGGTGAACTCGCGCAGCACCAGGCGGGCGGTGGTGAGCAGGATCGGCACCGGCCCATTGCACCCGGTCGCGCCGCCGGGCCGCAACCCGGAGCGCGCCCGTCCGGCCGCAGACCGGAGCGCGCCCGCCCGGCCCGCAGACCGGAGCGGACCGCCGTCCGGCCGTAGACCGGAGCGGACCGCCGTGCGGGCGGGCCGGTCGGGGACCGGCCACGATCGGCGGCCTAGAATCGGGCCCGGTCGGCGGCTCAGGGACGGATCAGGCGGATGACACGCACCGGTGGTGACGACGGCGTGTG
>NZ_LRQV01000168.1 GCF_001567585.1 Micromonospora rosaria
CCCCCGCCATCCCCGTCCCGACCACCCCGGCGTGACCGCGCCGGGGCGAGCCGAACCACACGTGTGAGGAAGGGTCCATGACCGCAACCGCCCAGCCCGCCGACCCGCTCAAGGTGGGCGCCGGCCGGATGTCCCACCGGGAGGTCCTCCAGGCCCTCTCCGGCCTGATGGTGGGTATGTTCGTGGCGATTCTCGCCTCGACGGTGGTGGCGAACGCGCTGCCGCGCATCATCGCCGACCTCAACGGCAGCCAGACCGTCTACACCTGGATCGTCACCAGCGAGTTGCTGGCCATGACCGCCACCGTCCCGCTCTGGGGCAAGATGGCCGACCTGTACAGCAAGAAGCTGCTCATCCAGCTCTCGCTCGGCCTCTTCGTGATCGGCTCGCTGATCGCCGGCCTCACCCCGAACGTGGAGATCCTGCTGGTCAGCCGGGTCGTCCAGGGCATCGGCGCGGGCGGTATGACCGCCCTGGCGATGATCGTGATGGCGGCCATGATCCCGCCCCGGGAGCTGGGCCGCTACGCCGGTGTCTTCGGCGCGGTCTTCGGCGTCGGCACCATCGCCGGCCCGCTGATCGGCGGCGTGCTGGTGGACACCTCCTGGCTGGGCTGGCGCTGGTGCTTCCTGATCGGCGTGCCGTTCAGCATCATCTCGATCATCCTGTTGCAGCGCACCCTGCACCTGCCGGTGGTCCGCCGTAAGGTGCGGATCGACTGGCTCGGCGCGCTGCTCATCAGCTCCGGCGTCTCCACCCTGCTGATCTGGTCGTCGCTGGCCGGGCACAAGTTCGCCTGGGCGTCGGGCTGGACCGCCCTGATGGTCGTCGGCGGCCTCGTGCTGCTGGGCCTCGCGGTCTGGGTCGAGTCCCGGGTCGCCGAGCCGATCATCCCGCTGGAGATCTTCCGCAGCCGGACCGTCTCGCTGACCACGGTGGCCAGCATCCTGGTCGGCGTCGCCCTCTTCGGCGGCACGGTCTTCCTCTCCCAGTACTTCCAGACCTCGCTGGGCAAGTCGCCGACCGTCGCCGGCCTGATGAGCCTGCCGATGATCCTCGGCCTGCTGGTCTCCTCCACCGTCGCCGGCCAGCTCATCACCAAGTACGGCCGGTGGAAGCTGTACCTGGTGGCCGGCGCCGCCGTGATGACCGCCGGGATGCTGCTGCTGAGCACCATCGACGCCGACACCGGCGTACCGCTGCTCTCGGTCTACATGGCGGTGCTCGGCATCGGCGTCGGCATGCTCATGCAGAATCTGGTCCTCGCCGCGCAGAACGACGTCCCCGCCCACGAGCTGGGCGCGGCCACCTCCGTGCTGACCTTCTTCCGCAGCATGGGCGGCGCGGTCGGGGTCAGCGCCCTCGGCGCGGTGCTGGCCAACCGGGTCACCAGCCTGATGACCGAGCAGCTCGGCCCGGCGGCCGGGGCCACCGGCGGCGGCACCGCCGAGGTGCCCGACCTCTCCGCGCTGCCCGCGCCGATCCTGGCGATCGTGCAGGAGGCGTACGCCACGGCGACCTCGGAGCTGTTCCTCATCGGCGCGCCGATCGCGTTCCTCGCCCTGGTCGCGGTGCTCTTCATCAAGGAGAAGCCGCTGCACACCCTCAGTGGTGACGAGCGCGCCGAGAAGGAGGCGGCGGCGATGACCGCCATGCACTGAGCGACACCGACGACAGCGACACGACCGGGCCGGGCGCGGCCCCGGGCACCCCTGACGGCCGTACCGGGCCGTGCCGGAGCCCGGGTCAGCGCCCGGCCCGGTGCGTCCGGTGCCAGCCGACGAACCGGTGGAACAGGTCCGCCGGGTCGGCCGCCGGCTCGGCCAGCCCCAGCAGGTCGGCCGCCGCCTCGTGCAACAGCACGCAGAGGTACACCGAGAGCCCGACCGGATCGTCGGCGTACTCGTGCAGCAGGCCCAGCCGCGACGGCGCGCACGGCCACGGCGCGGCGCAGACCCGGCACCGCCAGGTCGGCCGGGCCGCGACGTGTCGGCGCAGCACCGCCACCGCCACCACCGCGCCGGCCGGGAACGGCCCGTCGGCACGCGGTCGCCGCGCCCGGCTCACCGCCGCCGCCCCGCCCCGCTCCGCCCGGCCCACCCCCGGGTCAGCAGGCGGCGCACCACCGACCACCGTCCCGCCCGGCCGCCGGACGGGGCCGCCGGGCGGTCGGAGCGGCCACCCCGCAGCAGTACGCGGACCGGCTCGACCGGCACGGCCAGGTGCCGGTCCGGGCAGTTCCGCCAGCGCAACCCGCAGCCGCAGTACCGGCCCCACCGTCGCCAGTTGCGCCGGTGCGCGGGGGCCAGCGGCACCGAGCCGTTTCGTCTATTGTGGACAATTCTCATGGTCGGTCCTCCGGGTCCTCGACGGGAGTGGGGGCCAGGGGCAGGGGCCGGGGGGAGAGCGGGGGAGACACGTCCCCTGCCCCTGGCGGGCCGGCCGTCGACGTCCGACCGGTTGTCACTGATCGTGTCGGCGGTGCTAGCGCAACGCAATGTTTCCGGCGAGGATCGACCCTGGGAGACGAGGGGCCTTACGCGACGACAGGAAGGACGCTGACGTGGAGGACTCCGGCAGCACCGTGCCACGCAGACAACTCGGCAGGTACCTGCGGGAACTGCGGGAGAACGCGTACGTCACGGTGACGGCGGCGGCCAAGGCCCTGGAGTGGTCGGCACCCCGGATCTGGCGGTACGAGACCGGCCAGGTGCCGATGCACCCCAACGACATCGAGGCGATGTGCCGGCTCTACGGGGCCAGCCCCGAGACGACCGAGACCCTGCGCACCCTGGCCCGGGAGACCCGCGCCAAGGGCTGGTGGCACAGCTACGACAACGTCATCAAGGACTGGTTCAAGCTGTACGTGGGCCTGGAAGCCGCCGCCTCCCGAATCCGCAAACATGAGACCAGCGTGATTCCTGGTCTGCTCCAAACGGTCGAGTACATGACCGAGGTGATCGCCACCGACCATCCGACGATGGGCGAGCAGGACCGGGCCGGGCGGGTGGACGTGCGCCTGCGCCGGCAGCGGCTGTTGGTGCGGGCGGTGCCTCCGGCGCCGCACCTCGACGTGATCATCGGGGAGGCGGCGTTGCGCCGGCCGCTGCGGGACCTGGCCGCCATGGCCCGGCAACTGGATGCCCTGGTGGTGACCGGTCGGCAGCACAACGTCCGACTGCGGGTGCTGCCCCTGGCCGCCGGGCTGCCCCGGTGGGCTGCGACGCCGACGTTTACTCTGCTCGACTTTCCGGCCGAGAATGTCCGGGCGCAGGAGCCGTCCACCGTCTACATGGACGGTCCCTGCGGCGCGGTCTACCTGGACCGGCCGCACGAGATCGATACGTACGAGGACATCTGGCGGTCACTGGCCGAGCGGGTGCTGGACGAAGAGGAATCCCGTGAGCTGATCACGGGACTGGCGAAGGAGATGCGTGATGCTGCGTGACGGTGTGTGGCGGACGTCGTCGGCCTCCGGCGGCGACGGTGACTGCGTCGAAGTGGCGGCGGTGCCCGAGTCCGTCTCGGTACGGGACAGCAAGGACCGTACCGGCCCGGTGCTGACCTTCACCGAGACGGCCTGGCGCGACTTCGTCGCCACGGTCGCCTGCCGGCACTGATCCAACCGATCGGGTGGTCAACGACTGACCGGCTACCCTGGGTCCGCCAATGGCGGGTGCGCGGCCCGCGCAGTCGCCGCAGCCGATTGCGCTCTTTCGCGCACTCGAAGGGCAATGAGCAGGGCTCCTTCATGGACCTTGGAGTGAAACGGCCCCTCGGGGGGCCGAAATCCTCCAAGGTCTTCCGGTGAGGCGATCTGGGGCGGCGAGCGGGCAGTGAAATATGGTGATATGAACGTCTTGCTGGCGTTGGGGTGGCCTCAGTAGAGCGGGGCCGCTACGAGCAGGGGTGGACTTGGCGTACGCGGGGTGATCCCTGGTCCGATCGGCTCGCCGGGCACCGCACGGTCTCTTCCCCGCGCACGCGGGGGTGTTCCGTGCAGCACCATGATCGTTGCGCTGTGCCGGCTATCTGGTACGTCCGGCGGGACGGCGTGTCGCGGGCGGGAGGCGGTGTCGCTTTGTGCCGTATACCACCCAGGTATCTTTATACCTGAGTGGTATACGGCTCACATTCAATATGTCGACCGGACACCCACGTCGCCCGCGCGCGTCGATCCTCTCGCCCCGCACGCGGTTTTTCCTGGTGCAGCGGATGGCTCGCCAAATCGGGAGGTCGAGGCCGGCGAGATCGTCACCGGGCATGCCGGGTGGGGGTGGCAGGCGTTTGTGCGAGCAGTCAGATTGCTACTTTGCGCTGGTCCCCGCCGGTGCTGTGCTGTACTCGGGCGAGTTTTGAAAGACGTGGTGGGAAAATCGTCCCTACAAACGCGTCTGAAGCCACAACAACAACGAATGTGGCCCCTTCCGATGTTGGCAGGGGGCGGTCCGGGCCGTGGCGCGATATGACCGTTGTGGGTGGTTCGTTGGGGCAGCCCTGGATCGTGGTGGTGGCGAGTCGGGTGTCGCCGATTGACGTGACCGGCCTCGCCGCCATCGTTGCGGACCGGTGCCCACCAGTCGAAAACCAGACCGGTCACGCCAACTGCCCAGACTCGTTCGAAATGGTTAAATGGCAGATTTGTCGGAGCCTCTGGTTGGCGTTTAATTCTGGCGGTAGGCCAAATTTCGAAGTTGCGAGGCATTGACATTCATCGAGCATCCCGGCAGGCTTGGCGAAACTGCCGAGTGTGGTTGGTCAACACGTTGCCCAGAGTAGCGTCGATCGATATGTCACGTCGACGGTCCCTTTCACCTGCCGGGCGTTCTCGCCTGCCGGCCTGGTCGCCTCCCTCTGACGGATCGGAGATCTGATGCGCGTCGCCCTCCTCACCACCACCCAGCACGGGCACCTGAACCCGTACGTTCCGGTGGTCAACGCGCTCCAGGATGCCGGCTGTGAGGTTGCGCTGCTGCTGTTGTCCGCGGATGGTGGCGTGCTCGACGAGCAGCGTCGGGAGGCCCTGGGCAAGGCGGAGGTCCACTCGATCGGGCAGGTCGAGATGGCGCCGTGGAGCGACGAACCGGCGAAGATCGGCCCGATGCTCGAATCGTCGCCGGTGGCGGAGCAGACCGCCGAGGTGATCCGTGCGACCGCACCGGACTTCGTGCTCGTCGACTCGCTGCCGGTCACGGCGTCGGCCATGGTCGGCGCACAGGCGTCCGGCGTGCCGTACGGGATGATCTGGGCCAACCTGGGTGGGGTCTGCCCGAGCGAGCACCGGCGGGGCCGCTGGGCGTACGACGAGCAGGTCGGCGACTATCTGACCCGGCACGGGGTGTTGTGGTCGACCCGGACGCACTCGGCGCGTTCGCCGATCCTCAATCTGATGCCGACGATTCCTGCGCTCGTCGGGGACGACGCGGTCACCGACGACGGTGTGCAGTTGGTCGGGTTGCCGGGTGCGGCGGGGCCCCGTGGCGACGAGGTCGCCTTCACCGGCCTGGACCGGATCGACCCCGACCGCCCGCTGGTCTACGTCTCCTTCGGCACGATCTTCTACCGGCGGCCGGAGCTGCTGCGCACGGTGATCCTCGGGGCGGCGGCGACCGGTGCCCAGGTGATCGCCGCGGTGGGGGAGCTTGCCGAGGAACTGGCGCTGCCCGCCGACGTGCTCACCGCCCCGTACCTGCCGCAACGTGAGGTGCTCGAACGCGCCGACGTCTTCGTCACCCACGGCGGGTACAACTCCGTGGCCGAGTCGATCCGGGCGGCGACACCGATGCTGGTGATCCCGCTGGCCGTGGACCAGCCCGTCCAGGCGTACTTCGTGGGGAGCGCGGGTTTCGGGACGGCGCTGGAGCCGACCGCCGTCACCGGGCCGGCGGTCACCGACGCGGTCACCGACCTGCTCGATCCCGACCGGGGCTACGGCGCCCGGCTGCGCGCCGCGCAGCCGGAGTGCGGCGATTCGGCCGCGCGCACGGCCGAGCTGGTCGTCAGCACCGTCGAGACGCTACAGCGAAAGGGGGAGCAGTGACGATCGAGCTGCACCGGCCGGTGGACGACCCGATCGTGTACGACGATCTGGAGCGCCTCTCGTTCCGGGTGGATCGCCGCGCCTACACCGACGAGGACCTGGCCGCCCAGGAGATGACCCGGATCTTCGACCGCTGCTGGCTGTACGTCGGGCACGAGTCGGAGGTACCCGGGCCGGGCTCCTACGTGTCCCGCGACGTCGGCGGGCGGCCGGTGGTCCTGGCGCGCGGGTCCGACGGGGTGATCCGGGTCTTCGCGAACAGTTGCCCGCACCGGGGGGCGTTGATCTGCTCGCAGCCGGCCGGGCAGGCCCGGTCGTTCCGCTGCCCGTACCACGACTGGACCTTCTCCAACCGGGGCGACCTGGTCGGCGTCCCGATCCCGGACGGGTACGGGCCCGGCTTCCGGAAGGCGGACTTCGGCCTGGCGCGGCACCGCAGCGACAGCTACCGGGGGTTCGTCTTCGTCACCTTCGATCCGGAGCAGCCGCGCACCCTGACCGAGTACCTGGCGGGTGCGACGGAGTACCTCGACCTGATCGACGACCAGTCCGAGGTCGGGATGGAGGTGATCCAGGGGGCGCAACTGCACGGGGCGCGGGCCAACTGGAAGCTCATGATGGAGAACAGCGTCGACATCTACCACTTCCGGGCCCTGCACAAGCGGTACGTCAGCTACATGGAGTCGCTGGGGTCGGTGCCACCACGGCGACGGGGCGGCTTCGGCTGCGCCCTCGGGCTGGGGCACGGGGCCAACGAGTTGCCACCGGCGGCGGCCCGTCCGCTCGCCTACTGGACGCCGATGTTCGGCGACGAGTTCCGGCCGCGCATCGAGGCGACCGCCGCCCGGTTCGTCGACCGGTTCGGCGCCGAACGCGCCGAACGGATCACCGGCACCAACCGGGCGCTGCTGATCTTCCCCAACTTGATGATCATCGACGCGATCGCGATCACGATCCGCAAGATCGACCCGATCGGCGCCGGCCAGATGGCGATCACCTCGGTCGCCCTGGCCCCCAAGGACGAGGATCCGGACATCCGGGAACTCCGCAAGAGCCACTACCTGACGTTCCTCGGCCCCGCCGGCTTCGCCACCCCCGACGACATCGAGATCATCGAGTCGTGCCAGCGGGGGTACCTGAACCGGACGGTCCGCTACTCCGACCTGTCCCGGGGCATGAACAAGGAGGTCCCGGAGACCACCGACGAGCTTCCCGCCCGCGAGTTCTGGCGGCAGTGGGACCGGCTGATGCACGGCGACGACGGTCACCTCGACCTCGCGCGCCGGGCCGGGACGCACGGGGTACCGCGATGACCGCCGGGCTGACGGTTGACGAGGCGGCCCAGGTGCGGTTGTGGCACCGGGTGAGCCAGTTCCTCTTCCGGGAGGCGCGGCTGCTCGACGAGTGGCGCCTGCGCGAGTGGTACGACGAGATGCTGACCGACGACATCCGCTACTCGGTGCCGGCGACCGACGTCCGGGGCGGGACGGCCGACGCGCTCGGGCTCATCGACGACGACGCGGCCCGGCTCCGTCAGCGGATCGAGCAACTCCTCAACGGCGAGGTGTGGTGCGAGAACCCCCGGTCGCGGACCAACCGGATGATCACCAACGTGGAGATCCTGACCGATCGGGGCACCCACCTCGACGTGGCGGCGAACCTCGTCGTGTACCGGTTCGGGCACGGGCGCTCCGACGCCTACGTCGGGAAGTGCCGGGTCGAGCTGGTCGTCGAGGGCGAGTCGTTCCGGGTCCGCAGCCGGGTCGTGGTGCTCGACCACGAGACGTTGTACGAGCACGGGAAGCTCAGCATCATCCTGTGACCGGGCTGTTCGGCCAACCCGAAGGAGTTGATCGATGAACCAGCCGGCTGCCCGCCGTGAGCGGGGCGAGGCCATGTTCCAGCAGGTCTTCGGCCGCGAGCCGCGTCCGGGTTCCTACCCGGAGTTCCTCCAGCTCACCGTCGACCACCTGTTCGGTGAGATCTGGACCCGCCCGCACCTGAGCGTCGAGGAGCGCGAACTGGTCGCGCTGACCGCCGTCGCGCTGGCGCGCACCGACTGGGAGCTGCGCGGCCACATCGGCGCCGCCCTGCACCTCGGGATGTCGCGGGAGAAGATCATCGAGGTCATCATCCAGCTCGCCTACTACGGGGGCTGGCCGGTCGCCAACAACGGGCTGCGCGTCGCCCAGGAGGTCTTCGCCGAGCTGGACGACGCCGCCGGGAAGGACGCGGACCATGACCGGTGAACCGTCCCCCCTCGACCCGGACGAGAAGGTCGACCTGTGGCGTCAGCGGTTCTTCGAGGCCCAGGCCGCCGCCGAGGAGTTCATCCTGGGCGAGCACGGCGAGGAAGGGCTGACCGCGTGGATCCAGGCGAACTCCCGCATCACGGCGGCGCTGCTGCACGCGCAACGGCCCGCCGGGGTGTCCGCCACCGCGCACTTCATGACCCGGCTGCAGCGCCAGCTCCTGCTGTACGACTCGGCGGTGACCAGTGCCTCCCAGCCCTCCGGCACCGTCCTGCGCAACGACGACTGCGGCATCCTCCGGTACCGCAAACGGGCCGCCCGCGCCGGCGTCGTGCTGACCTTCTCGTCACCGTGCCCGTACTGCCAGGAACTCAACACCGCCATCGCCGACCGCTACGTCGAACCGGACGTCACGGTGTCGTGTGAACAGGCGGGCGACGGGTGCACCTGGCGCGCGGAATCCGCTCACCCGCCAGACGGGGAAGCGGCCGGGTCACCGCAGCGGGGACGAACCGGCGACTGAACCACCGGCAGCGCCGTACGGTCGTCGGCCGGCGACCGGACGGCGGCGAGCGACATGCCGAGCTGCCGGCCCACGGCCACACACAGGTCGGGCGCGGCGGTACGGGTCAGGTCCTGATGCCCGTTCTGGGTGACGCACGCCGACGCCACGTTCTTGTTCTTCAGGCGCAGGTACCACGGGAACAACGCGCCCAGCGCGGGCTCGGTCAGCATCGTGCGCGAGTGCACGATCGTCCCCACCAGCAGGTTGCCGAACGGGCGGTGCCGGGCGTTCATGAAGCTCTTCAGGCGCTCCTGGAAGATCTTCAGCACGGCGGGCACGTTGCCCGCGTACACCGGCATGGCGAGCAGCATCGCCTGCGCGCCCTCGGCCAGCTCGACCACATGCGCGAAGTCGTCGTCCACCGTGCACCGGCCCACCTCGGGATCGAGGCAGGTGTCCTCGCCCTCGCACATCGCGATGCGGTGGTCGATCAACCGGATTCGCTGGATCTGCGCGTCACCGACCTCCTGGAGGACGCCGCTGACCGCCGCGTCGAGCAGCGCGTCGGTCAGCGACGGCAGACGCCTCTGCGTGCAGGACAACGCAACGATCTTCATCCGAGGTGCCTCCCCTGTCCGCTCCGCGCCACGCGGGAGCGGCCACCCGACGAAGCCCCGTGGCCGCGCACCGAGGCAGCCCCAACCTACCCGCAATCGAGCATCACCGATACGGGCGTACCCGTCGGCGGGCGCCGGTGGTCCGGCCTGGCTGCTGCTGCGGTGCCGGCGACGGACGAACGGGCTGCGGCGGCACCTGTCGACGGTGCCACCGCAGCCCGTGTCACGGACGCGGAGGGACGGCTGTCAGCCGGCGCTCTGCGAGGAGTTGTAGAGGCGGTCGCCCTGGTAACGGGCGGTCACCGGCTCGGTGAGGTCACCGCTGACGTTGCCGTTGAACGTGGCGACGCCCTTGTTGACCTTGGCGGAACCGAGGTGCCTGTCGCCCGAGTAGAAGTCGACCGTGCCGGTCGGCGCCACGGTGCTGGTGGTGACCGGGGTGACCTCGGCGGTGGCGGTGACGCGGTAGCGGTGCGAGTTGCCGGCCCGGGTGGTCTCGGCCTCGACGCTGGTGGTGGTCGTGCGGAAGGCGACGGTCCGCAGGTAGTCGTTCAACATCTGCCGCCAGATGTCCCAGACGTGCACGCCGTCGACGTTGTGCTCGGTGACGTCGACGCCGGCCGCCCGCCAGTTCTCGGTCCGCTGGACGGAGTTCGGCGCGATGTTGATCAGCCAGTCCTGGAGGCCGGTGCCGACGTGGATGCCGCCGCTGACCGCCTTCATCCGCGCGATCTGCTCCGGTGTCGCGGTCACCGTCGTGTCGGCCGCGCCCCAGGCGGCGTGGTAGCCGACCAGGTCGGTGTTGTCGTAGAGCAGGGTGAGGGCGCGGGCGCCACCGGCGGAGAGACCGCCGAAGGCACGGTCGGCCGACCGGGTGGAGACGTTGTAGTTCTTCTCCACGAAGGGGATGACGTTGTCCCGCAGCTCGTTCACGTAGCCCTGGTTACCGTCGGGCAGGCCGTTGAAGTCCGTGGAGACGATGACCGCCTGCTGGGTCGCCCCGTCCCGGATCGCGTTCTCCAGGATCTGGTGGGCCACACCCTCCACGGTCCAGTCGGTGGCGTTGCCGCCGCCGCCGTGGCTGAGGTACAGCGTCGGGTACGGGGTGGCGCGCTTCGGGTCGTAGCCGTGCGGCAGGTAGACGACGACGTCGTGCTTGCCCACCGGGTTGGTGGACAGCGGCGAGTCGTACCAGCGCTGCTCCAGGGTGCCCGTCCGGTTGGCGGGCGACGGGGCCTGGTAGCTGTTGTCGTAGGTGGGGAAGCGCTTGTTGTTCGGCACGTACACCCGGCTGAGCTGGGCACCCGTGGCGCCGGCGTGCGGGACCACCTCCAGCGGGTTGGCCGGGTCCGGGTGCAGGGTGCAGCCGGAGGCGGTGGGGCTGGTGCAGTCGTGCGCGAAGGCGTACCGGAAGGTGCCGGAGGGCAGCGGGGTGGTGAACGTCCACACCCCGTCCGCGCCCCTGGTCATCGGCCGGGTCTGCCACGGGTCGGTCACGATGTCGTTCGGCTGCCACTGGTCGCCGGTACGGGCGTCGCCGCACCCCTGGCAGGTGACGCTCTCGGCCTGCGAGAAGAACCACTCGCCGTAGATCTGGACCGACTGCACGCCGGCCGGGGCCTGGTACCGGAAGGTGACCGCCTGGCCGGTCGGGGCCTGGTTGGTCGTGACGACCTGCGGCCCGAGCGTCGCGGCCGGGGCCGCGAGCGCCGCCGGGGCGGCGAGGATGCCGGAGGCGGCCGTCAGGCCGGCGATGACACCGACCGCCATCCCTCGGCGGGACCGGCGTGTCGACGACGAGGGGGATTGCGCTACGGACATGTGCTCTTCCTTCGAGAGGACGGGGTGGTCGGGTCGGGCCGCCCGGGGACGCGGTCCGTCGACCTGTGGTGGTGTGGAAAGACGGTGCTCCCTGCCCGGCCTGTGCACAGGCCGGCGACGTGACGTGGGTCAGGGCCGTCGGACCTCGTCGCGGGTGCGGTACCGCGGCGGGCCGTCGTGGGGGATTCGGCTGCGGGTGAAGACCGTCGCCTGGGCGTACCACCAGTCAGGACGGTCGGGGCTCCGGCGTCGCGGAGAGGGCTACCTGGTCGGTGCCCGCGACGCCCTCGTGGACCGGACGATGGACGACACGCTCACTTCACGCTCCCGTGGTGGTGGGACGCCGCTTCAGTGATCACGATGCTCACACAAAGGTGATATCTTTGTAAACAGATTGGTGACACCTTTTTGCTGGTCAGCAGGGGGAGCCGGCCCCCGGACGGTGCGCGCTAGTCTCTCCGCAGGACGGAGCGATCGGGGATCTTTGATGGGCGAGGCGACTCGCGACGCGGCACGGTCCGTGGCGCCGGTGTTGCACGACAAGGTGATCGACGCTCTCGGGCTGGAGATCACCAGCGGGCAGCACGCCCCCGGCGCGGCCCTCACCCTGGAACGGTTGCAGCAGCGCTTCGGGGTCTCGCGCACCGTGATGCGGGAGGTCATGCGGATCCTCGAATCACTGAGCCTGGTCCAGTCCCGCCGCCGGGTCGGGCTGGTGGTGCAGCCGATCAGCAGGTGGCGGGTGCTCGATCCACGGGTGATCCGCTGGCGGCTGGACGGTCCCGGGCGCGCCGACCAGCTCCGTACCCTCACCGAGCTGCGGGTCGCGGTCGAACCGCTCGCGGCGGCCGGCGCCGCCCGGCACGCCGCCCCCGCCCAGCGGCAGCGACTGGGCGCGCTGGCCGCCCGGATGCGGCACCTCGGCGAGGCGGGCCAGCTCGACGCCTTCCTGGAGGTCGACGTCGAGTTCCACGCGCTGCTGCTGCACGGGTGCCACAACGAGATGTTCAGCGCGCTGACCGACGTGATCACCGAGGTGCTCGCCGGGCGCACCGAGCACGGCCTCATGCCGAGGCCACCCCGGCCCGTCGCCCTCGACCTGCACGAACGGGTGGCGAGCTGCGTCGCGGCCGGCGACGCCCGGGGCGCCGAGGCCGCCATGCGCGAACTGGTCGAAGAGGTACGCGACGCGATCAGCGCCACCGCGTCGTGCGGCGCGGGACTGCGGTAGTCGCACCCGGCGCGCGTGACGTGGAGCCGTCCCGGTCAACGGCCCGCCGGCCGTACCCGCTGGCACGTTCCACATGCGACCGGGCCGTTTACGGTCGGGACGGGGACGGCTGCTGTGGGCCTGGAGGGGTGGTGTTGGCCGCTACGATCCTGTTCATCGTCAGGGATCACCTGGCGGCCAAGTGCGTGCGGCACCTCCCGGGAGAGGGTGATCTTGAGAAGCAAAGTGAAGAAAAACGCAGCAGTTGATCTTTGGCGCCGCAGGTCAAGAAGTCTGCTCCCCGCACACGCGGGGGTGATCCCATGCGCCAGAAGAACCGGAGAATGTATCCCACCTGCTCCCCGCACACGCGGGGGTGATCCCAGGGTCGGCTCCGCAGCCAGCCATTCGGCGATCTGCTCCCCGCACACGCGGGGGTGATCCCACGTCGTCACGCTTCTGGTCAGTCATGGATGGCTGCTCCCCGCACACGCGGGGGTGATCC
>NZ_LRQV01000169.1 GCF_001567585.1 Micromonospora rosaria
GCTCGGCGACGGCGGTGGCGGCCACCTCGACCGCCTCGTCGAGCAGGGGCACCGACAGCAGCAGCTCGAACCGGTCCAGCAGCAGGGCCGGGCGGGGGACCGCCAGGCGGCGGTACTCGGCGTCGACGGCCGCGAAGCGGCGCAGCGCCCCGGCCACGTCGCCCCGCTGCCCGGCCGCGATGCCGCTGTTCCACCGGGCGTCGGCGGCGGCCAGGTCCAGCCCGAGCCGGCCGAAGACCTCGGCGGCGCGGTGCAGGTCGTCCGCGCCCCGCCCGGCGCCCCGGTGGGCGTCGAGCAGCCCCCGGTTGTTGCGGGCCCGGGCCTCCAGCAGCAGGTCACCCTCGCGCTGGGCGATCTCCACCGCGACGCCGTAGTCCCGGACCGCCTCGTCGAAGCGGCCCCGGTAGTGCAGCACCACACCCCGCTGCATCCGGGCCCGGCCGGCGTCGGCCCCGGTCAGCCGGGGCAGGGCCAGGGTCACCGCGCGCAGCGCGGCGGTGGTCCGCCCGGCGTTGGCCAGGACGTATCCGAGGCTCATCCGGGCCAGCGCACGCAGCCGGGGGTCGTCGGTGGCCCGGACCGCGCGGCGCAGGTGACGCAGGGCCCCGGGCAGGTCGTTGAGTTCCCGCAGGGCCAACCCGACGGCCCGCTCGGCGGTGGAGCGCTCACCGGTGTCCGCCGTGCTGTCGAGCACCGCGCGGGCCAGCGCGATGGCCTCGCGGGGGTAGCGCTGGACGGCGTCGAGGGCGCGGTGCGCCGGGCCGGCACCGGGCGGGGCGCTGTCGGCCATACCATGGAGAATCCCCGGCCCCGCCGCCCCGGTCAATCCCGGTCCGGCGCGCCGGACCCGCCACCACCGGGCGATTGACCCAGGGTCGCCGCAAACGATACTCTCCGTGCGCAGAGAGCGCTTCCCCCGACTTTTCCGCTGCCGTCGGCCACGCATCGTCCACTGCCTGGAGGGCCGGTGTCGCCTGACCACCCCGCCGCGCCGCGTCCGCCCGGTCGAGTGTCCCGGCGTCGTCTGGTGGGATGGTCCGCGTTGGCCGCCGCCGCGGTGCCGCTCGGCGTCGGCGGGTGGTCGGCTCGGGCCACCGCCGCCGAGTCCCTCGAGGAGAGCTACCAGCGGGCGTTCCTGGAGGCCGTCGGGCGCCATCCCGCGATCCGCCGGCACACCGTCCCGGGCCGCGAGTTCCTCTACCGTCCCGGGCAGCTCCTGGCCGCCCGGCGGGACGTGCAACGGGTGCTGGCGCGGCTGCGCTCCCTCGGTCACCAGGTGACCGAGGGGCCCGGTTTCGCCACCGTCGGCCGGCTGCTGCTCGCCCCGGAGACCGACATCCCGGCGCTGGTGACCCGGCTGCGGGATCCCCGCCAGTGGCCGAACCAGACGGTCCCGGTGGTGCAGCCGCACCACGTCCTGGTCGGGTTCGGCAACATCATGGGCAACCCGGGCGGGCCGCCCCGGGTCGCCGCGCCCCTGGCCGGGCCGGATCCGGCCCGGCTCGGCGAGGGCGCCGGTGTGACGGTCGGTGTCTGCGACACCGGCATCTGGCGGCACGCCGGGGCCGCGCACCCCGCCTGGCTGGGCGGCAGCTACCTGCCCGAGTCCGACGACGAGGACGCGGTGTACGCCGGCGCCGGGTTGCTGGCCCTCCAGGGTGGTCACGGCACCTTCGTCGCCGGGGTGCTCCGGCAGGCCGCTCCCGGCGTCCGGTTCGATCCCGAGACCGCGCTGGACGCGACCGGGGTCGGCGACGAGGAGACGCTGGTGGCCGCCATCGGCCGGCTCGACCCGCAGGTGGCGATCGTCAACCTCTCCCTGGGCTGTTTCACCCAGGACGACCAGCCGCCGCTGCCGGTGGTGGACACCATCACCGCGCTGCCCCGCGAGGTGGCCGTGGTGGCGGCGGCGGGCAACGGCGGTACCGCCCGCCCGTCCTGGCCGGCGGCGCTGCCCCGGGTGCTCGCCGTGTCGGCGCTGGCCACCGGGTCGGGCGGCGCTCCGGTCCCCGCCGGGTACAGCGGCTTCGGCTCCTGGGTGGACGCGTGCGCCCTCGGCGACCGGACCAGCACCTACGTCGACGGGGAGCTGCGGCTGCCCGGTCAACCGCCGCTGGTGTTCCACCGCTTCGCGGCCTGGGCCGGGACGTCGTTCGCCACCGCGCACGTCGCCGGCCGGCTCGCCGCCCTGATGACCAGCACCGGGATGGACGCCGAGGCGGCCCGCGCCGCCCTGGTCGCCGCGCCGCGCTGGCACCCCGACTACGGCGTACTGGTCGGATGACCCCCACCGCGGACGCGCCGGAGGGCGCGGGGCCCCCGGCCGACCCGTCCCCCGCCGAGGAGGTCTCCGCCGACCCGACCCCGGCCGGCGGGCCGGTCCCCGGCGTCGAACGGGCGTCCCCGGCGGAGCTGGTCGCCGCCGCCGGCGCCGGCGACGAGCGGGCCTGGGCCGAACTGGTCCGGCGTTACACCCCGCTGGTGCGGTCGGTGATCCACGCGCACGGGCTGGACCGGGCCGACGCCGCCGACGTCCACCAGACCGTCTGGTTGCGGCTGGTCGAGCACCTGGGCCGGCTGCGCGAGTCGGCGGCGCTGCCGGCCTGGCTGGTGACCACGACCCGGCGGGAGTGCCACCGGCTGGTCCGGCTCGGCCGGCGCACCCAGCCGTTCGACCCGTACGACGACTCGGTCGACGGGCACGTCGGCCGCCTGCTGCTGGTCGATGCGGCCAGCCCCGACGAGGATCTGCTGCGGGCCGAGCGGCAGCAGGCGCTGCGGGAGGCGTTCGCCCAGCTCCCGGCGCGCTGCCGGGAGCTGCTCGCGCTGCTCGCCGCCGATCCGCCGGCCAGCTACCGGGAGGTCGGCGACCGGCTCGGCATCCCGATCGGCAGCGTCGGGCCCACCCAGGCCCGCTGCCTGGCCAGGCTGCGGCGCTGCCCGGCGCTCGCCCAGTACGTCCGGCCCCCGGCGAGCGGGGCGGAGGGGACCGGAGGTGATCGCGATGGAGCAGTGGCCGCCCGCCGGTGACGACGCGTTGCTGGCTGAGCTGGGCGCGGCGTTGCTGGACTCGGGTCCGGTGCCGGAGGAGTTCCTCGACACCGCGCTGGCCGCGTTCAGTTGGCGTACCGTCGACGCCGGCTGGACCGTCGCCGAGCTGACCTTCGACTCGGCCTGCGACCTGGCCCCGGCCGGGGCGCTGCGCTCGGGTGGCACGGACCGGACGTTGACCTTCCACGGTGGCCCGGTCGCCATGGAGATCGAGGTGACCCGCACCGGCATCGTCGGGCAGCTCTCCACCGGCTGCGACGGTCGGGTCAGCGCCCGCACCCCCGACGGGCGGTACGAGGACGTGCCGATGGACGCGATGGGTTACTTCTCGATGGGGCCGTTGCCCCCCGGCCCGGTGCAGTTCCGTGCCCGCACCGCCGAGTACGCGATGGTGACGACCTGGGTGCTGCTGCGCTGAGCGGCGGCCAATCTCCCGCCGGGCCGGGCGGACACGCCGACCCGGAGGTCGCGGCCGGGCCGCGACCTCCGGGCTTGCGTCGGGGCTAGTTCACCCGCTTGCCGACCGTGACGTCGTAGCGCACGCCGCCCAGGTCGGCGCGCTCGGCGCCGGTGCTGTCCGGGCCGATCTGGGTCACCCGGAGGGCGATCTTCTCCTGGGTGGCGACGGTCGCGGTGAAGCTGAGCGACAGGGTGAGCCGCTCCTTCGCGTTCAGCCGGAGGTTGTCCAGGCTGGCCTTGCCCGGTTCGAGGATCTCGACCTGGTTGCGGCCCACCTCACGGACCCCGGTGCCGGCCCGGCCGCCCTCGACCCAGCGGGCGAACAGCGTCGGCCCGAGGTCGGCCACCAGCCGGCCGCCGGCCGTCCGCAGCGGAGCGCCCACCTCGCTGAAGACCAGGCTGTTGCGGGTGGCCCGGGGCAGGGTGTTGCCGATGGCGAACGGCCGGACCGCCGCGCCCAGGTTGGGGGCCAGCGCCACCGAGTCGACGTTGCGCCAGGCGATGTTGTTGTTGTTCCGGGTGTTCGGGCCGATGTCCGGGCCCTCGAAGGTCATCGGGTCGTTGGCCGACACCCAGCGGGCCACCAGGCAGAAGTGGCCGGGGCCCGGCACGTCGTCCCAGGGCAGGGTGATCGTCGTGGTGCCCGCGTAGACCGGTACGGCCATCCAGGCGATCTCCGTCCAGTCGTCCGGCCAGGCGGCGCCGCCGCCCGGGGTGGTCCGGTACACGTGGATGGTCCCCTCCTCCATCTCACCCGAGCCGTACGGGCCGGGGTTGGACACGTCGATGAAGAGGTAGTTGCGCTCCCCGACGATCGGGTTCTGGCTGACCGCGCACTCGATGGCGGTGGGGCAGACCTTGATGTCGGGGCTCTCCCAGAGCGGGTTCAGCGCGTGCGGCTGGAGACCGACGTCCGCCGGGGTGTCCCGGAGGAAGACGTCGGCGGGGGCCAGGGCGGCCCGCGGCGAGCGCTCGGCCGGCGGCACCGCGCCGGCCGCCGTGACCGAGAGCAGCGTGGTCAACGCCGCGCCGGTGAGCAGGACGAACAGGGAACGACGTGCGGGTCGGTGCAGACGTGTGGACACGGTACCTCCGAGGGTGGGACCGCCGCGGCCTCCGTGGGTGGTGGACGGCGCGGATGGACACCGATACAGAGCGACATCGACAGGTTCTGATACGTCTGCGATCCGGGGTCGTTGTCAGATGGCGGCAGATGGCAGGAAACAGCCGAACATCAGGTATCCGGTCAATCGCCCTCGGTTGTCCACAGGTGGCGGCTGGCCGAGGGCGCCACGTCGGCGGCGGCGAGCGGCGCAGAGCGGGCCTGGGGCGGATTGTCAGGGGTTTCTGGCAGTGTGCCGGATGTCAGCCGAAGACCCCGGGACGGGAGCCCGCACCGTGCGCAGGATCATCAACTCGACCTACATCACCCTCGACGGCGTCATCGACAACCCGGCGTGGACGATGCCGTACTTCGACGAGGAGGCCACCGCGTTCGCCGGGGCGCAGACCGACGCGGCCGACGCGCTGCTGATGGGCCGGCACACGTACGACGGGTTCGCCGCCGCCTGGCAGGCCATGGACGAGAGCGACCCGACCAACGGCGCGGCCTACTTCAACAGCGTGAAGAAGTACGTCGCCTCGACCACGGTGACCGATCCGGAGTGGAACAACACCGAGGTGCTGCAGGGCGACCTGGTCGAGGCGGTCACCCGGCTCAAGGCCGCCGAGGGCCGGGACATCCTGATGTACGGCTACGGCGTGGTCACCCACACCCTGCTGCGGGCCGGGCTGGTGGACGAGGTGCGGTTCTGGATCCACCCGGTGCTCCAGGGTGGCCCGTCGATGACCGCCCCGCTGGCCGACGCGCAGACCACGCTCGCCCTGGTCGACACGAAGGTGCTGAAGAGCGGCGTCGTCATCGCCTCGTACCAGCCGGTCAGCCGGTAGCCGCACCGACGCGTCGGTGAGCGCCCCGCGCGGGTGCGACACCCACCTCCGCAACGCCCCGACCGGGTTGGCCGGCGCCGGGTCGCGTCCGTAGTCGGTGGGGCGCAGCCGGGCGGTACGGCGGCGGTCCTCCCCCGCGCTGCCGGGCCAGTTGGTGACGACCCGGCCGGCGGCCGTGCGGTACCAGCTTTGGCAGGCGGTCCAGACAGCGCGCACAGCCGCACCGCCGACGGACCGCGCGGGCTCAGCCGGCGGCGGGGCGGCCGGTGACGGCGGGGAAGACCTGCTCCACGATGGCCAGCAGGGTGGTGGTCAGCAGCAGGTGCACCTGGGGGCGGTCGAGCGCGTCGCGTTCGAGCCACTCCCGGGCGGTCGCGGTGGCCAGCGCGCCGTACGCCCGGATCATGCCGCGCACCTCGTCGCGGTGCGCGGTGACGTCGGCGAGCCCGACCGCGACGAGGACGCTGTCCGCCGCGACCTCCTCGGCCTCCCGGAGCACCCGCGCCACCTCGGCGTCGTGGCCCATCCCGCCGGCGGTCGCGGCCAGCCAGGAGGTGCGGTGCCGGGAGACCGTGTCGAGGAACCAGGCGACGCTGGCGTCGACCCGGGTCCGCAGGTCACCGGCGGGCAACTGCGCCACGGCCACCTCGGGCACGGTCACCATCACCCGGATGACCTCCAGGTAGAGCCGCTTCTTCGTGCCGAAGTAGTGGTTGATCAGCCCGCGGGCGACCCCGGCGACGCGGGCCACGTCAGTGGTCGACACGTCGGCGTACGGGCGCTCGCCGAAGAGCCGGACCGCGCAGGCCAGGATCTGGCCGCGCCGGGCGTCCGGCTCCAACCGGCGCCGCCGGGGTTCGGTGTCCACGCTCATCCCGCCGACCCTATCGGGCCGGCAGCCGGGGCCGGACCGGCAGGCAGGAGGCCCGGCCCGGCAGGTCGGGGCCCCGTCCGGCGGATCGGGGGCAGCGACGGGAGCACACTAGAAACTGCGTGTATAAACGGTGTGTATAGTGGCGTCCATGTCAGTTGGTCACGCCCTTCTGGGCCTGCTCGAGTCCGGCCCCCGGCACGGTTACGACCTGAAGCGTTCCTACGACGAACGGTTCGGCCACGGCCGGGCGCTGCACTACGGCCAGGTCTACGCGACCCTCGCCCGGCTGCTCAAGAACGGGCTCGTGGCGGTGGAGTCCGAGCCGGGCGCCGGTCCGGACCGCAAGCGGTACGCGATCACCTCGGCCGGGGTCACCGACGTGGCCGCCTGGCTGACCACGCCGGAGAAACCCGAGCCGTACCTGCAGAGCGCCCTCTACACCAAGGTCGTGCTGGCGCTGCTCACCGGCCGCGACGCGACCGACCTGCTGGACACCCAGCGCGCCGAGCACCTGCGGCTGATGCGGGAGCTGACCCGCCGCAAGACCGACGGGGACCTGGCCGACCAGCTCATCTGCGACCACGCCCTGTTCCACCTGGAGGCCGACCTGCGCTGGCTGGAGCTGACCGCCGCGCGCCTCGACCAGCTCGCCGCCCGGGTCCGGCCCGGCTCCGACCCGCTCCCGCCGGCCCGGCCCTGACGCACACCGAGGAGAACCACGGTGAACCCCAGAAACGAGGCCCTGCTGGCCGCCGACGACCTGCACCTGAGCTTCGGCCCCACCCGGGCGCTGAACTCCGCGTCGCTGCGGGTCCACGCCGGGGAGGTGCTGGCGCTGATGGGCCCGTCCGGCTCCGGCAAGTCCACCCTGCTGCACTGCCTGGCCGGGATCCTCACCCCGGACTCCGGCCGGGTGACCTTCGCCGGCCGTGACCTGTCGGCGATGTCCGACGCCGACCGCAGCGCGCTGCGCCGTACCGAGTTCGGTTTCGTCTTCCAGTTCGGCCAACTGGTCCCCGAGCTGACCTGCCTGGAGAACGTGGCGCTGCCGCTGCGGCTGGCCGGTGCCGGTCGCCGGGAGGCGCAGCGCGACGCCGCCGAGTGGCTGGACCGGCTCCAGGTCGCCGACGTGGCCGGCAAGCGCCCCGGGCAGGTCTCCGGCGGGCAGGGGCAGCGGGTGGCGGTGGCCCGGGCCCTGGTCACCCGGCCCCGGGTGGTCTTCGCCGACGAGCCGACGGGGGCGTTGGACTCGCTCAACGGTGAGCAGGTGATGCACCTGCTCACCGCCGCCGCCCGGGACACCGGCGCGGCGGTGGTGCTGGTCACCCACGAGGCGCGGGTCGCCGCGTACTCCGACCGGGAGGCCGTGGTCCGCGACGGCCAGGTCCGCGAGCAGGAGTACGCCCGGTGAGCGCCCCGGCGGCGCGACGCCGCGCGGCACCGGCCCGGTGGGCGGCCGAGCTGGCCCTGGGGGCGCGGCTGAGCGTCTCCGGTGGCCGGTCCGGCTGGGCCCGGCTCCTCATGGTCGCGGTCGGGGTGGGGCTGGGGGTGGCGATGCTGCTCGTCGTCGCGACCGTGCCCACCGTGGTGGCGGCCCGGGGCGACCGCCTCGCGGCCCGGGACCTGCCCCGTGACGAGGTGCCCCGCGGCGACGACACCCTGCTGGTCGGCGTCGCCGACTCGGAGTTCCGGGACCGCCCGATCACCGGCCGGCTGGTGCAGCCCGAGGGCGCGCGGGCCCCGCTGCCGCCGGGGGTGGACCGCCTCCCGGCCCCGGGCGAGCTGGTCGCGTCGCCGGCCCTGGCCCGGCTGCTGGACAGCCCCGACGGCGCGCTGCTGCGCGACCGGTGGGACGCCCGGGTGGTCGCCACGATCGGGGACGCCGGCCTGTCCGGCCCCGAGGAGTACGCCTTCTACCTCGGCACCGACCGCCTCACCGAGGCCGACGCGGACCGGATCCGGTCGTTCGGGCGCAGCGGAGGGCCCGACGACGGGCTCGCCCCGGCGCTGTTGCTGCTCGCGGTGGTCGGCCTGGTGGTCCTGCTGGTACCGGTGGCGATCTTCGTCTCCTCGGCGGCGCGCTTCGGCGGGGAGGCGCGCGACCGTCAGCTCGCCGCGTTGCGGCTGGTCGGCGCGGACGCCACGATGATCCGCCGGATCGCCGCCGGGGAGACGGTGACCGGTGCCCTGCTGGGGCTCGTCGTCGGCGGGCTGATCTTCGTCGCCGTGGGGCTGCCGGCCAACCGGTTCCTCCCGCCCGGCCTGAGTGTCTTCCCGGCCGACCTGCGACCGGCCCCGGCGCTGGCGGTGCTGGTGGCCGTGGTGGTCCCGGTCCTGGCGGTGCTGGTCACGGTCTCCGCGCTGCGGCGGGTGGTGGTCGAGCCCCTCGGCGTGGTCCGCCGCGGTGACCAGCGCCGCCGTCGGCTGTGGTGGCGGCTGGTCCTGCCCGTGGTCGGGCTGGTCCTGCTGTACCCGCTGCGCGACGGCTTCGAGGGACGGTCGGCGGGATTCGAGTACCAGGTCACGGCGGGGCTGGCCCTGCTGCTGACCGGAGTGGCGCTGGTGCTGCCCTGGCTGGTGGACGCGACCGTCCGGCGGATCGGTGGCGGCGGCGTGGCCTGGCAGTTGGCGGTCCGCCGGCTCCAGCTCGACAGCGGCACCGCCGTCCGCACCGTCTCCGGCATCGCCGTCTCGGTCGCCGGCGCGATCGCGTTGCAGGGGCTGGTCGGGGCCGTGCAGGCCCAGTACACCGAGGAGACCGGGCGCGACACCGACCGGTACCAGGCGGTCGTGCTGCCCCGTGGGGAGGTCCCCGACGCGCGCTGGACGACCACGCTGGCCCAGCTCCCCCAGGTCACCGGGGTCGGCACCGTGCGGATGGTGTGGGCCGACCCGGCGCAGGCCGACGCCACGCGCCTCTACGCGAGGGTACGGGTCGGCGACTGCGCGGTGCTGCGGCAGTTCGCCCGGATCGACGCCTGCGCCGACGGGGATACCTTCGTCGTCGACGAGAGCGCGCCACCGGGCCCCGGCGACAGCTACACCCTGGGCGACACCGCCGGGGCACCACACTGGACGCTGCCCGCCACCACCCGGACCGTCCCGAAGCTCACCGACGACCCGCTGCTGTCCGGAACGAACATCCTGGTCACCCCGGCGGCCCTGGGCGGTGGGTCGGTCGTCCCGGACAGCGTCGAGCACTACCTCGCCCTGGACACCGCCGACCCCGACGCCATCGAACGGGTCCGCAACGCCGCCGCCGTGCTGGACCCCGGCGCCCGGGTCCGGCCGACCGAGTGGCGACCCCTCGACGACGTGCTGCTGACCATCCGGCAGGTGCTCCTGGTCGGCGCGACGGCGCTGCTGCTGCTCGTCGGGGCCAGCATGCTGGTGAACGTGGCCGAGCAGCTCCGCGAGCGGCGGCGGCTGCTCGCCGTGCTGGTCGCCTTCGGGACCCGCCGCCGCACCCTGACCGGGTCGGTCCTGTACCAGGTCGCCATTCCCGTGCTGCTCGGTCTGAGCCTGGCCGTCGCCACCGGTACCGGCCTGTCGATGCTCCTCCAGGTGGCGACGGACTCCCCCGTCCGCTTCGACTGGTCGGGTATCGGCCTCACCTCCGGGGCCGCCGCCCTGGTCGTCCTCGCGACCACCGGGGCGAGCCTGCCGCTGCTGTGGCGCCTGACCCGCCCGGCGGGCCTGCGCAGCGAGTGACGAGCGGGGCAGGGGCTCAGCCGCCGCCGGGCGGGGCCGGTGGGCGCAGGGCGGCGGGCGCGCCGGCCGGTACGGCGGGGTGCCGGGGCGTACAGGTAGCGGCGCAGTCGCCAGGAGGTGGTGGGCAGGTCGTCGTCGGCGAACCGGCGGCCGGCCTCCAGCACGCCGACCCGGTAGCCCTTCTCGGTCAACCGCAGCGCGCTGACGCTGCCGCCGAAGCCTGCCCTTCGCCGACGCGCCGGGGGCCTGCGCGCGGCTGATGATCGAGAGCTGTTGACACGCCGCCAACAGGACGTGAGGGTGGATCCATGTCGACACCCGACCCGCACCCCCCGCCGTGGCGCCGACCCGAGCACGACGACCTCGCCGAGCTGGCCCGCGCCTTCTTCACCGCCGAGGTGCTGCCGCACACCGAACGGCTGCTGGCCCAGGGCCACCCCGACCGCGCGCACTACCGCCGCGCCGGCGAGCTGGGGCTGCTCGGCCTCTCCGTGCCCGAGGCGTACGGCGGCGGGGGCGGCGACTTCACCCACGAGGCGGTCCTGCTGCACGAGCAGGCCCGGTGCGGGGAGAGCACCCTCGGGCTGGCCGTGCACAGTGGCATCGTCACCGGCTACCTGGTCGCGTACGGCAGCGACGAGCAGAAGCGGCGCTGGCTGCCCGGCCTGTGCACCGGCGAGCTGGTCGGGGCGATCGCGATGACCGAGCCCGACGGCGGCTCCGACCTGCAGGCGATGCGGACCCGGGCGGTACGCGACGGCGACGGGTACCGGGTCACCGGGGCGAAGACGTTCATCAGCAACGGCGGCCTGGCCGACCTGGTGCTGCTCGCCGCCAAGACCGACCCGGCGCAGGGCGCGGCCGGGATCTCGCTGCTGGTCTGCGAGGTCGGCGGGGACCCGGACGGGTTCCGCCGGGGCCGGCTGCTGTCGAAGATCGGGCTGCACGGCAACGACACCGCCGAGCTGTTCTTCGACGACCTGCGGGTACCGGCCGGGCGCCTGCTCGGCGACGCCGAGGGGCTCGGCTTCGGGCAGATGATGCGCCAACTCCCCCAGGAACGCCTGGTCATCGGCATCGGCGCGGTCGCCGCGATGGAGCGGGCCATGGCGCTGACCACCGCGTACGTCAAGGAGCGCACCGCCTTCGGCAAACCGCTGATCGCGCACCAGAACACCCGGATGGTGCTGGCCGAGTGCGCCACCCGGACCCGGGTCGCCCGGGTCTTCCTCGACGACTGCGTCGCCCGGCACGCCCGGGGCGGACTGGACGTGGCGACCGCCGCGATGGCGAAGTCCTGGCTCACCGAGGGGCAGTGCGAGGTCGTCGACCGGTGCCTGCAACTGTTCGGCGGCTACGGCTACACCACCGAGTACCCGATCGCCCGGATGTACGCCGACGCCCGCGCGCAGAAGATCTACGGCGGCACCAACGAGATCATGAAGGAGCTGATCGCCCGTGCCCTCTGACGACGGGGTCGACGACGCCACCGGGCCGGCGCGGGCCGGGCCGCTGGCCGGGGTCCGGGTGGTGGAGCTGGCCAGCCTGGCGCCGGCCCCGTTCGGCTGCATGGTGCTGGCCGACCTCGGCGCCGACGTGGTGCGCGTCGACCGGCCGGGCGGCCCCGGCGCGGGTCGGCTGGCCGCCCCGGCGACCGGCCCGGTCCAGCGCGGCCGGCGGGTCTGCGCGCTGGACCTGAAGTCCCCGGCCGGGGTGGCCGACCTGCTGCGCCTGGTGGACCGGGCCGACGTGCTGGTCGAGGCGTACCGGCCGGGGGTGGCCGAGCGGCTCGGCCTCGGCCCGGACGTCTGCCGCGAGCGCAACCCCCGGCTGGTGTACGCCCGGATGACCGGCTGGGGCCAGGACGGCCCGTTGGCCGGGCGGGCAGGGCACGACATCGACTACCTCGCGGTGGCCGGCGCGCTGGAGCCGCTGGGCCGGGCCGGTCAGCGTCCGCACGCGCCGCTGAACCTGCTCGGCGACTTCGCCGGCGGCGGGATGCTGCTCGCCGTGGGGGTGCTGGCCGCGCTGCTGGAGCGGGAACGCTCCGGCGTCGGTCAGGTGGTCGACGCCGCGATGGTCGACGGGTCGGCGCTGCTCACCGCGTTCCTGCACGGCCTGCTCGGGGCCGGGATGTGGCCCGCGCCGCGGGGGCGGAACCTGCTCGACGGGGGCGCGCCGTTCTACGACACGTACCGCACCGCCGACGGCCGGTTCATGGCCGTGGGCGCGCTGGAGCCGGCCTTCTACGCCGCGCTGCTCGACGGCCTCGGCCTCGCCGACGAGCCGGACCTGCCCGCGCAGGACGACGTGGGCGGCTGGCCACGGCTGCGCCGCCGGTTCGCCGAACGGTTCGCCGAGCGCACCCGGGACGAGTGGACGGCGGTCTTCGCCGACCGGGACGCCTGCGTCGCCCCGGTGCTCGCCCCCACCGAGGCGCACCGGCACCCGCACAACGCCGCCCGGGGCACCTTCGTCGACGTCGGCGGCGCGGCGCAGCCCGCCCCGGCGCCCCGGTTCGGGCGGACCCCGACGGCGGCCCCGCGACCGGCCCCGGACCCGCACCGGGACCGGCTGGACCTGCCGACCATCCTGGCGACCTGGCCGCCCCGGCCCTGACCGACCGGGCGCACCAGGTGCAAGGAAGGGCCCCCTGTTAACGCTTCCGGTAGAGGAAGGGCCCCTTCTTAAC
>NZ_LRQV01000170.1 GCF_001567585.1 Micromonospora rosaria
ACGATCCTCACGTCCAAAGGACACGCCCATCATCATTTAGTTAGGAACTCTAAGAGGGGGCCCTTCCTTACCAAGGGGGCGGCGGAGTGTCAGTCGAGGCCGTCCAGGTGCCCGAAGGCGCGGCGGGCGGCGGTCAGGCCCGGCCGGGCGCCGAACGGGGCCTCGGCGGCGACCCGCTCCGGCGGGGCACCGGCGGTGTGCGCGGCCCGGATCAGCCAGGCCAACTCCGCCAACTGGGCGTGCTGGGCCCGGACGAAGTCGACGTCGACCAGGTCGCCGTGCCCGGGTACCACCACCGTCGTGGGCGTGGTCAGCCGGAGCAGGTCGGCCACCGCGTCCGGCCACTGCAACGGGTACGACTCGGCGAAGTCCGGCGGCGCGCCGGACTCGACCAGGTCCCCGGCGACCAGGACGTCGGCGTCCGGCACGTGCACCACCAGGTCCCCGGCGGTGTGCCCGCGGCCCGGGTGGCGCAGCAGCACCCGCCGGCCACCCACGTCGAGGACCGTCTCGACGTGCACCGTCTCCGTCGGCGCGAGCAGCACCGTGGCGGCCAGTTCGGCGGCGAGCGCCGGCTGCTCGGCGCGCATCTCCTCGGCGGCCGCCCGGCGGACCTGGTCCGGCCGCTCACGCAGCTCCTCGGCGGCCCACACGTGCGCGTACACCGGTCGGGGCGGGTCGGTGGCCAGGGTGGCGTTGCCGAAGCAGTGGTCGAAGTGGTGGTGGGTGTTGACCACCGACCACGGCGCGTCGGTGACCGCGCGGGCAGCGGCGGCCAGCGCGGCGGCCTGCCCGGCGGTGGAGAGCGTGTCGACCAGCAGCGCCGCCCCGTCGCCGACGACCAGCGTGACGTTGACGTCGAGCAGCGGCTCGCGCAGCACGTGCACCCGGTCGGCGACCTCGACGAAGTGGAGTGTCATGACGTCCGCGCCGCCCGGTCCACGAAGCGTTGCCGGTCGACCAGCAGCCGCTCCACCCGCCCCTGCGCGACCGTCGCGCCGCCCTCGGTGACGCTCACCTCGAACAGCAGCCGCCGCCCGTCGACCGTCGCCAGGCGGGCCTGCGCGACCACCGTCCGGCCGACCACGGTCGCCGCCCGGTGGTCCAGCTCGACGCGGACCCCGACGGTGGTCGCCCCGGGCGGCAGCCCGGTCGCGGTCGCCGCCACGGTGGCCGCCTCCGCGAGGGCGAGGACCCGGGGGGTACCCAGCACCGGCACGTCCCCCGAGCCGACCGCCTGGGCGGTGTCGGCGTCGGTGACGGTCAGCTCGACCCGGGCGTCGAGACCGGCGGTGAGGGAGTGCTCCTGCATGCCCCCCAGCCTAGGCCGGCACGGGCGGCGCGGGTACCGGACGGCACCGCAACGGTGGTCGGCGTCCATCGATGCGCCGCGCGCCGTTAACCTTGACCGCGATGGCCGTCGTGACTGACCCCCAGCCCCCCGCCCCGACCGAGCAGCCCACGCCGGCTGACGGTGGCCGCCGCCGCGTGATCGCCATGTCGATCTGGAGCGTCGCCTTCGTCGCCGCCTGGCTGACAATCGGCCTGCCCACCGACCCGGTGTACGCCTTCGTCTGGATCTGGGCCGGGACGATCGCCTGGCACTCGACCCGGCCGTGGCGCAGCCACCTGCGTTTCGGCCGTGACTGGGCGCCAGTGGTGATCCTGCTCGTCATCTACAACCTCTCCCGGGGCTTCGCCGACAACGGCGCGACCCCGCACGCCTACGAGCTGATCGTCGCCGACCGGGTGATGTTCGGCTGGCTCACCGGCGGCGACGTGCCCACGGTCTGGCTCCAGCAGCACCTCTACAAGCCGGACGTGCAGTGGTACGACGTGCTGGTCAGTTGGGTGTACTTCTCACACTTCGTGGTGGCGTTCGCCGCCGCGGCGGTGCTCTGGATGCGCAACCGGGCCCGCTGGATCGCCTTCATCAGCCGCTTCGGCTTCCTCTGCGCCTCCGGCCTGGCCACCTACTTCCTCTACCCGGCCGCCCCGCCGTGGTGGGCGGCCCAGTACGGCATGCTGGAGGAGGTCGCCCGGATCTCCACCCGGGGCTGGCGGGCGTTCGGCATGGGCGGCGCGGGCAACCTGCTCAACGCCGGTCAGATCGCCTCGAACCCGGTGGCGGCGATGCCGTCGCTGCACACCGCCTGGGCCCTGTTCGTGGTGCTGTTCTTCTTCCGCTCGGTGCGGCGGCGCTGGTGGCTGCTGCTGCTGATGTACCCACTGGCGATGACCTTCACCCTGGTCTACTCCGGCGAGCACTACATCATCGACGTGCTGGTCGGTTGGCTGTACGTCGGAATGACCTTCCTGGTCGTCGGCCTGGCCGAACGCTGGTGGGCGCGATGGCGCGGCCGGAGGCCGGTGACGCAGGTCGCCGGCCCGGACTACGACCCCGACGCCGTCGGGACGGCCCCCCTGCCGGCGGCCGGGTCGGCCCAGGACGGCGAGGCGTCGCCCGTGCCGGCCGCCGAACCGGACTCCACGCCGGCCGCCCGACCCGCGCCCGCGCCGGCCGGGCCACGGGCGGCGCAGGACGACGCCGGGGAGACCCGGTCCGGGCCGGCGGGCAGCGCGTCCGCCGGCACCCCGGGGGTACCGGTCAGCGGTTGACCCGCCGGCCGCTCCCCGGCTGACCAGTTCCGTGGCTGACCAGGTGCCCCGGGGTCGACCCGACCTCGGGGCACCTGGTCAGGTGCCGAGGCGGGCGGTGTGCGCGCGGGCGGTGAGTTCGGCGGCCAGCGTCCGGGCCTCGGCGAGGTCGCGGTCCTGGGCCGCCGCGCCCGCGCCACCGGCGGTGTCCGCGTGCACGGTGGCCAGGCCGAGCCGGCGCTGCACCGGCCCCTGCACCAGCCGGACGCTCTGGATCCGGGCGTACGGCACCAGGGTCACCTGACGGGTCAGCAGGCCCGAGCGGACGGCGAAGACCTCGTCGGTGAGGACCGCGCCCAGCCGTGCCCGGCTCAGCGGGTTCAGCCAGCGGGCCCGGGGCGGCGGCGGGGTCAGCGGCAGCGCCGCCAGCCGGACCCCGGGCAGCACCTCGGTCACGATCGACTCACCGGTCGGCAGGTCACCGACGGGCAGCAACCGGTCCGGCCGGTTACGGTCGTCCGACTCGCCCGCCGAGTAGCCGGCCACCTCCAGCCGCAGCCGCAGCCAGCCCTTGACCCGCCACAGCAACGGCCAGGTGACGCCGACCGTCTGCACCCGGTTGAGCGGTACGGTCTGCGCCCGGGTCTCCAGCAGCCCGTTGCGGATGCGCAGCACCTCGTCGTCGCGGGCGATGCGGAACGCCCAGTCGTCGAGCACCCGGCGGATCGGTTGCAGCAGCACCCCGGCCATCGCGGTGAGGGTGCTCGCCACCGCGATGAACGACGTCGACCCCTCGGAGAAGAACTGGGCCAGCACGAACGCCACCCCGAACGGCAGCAGGAACGCCTGCGGGGTGAGCAGTTGGCTGACCAGCAGGTCCTTGTTGCGGACGGCGTGCAACGGCCGGCCGGTCGCCGCCGGGGCGGGCGCGGCCCCGGGTACCGCCTCCGGCTCGGGGGTGGCCGGCACCGCGCCCGCCCCGGCGGCCAGGGCGAGCAGCCGGGCCCGCAGCGCGGCGGCGTCGGCCACGGTCAGGTACGCCAGCGGGGCCTCGGTCTTGCCGCCACCCACCACCTCCAGCCGCAGCTCGGCGAGCCCGGTGAGCTGGGCGAGCAGCGGGCGGACCACCTCCACGGCCTGGAGCCGTTCCAGCGGGATCGCCCGGGTCCGGCGCCAGAGCAGCCCCTCGTGCACGCGCAGTTCCCGGCCGACCACGTGGTACCCGGTGTTGTACCAGCTCACCAGCGCGAGCACGGTGGCGCCCAGCGCCAGGACGGCGACCATCGCCGCGAACCAGCCGAAGCCCACCCGGGACAGGGTCGACCAGGAGAGCCCGGCGATCACCACGACCAGCGACTTGGCCCCGTGCAAGGCCGGGCTGAGCGGATGCAGCCGCTGGCGCGGCTCGCCCCCCTCGGGTACGCCCGCCGGCCAGGCCACGGGCCCGACCGCGCCGGCCTGCCCGGCGTACCCGGCCTGCTCCGCGCGGCCCGCCTCGATGCCTGCCATGGCGTGGCCGGGGTGGTCTGCACCCGCGGGCGGCTCCGCCGGTGCGGGCTGCTGTGCGTGTGCGCCGTGGTCCGCCCACGCGGGCTGGTCCGCGCCGGATTCCGCCGGGCGGGGACCGGTCGGCTCCTGGGCCGGGCCGGGGCTGGCCGTCACAGGCCCTCCGCGCGGTCTTCGCCGAGGGCGGTGAGCCGGTCACGCAGCCGGGACGCCTCCGCCGGCCGCAGGCCGGGCACCCGCGCGTCGGTGGCCGCCGCGGCGGTGTGCAGTTGCACGGTGGCCAGGTCGAAGGCCCGCTCCAGGGGGCCGGCGCTGACGTCGACGAACTGCATCCGGGAGTACGGGACGATGGAGAGCCGCCGGACCAGCAGACCGTGCCGGACCAGCAGGTCGTTGTCGCGTTCGGCGTAGCCCCAGACGCGGACGGCGCGCACGATCGCCACCACCCGCCAGGCGGCCAGCACCGCGACGGCCCCGAGGGCGGCGCCGAAGAACCAGTGCCCGGCGACCGCCCAGCCGACGGCGAGCCCGATCACGAGCACGGCCAGGGTCAGCGCCAGCCGGATCAGCTCCACCCAGATCAGGTCGTGGGAGATCGACTGCCATCGTACGGTGGCGGGCCAGGGGTCCAGCGGGCTGACCGGGGCAGCCGCCGCCCCGGCCGGGTCGTCCCCGTCGACGGCCGGTGATCTGTCGGGTGCGCTCACGTGTCGAGCGTAGGCGATCCGGGGGCCGCAGCGACCTCCCGGAGGAAGCCCCGGGCATCGAGAAAGTCACCGAGGGTGGTCCGGTGCTCCGGACAGGCCAGCCAGGTCTTGCGTCGGGCGGCGTCGTGCAGCCGGGGATTGTTCCAGAGTAGAGCCCAGGCGGCGGGCTCCCGGCAGCCACGGGCCGAGCAGACGGGGCTCTCGTCGGTGGGGCTGGTCATCGGGGCCAGTCTAGCGACGGGGCCGGCCGGCTGGCCGCCCAGCCGCCGGCCGCCGCACGTCGACCGGGCGGTGCGGGGCGGTGACCGGAGGGTGTCGGACCGGTGACCGAGGGCCCGGTGACCGGGGGGTGCGGGACGGCGGTCGGGGGCCCAGCCATCGGGAGATGCGGGCCGGTGACCGGGGAAGATGAGCGCCGGGCGGCCACGGGGGGAGCCGCCCGGCGACGGGATGAATCGTACACACGCCGGGGCCCCTCGTGTCCACCCGTGTCGGCGTTTCGGGCATGGCGGGACGGCGTGGCGAAAAACGCCTTCTCCCCGTCTCGGCTCTCAGCCGGGCATGCGAGTCTTGTACGGCACGACGTCGTGACAACCGAGCACGCTGTGGAGGACCGGTGGCCCAGCCGACCACACCCGACGCCCCGCCGACCGGCGCCGGCTCCCAGGGGACCCCTGCCCCGGTGACCACCCCCGCGGAGGACGCCACCCTGCTGGAGCGGGCGCTGTTCGAGATCAAGCGGGTGATCGTCGGGCAGGACCGGATGGTCGAGCGGATGTTCGTCGCGCTGCTCGCCCGGGGGCACTGCCTCCTGGAGGGGGTGCCCGGGGTGGCGAAGACCCTCGCGGTGGAGACCCTCGCCACGGTGGTCGGCGGCTCCTTCGCCCGGGTGCAGTTCACCCCGGACCTGGTCCCGGCCGACATCATGGGTACCCGGATCTACCGGCAGTCCAGCGAGAAGTTCGACGTGGAGCTGGGTCCGGTGTTCGTCAACTTCCTGCTGGCCGACGAGATCAACCGGGCGCCGGCCAAGGTGCAGTCGGCGCTGCTGGAGGTGATGAGCGAGCGGCAGGTCTCCATCGGCGGCGAGACCCACCGGGTGCCGGAGCCGTTCCTGGTGATGGCCACCCAGAACCCGATCGAGCAGGAGGGCGTCTACCCGCTGCCGGAGGCGCAGCGGGACCGCTTCCTGATGAAGATCGTGGTCGGGTACCCGACCGACGCCGAGGAGCGGGAGATCGTCTACCGGATGGGGGTGGCCCCGCCGGTGCCGGCGCCCGTCTTCACCACCAGCGACCTGCTCGCCCTGCAACGCAAGGCGGACCAGGTCTTCGTGCACAACGCGCTGATCGACTACGCGGTCCGGCTGGTGCTGGCCACCCGGTCGCCGAACGAGCACGGGATGCCCGACGTGGCGCAACTGATCCAGTACGGTGCCAGCCCGCGCGCCTCGCTCGGCCTGGTCCGGGCCACCCGGGCGCTGGCGCTGCTGCGCGGGCGCGACTACGCCCTGCCGCAGGACGTGCAGGACGTCGCCCCGGACATCCTGCGGCACCGGCTGGTGCTCAGTTACGACGCGCTCGCCGACGACGTCCCGGCCGACCACGTCGTGCACCGGGTGATGTCGACCATCCCGCTGCCGTCGGTGGCCCCCCGGCAGCAGGCCACCCCACCCCCGCCCGGCGGGCCGGGCAGCGGCTGGCCCGGACAGTAGCCGTGCCGGTGCCCACCCCCACCCCGGCCCCCGGCGCCGGGGCGGTGCCGCCCCGTACCGAGGCCGTGCTGTCCCGGCTCCAGCTCATGGTCACCCGCAAGCTCGACGGCCTGCTCCAGGGCGACTACGCGGGCCTGCTCCCCGGCCCCGGCAGCGAGGCGGGGGAGTCGCGGGAGTACCGCCCCGGCGACGACGTGCGCCGGATGGACTGGCCGGTCACCGCCCGGACCACCACCGCGCACGTGCGGCGGACGGTGGCCGACCGGGAGCTGGAGACCTGGTTGGCGGTGGACCTCTCGGCCAGCCTGGACTTCGGCACCGGCCGGTGGCTCAAGCGGGACCTGGTGGTCGCCGCCGCGGCGGCGATGACCCACCTGACCGTGCGGGGCGGCAACCGCATCGGCGCGGTGATCGGCACCGGCGCCGCGCCCGTGCCGACCCGCCGGTGGCGGGCCGCGCCCGCGCCGACCGGCCCCGGGGTGACCGTGCGGGTGCCGGCGCGGGCCGGCCGCAAGGAGGCCCAGGGGCTGCTGCGGGCCATCGCCCGTACCCCGGTGCGACCGGGCCGCAGCGACCTGGGCGCGCTGGTCGACATGCTGAACCGGCCGCCGCGCCGCCGGGGGGTGGCGGTGGTGGTCTCCGACTTCCTCGCCCCGCCGCAGCAGTGGGGCCGGCCGATCCGCAAGCTGCGGGTCCGGCACGACGTGCTGGCCATCGAGGTGGTCGACCCGCGTGAGCTGGAGCTGCCCGACGTCGGGGTGCTGCCGGTGGTCGACCCGGAGACCGGGGAGCTGCACGAGGTGCAGACCGCCGATCCGGGGCTGCGCCGCCGGTACGCCGAGGCGGCCGACGCCCAGCGCGCGGCGATCGCCCGGGAGCTGCGCGGCGCCGGCGCCGCCCACCTGCGACTGCGTACCGACACCGACTGGCTGCTCGACATGGTGCGCTTCGTGGCCGCGCAGCGGCACGCCCGCACCCGGGGGACGACACGATGATCCGTTTTCTGCAACCGTGGTGGCTGCTGGCCCTGCTGCCGGTGCTCGCCCTCGCCGCCTTCTACGTCTGGCGGCAACTGCACCGCAAGACGTACGCGGTCCGGTTCACCAACGTGGACCTGCTGCGCACGGTCGCGCCGAAGGGGCTGGGCTGGCGTCGGCACGTCCCGGCGACCGCGTTCCTGCTCTGCCTGCTGGTGCTGGGCACCGCGCTGGCCCGGCCGGCGCTGGACACCCGGGAGCCGTTGGAGCGGGCGACCATCATGCTCGCCATCGACGTGTCGCTGTCGATGCAGGCCGACGACGTGTCGCCGAACCGGCTGGAGGCCGCCCAGGAGGCGGCCAAGCAGTTCGTCGGGGAGCTGCCCGAGACGTACAACCTGGGTCTGGTCTCGTTCGCCAAGTCGGCGAACGTGCTGGTCCCGCCGGGCAAGGACCGGGGCGCGGTGACCAGCGCGATCGACGGGCTGGTGCTGGCCGAGGCGACCGCGACCGGGGAGGCGGTCTTCACCTCCCTGGAGGCGATCCGGTCGGTCCCCGCCGACGGGGCCGCCGGCATCCCCCCGGCCCGGATCGTGCTGCTCTCCGACGGCTTCCGGACCTCCGGCCGGTCGGTGGAGGAGGCCGCCGCCGCCGCGCAGGCGGCCAACGTCCCGGTCTCCACCATCGCCTTCGGCACCGACTCCGGCCAGGTGGACATCGGCGGGCAGCTCCAGCGGGTACCGGTGGACCGGATGGCCCTGGCCGAGCTGGCCGAGACCACCGAGGGCTACTTCTACGAGGCCGCCTCGGTGACCGAGCTGAAGCAGGTGTACCAGGACATGGGCAGCTCCATCGGGTTCCGGACCGAGGCCCGGGAGATCACCCAGTGGTACGCCGGGCTGGCGCTGCTGCTGGCGCTCTGCGCCGGGGCCACCAGCCTGCTCTGGACCTCCCGGATCGTCTGAGCGTCGCCGCCCCGGCCCGGCCGGTCCGGGCCGCGCCGAGGTGGCGTACCGCGTGGTGGGCGTGCTGGTTAGCGATTACCTGCCGGTAACGCCTAGGCTCCCTCCGACGTGATCAGCGTCAGACGTGATCAGCGAGAGACCAGAGGGGGAGCCGTGGCCCGTACCGTGCTGGTGACCGGCGGCAACCGGGGGATCGGCCTGGCCGTGGCGCAGGCCTTCGCCAAGCAGGGCGACCGGGTGGCGGTGACCCACCGCTCCGGGGACGCGCCGGAGGGCCTGTTCGGGGTCAAGTGCGACGTCACCGACTCCGCCTCCGTCGACGCGGCCTTCAGCGCCGTCGAGGCCGAGCTGGGCCCGGTCGAGGTGCTGGTCGCCAACGCCGGCATCACCGACGACACGCTGCTGCTGCGGATGACCGAGGAGCAGTTCACCCGGGTCCTGGACACCAACCTCACCGGCGCGTTCCGCTGTGCCAAGCGGGCCACCGGCAAGATGCTCCGCGCGAAGTGGGGCCGGATGATCTTCGTCTCCTCGGTGATCGGGCTGTACGGCGGCCCCGGCCAGGTCAACTACGCGGCGAGTAAGGCCGGCCTGGTCGGCGTGGCCCGCTCGATCACCCGGGAGCTGGGCAGCCGCAACATCACCGCGAACGTGGTCGCCCCGGGCTTCATCGACACCGACATGACCGCCGCGCTGCCCGAGGAGCGCCGGGCCGAGTACGTCAAGGCGATCCCGGCCGGTCGGCTGGCCAGCGCCGAGGAGGTCGCCGGGGTGATCACCTGGCTGGCCGGGGACGCGGCGGGTTACATCACCGGCGCCGTCATCCCGGTCGACGGCGGCCTGGGTATGGGGCACTGACAAAACGGAGGAACCACGACATGTCCGGACTGCTCGCCGGTAAGCGACTGCTGGTCACCGGCGTCATCACCGACTCCTCGATCGCCTTCTCGGTGGCGAAGCTCGCCCAGGAGAACGGCGCGCAGGTCGTCCTCACCGGCTACGGCCGGCTCTCCCTGGTCCAGCGGATCGCCAAGCGGCTGCCCGAGCCGGCCCCGGTGATCGAACTCGACGTCACCAACCCCGAGCACCTCGCCGGGCTGGCCGACAAGGTCCGCGAGCACGTTGACGGCCTCGACGGGGTGGTCCACTCGATCGGCTTCGCCCCGCAGAGCTGCCTCGGCGGGGGCTTCCTCGACGCCCCCTGGGAGGACGTGGCGACCGCGCTGCACGTCTCGACGTACTCGTACAAGTCGCTGGCCGTGGCGGCGCTGCCGCTGATGCAGCCGGGCGGCGCGGTGGTCGGGCTCACCTTCGACGCGACCAAGGCGTGGCCGGTCTACGACTGGATGGGGGTGGCCAAGGCCGGGCTGGAGTCCGCCTCCCGCTACCTCGCCATGCACCTGGGCCCCAAGGGCATCCGCAGCAACCTGGTCGCCGCCGGGCCGCTGCGGACCATGGCCGCGAAGTCGATCCCCGGCTTCGAGAAGTTCGAGGAGAGCTGGGCCGAGCGGGCCCCGCTGCCCTGGAGCCTCACCGACCAGGAGCCGGCCGCCCGCGCCTGCCTCGCCCTGCTCTCGGACTGGTTCCCCGCCACCACCGGCGAGATCGTGCACGTCGACGGCGGCTACCACGCCCTCGGCGCCGCCTGAGGTGTAAGGAAGGGCCCCTTGTTAACGCCTACGGTAGAGAAGGTCACCCCTCTCACCGCCGGGTGTTAAGAGGGGGCCCTTCCTTCTGCCAGGGGGTGTCGGTGGGGCGGCGGGGCGGGCGGGGAAGAATGGCCCCATGGCGTACGACGCGGTGGTGCTGCTCTCCTTCGGTGGCCCGGAGCGGCCCGAGGACGTGGTGCCGTTCCTGCAGAACGTGACCCGGGGTCGCGGGGTGCCCCCGGAGCGGCTCGCCGAGGTGGCCGAGCACTACCAGCACTTCGGCGGGGTGTCCCCGATCAACCAGCAGTGCCGGGACCTGCTCGCCGCGATCCGGGCCGACTTCGCCGCGCACGGCCTCGACCTGCCGGTGTACTGGGGCAACCGGAACTGGACCCCGATGCTCGCCGACACCGTCGCGCAGATGCGCGACGACGGGGTCCGCCGTGCGCTGGCCTTCGTCACCAGCGCCTACGGCGGGTACTCGTCCTGCCGGCAGTACCAGGAGGACATCGTGGCGGCGCGGGCGGCGGTCGGGCCGGACGCCCCGGTGATCGACAAGCTCCGCCAGTTCTGGGACCACCCGGGTTTCGTCGAGCCGCACGCCGACGCGGTCCGGGCGGCCCTGGCCCAGCTCGACCCGGCCCGCCGGGACAGCACCCGGCTGGTCTTCACCGCCCACTCCGTGCCCACCTCGATGGCGGCCAGCGCCGGCCCGCACGGCGGCCGGTACGAGGCGCAGCTGCACGAGACGGCCCGGCTGGTGGCCGCCGCGGCGGCCCCCGACCTGCCGTACGACCTGGTGTGGCAGAGCCGCTCCGGCCCGCCGCACGTGCCGTGGCTGGAACCGGACGTCAACGACCACCTCGCGGCGCTGGCCGGGGCGGGCACCACCGCCGTGGTGGTCAGTCCGATCGGGTTCGTCTCCGACCACCTGGAGGTGGTGTGGGACCTCGACACCGAGGCGCTGGAGACGGCCAAGCAGCTCGGGCTGGACTTCGTCCGGGCCGGCACCCCGGGCACGGATCCCCGGTTCGTGGCGATGGTCCGCGAGCTGGTCCGGGAGCGGACCGACCCGGACGGCGCCACGCTGCGGCGACGCCTCGGCGAGCTGCCGATGTGGGACACCTGCCCGACGGTGTGCTGCGTGCCGGCCCGCCGCCCCTGACCCGCCCGCACCGGGCCACCGCACACCACACCCCTGGGACGACAGATGACAGAACGCAAGCCGGTGGAGAGCTGGCTGACCGACATGGACGGCGTGCTGGTGCACGAGGGACAGCCGGTGCCGGGGGCGCCGGAGTTCGTCAACCGGCTGCGCGCCTCGGGCAAGCCGTTCCTGGTGCTCACCAACAACTCCATCTACACCCCCCGGGACCTGCGGGCCCGGCTCACCCGGATGGGCTTCGAGGTGCCGGAGCAGGCGATCTGGTCGTCGGCGCTGGCCACCGCCCAGTTCCTCGCCGACCAGCGGCCGGGTGGCACGGCGTACGTGATCGGGGAGGCCGGGCTGACCACGGCCCTGCACGCCGTCGGGTACGTGCTGACCGACTTCGCCCCGGACTACGTGGTGCTGGGGGAGACCCGCACCTACAGCTTCGAGGCGATCACCAAGGCGATCCGGCTGATCAACGACGGGGCCCGGTTCATCTGCACCAACCCGGACGCGACCGGCCCGTCGGTGGAGGGGGCGCTGCCGGCCGCCGGGTCGGTGGCCGCGATGATCTCCAAGGCCACCGGGGTCGAGCCGTACTTCGTCGGCAAGCCGAACCCGATGATGATGCGGTCGGCGCTGAACACGATCGACGCGCACTCCGAGTCGACCGCGATGATCGGTGACCGGATGGACACCGACGTCCTGTGTGGACTGGAGGCGGGGCTGGAGACGATCCTGGTGCTGACCGGGATCAGCACCCGGTCGGAGGCGGAACGGTATCCGTACCGTCCCTCCCGGATCGTCAACTCGGTGGCCGACCTGATCGACGAGATCTGACCCGAGTTCCGGCCGACGGCGGCGACCGGGGTGGCCGCTACGGGCGCAGCGGGGCGTTGCAGGCGGCGACCAGGGCCTGCCGGCAGGCGACGGTCAACGGCCGCAGGGCGGCGTCGCGCTGCTGCGCCTCGTAGTTGTTGACCGCCCCGCCGGGCGCGGCGTGCCCGGCCAGGGCCAGCACCCGGTCGAGCACGGCGGCGCGGGCGAACAGCCGGCGGGCCCGGGGGTCGAACCCCGGGGGCAGGTCGGTGGTGCCGTCGGGGCGGCGCAGCGCGGCCAGGGCCCCGGCCAGCTCGGGCCGCCACTGGGCGACGTCGAGCCGGGTCAGCGCGGCGGTCGT
>NZ_LRQV01000171.1 GCF_001567585.1 Micromonospora rosaria
CCCCGCCACTGACCGCCACCCGCCGATCCCGCCCGTCCCGGTCGCCGGGGCGGGCGGGCTCAGCGGTAGACGGTCCGGTGGGCGGCGGCGATCAGCCGGGCGTACCCGGCGCCGGTGAGGGCGCGGTCGCGGGCCAGCGCGGCGCGGGCGGCGTTCGCCCCCGGCGCCCCGTGCACCCCGCCGCCGGGATGCGCCGAGGCGCTGGCCAGGAAGAGCCGGTCCACCGGCGTGTCGGCGCGGCCGAGACCGGGGATCGGGCGCAGGAAGAGCTGCTGGTACGCGGCGGAGGTGCCGCCGCCCAGCGCCCCGCCGACCAGGCTCGGGTTCTCCCGCTCCAGCTCCGCCGGGCCGGCCACGTGCCGCCCCACCACCAGCCGGCGGAACCCGGGCGCGGCGTCCTCCAGCACCTGTTCCACCCGGTCCAGGTGCGCCGTGAGGTCGTCGGCCCGCCAGGCCCGGCGGAACGGCAGATGGGTGTACGCCCACAGCGACTCGGTGCCCGGCGGCGAGTGGCCCGGGTCGGCCACGCTCATCTGGCCGACCAGCAGGAACGGGTCCCGGGGCAGCCGTCCCCGGGCCAGGTCGGCGGCGTACCCGGTCAGGCCGTCCAGGTCCGCCCCGAGGTGCACGGTGCCGGCGGTGGCCACCGCCCGGTTGGTCCACGGCACCGGCGCGGAGAGCGCCCAGTCGATCTTGAGGGTGGAGCCGTCCCAGCGGAAGTGGGCCAGGTCCTCGACCAGCCGGGGCGGGAGCAGCGCCGCGCCGACCAGGTCCAGGTAGAGCGCGGGGGCCGGGACGTCGGCGAGGACCGCCCGGCGGGCCCGCCACCGCCCGCCGTCCACCGTACGGACGCCCATCGCCCGGCCCCGGGCGGTCAGCACCCGGTCCACCCGGGCGCGGTGGACGATCCGCCCGCCCCGCCCGGTCAGCCGGGCCACCAGCGCGTCGGTGATCCGCTGCGCCCCGCCGACCGGCACCGGCCAGCCGACCTGCTGGCCGAGCATGGCCAGCAGCCAGCCGTACACCCCGGAGCCGGCGTCCTCCGGGGACAGGTCGGTGTGCAGGGCGCAGCCGGCCAGCAGCGCCGGACCGCCCGCCCCGGCGAAGAGTTCGTCGCCGAGCTTGCGGACCGGCAGCACCAGCCGGCGGGCCAGCCGCAGCGCCCCGCCGACGTGCAACCGGCGCAGCAGGTCCAGGCCGCCCCGCACCGGCGGGAACGGGGTGGTGATGCTGGTCAGCATCGGTTCGGCCACCGACCGCCAGTCGGCGTACGCGTCGAGCCAGCGCCGGCCGTCGCCGGGCGCGAACCGCTCCAGCGAGTCGGCGGTGACGGCGGGGTCCCGGTTCAGCACGGCGGCGCGGTCGTCGGGGAAGAGGTGGGCGAGCACGTCCGGGGCGTGCCGCCAGGCCAGCCCGTACCGGTCGAGGTCCAGCCCGGCCAGCACCGGGGAGGCGTACCCGAGCGGGTAGAACGAGCTGTACAGGTCGCTGAGGTACCCGGGGGCGGTGACCTCGGCGGAACGGACCGCGCCGCCGGACGTCCCGGTGGCCTCCAGCACGGCCACGTCCCAGCCGGCGTCGACCAGCAGGTTCGCGGCGACCAGTCCGTTGTGCCCGGCGCCGACGACGACCGCGTCCACGGTCTCGGTGGGGGTGGTCATCGGATCCGGCTACCCCCGGACCAACCGGGCGAAACGCGTTTGACCAGGCCGGGCCGGGGCAACCAGCGCCGCATGTACCGGGTTGAGCAGCTCATCGGTGGAGTATGGGGCGCGGGCGGCGACGGCGGCGAACTGGTGGTCGCCGACCCGGCGGACGGGTCGCCGGTCAGCACCGCGCCGGTGGCGACGCCGGACGAGGTGGCGAAGGCGGTCACGGCGGCGCGCGGCGCGGCCCCCGGCTGGTCGGGTACCGCCCCGGCGGAGCGGGCGGCGGCGCTGCGCCGGGCGGCCGACGCGATCGAGGCGGCGGCGGAGGAGTTGGCCCAGGCGACCACCGCCGAGATGGGCAAGCCCCTCGACGACGCCCGGGGCGGGGTGGCGGCCGGCGTCGGGACGCTGCGCCAGTACGCCGAACTCGGGCCGCTGCGCGGTGGGCGGACGCTGCACGGCGCGGCGGAGGCCCTCGACTTCATGCTGCCCGAGCCCCGGGGCGTGGTCGCCGCGATCACCCCGTGGAACGACCCGGTGGCGGTCTCCTGCGGGCTGCTCGGCGCGGCCCTGGTCACCGGCAACGTGGTGCTCCACAAACCCAGCGAGCGGACCCCGGCCACCGGGTGGCTGCTGGCCCGGACCCTCGACGGGGTACTCCCACCGGGCGTGCTGTCGCTGCTGACCGGCGGCGCGGAGGTCGGCGCGGCGCTGGCCGGGCAGGAGGTGGACGTGGTGGCGCACGTCGGCTCCACCGCGACCGGTCGGGCCGTCGCGGCGGCCTGCGCCCGCACCGGGGCCAAGGCGCTGTTGGAGAACGGCGGCAGCGACCCGTTGATCGTGGACGCGGGCGTCGACCCGGTCTGGGCCGCCGGGCAGGCCGCACTCGGGTCGTTCGCCAACGCGGGGCAGATCTGCGTGGCGGTGGAGCGCGTCTACGTGCACCGGGACCTCGCCGAGGACTTCGTCGACCTGCTGGTGGAGCGGGCCGGGGCGCTGCGCGTCGGGCCGGGACGCGACCCGCAGACGCAGTTGGGACCGCTGGTGGACCGCCGGCACCGCGACCACGTGCACGGGCAGGTGACCGCGGCGGTGGCCGAGGGGGCGCGGCTGCGCGCCGGGGGCACGCTGCCCGACGGGCCGGGGGCGTTCTACCCGGCCACCGTGGTCACCGACTGCACCGACGAGATGGCGCTGGTGCGGGAGGAGACGTTCGGGCCGGTCGCCCCGGTCGTGGTGGTCGACTCGTTCAGCGAGGCGCTCAAGCGCGCCGCCCGGTCCCCGTACGGGCTGGCGGCCACGGTGCTCACCGGGTCGATGAGTCACGCCCGGCGGGCCGCCCGGGAACTGCCGGTCGGCACCGTCAAGATCAACGCTGTCTTCGGTGGCGCCCCCGGCGGAGCCGCCCAGCCCCGCCGGGGCAGCGGCCAGGGCTTCGGGTACGGCCCGGAACTGCTCGACGAGTTCACCGCCACGAAGGTGGTGCACCTCGCCGCCCCCGCCGACGGCCACTGGTGAGTAAGGAAGGGCCCCTTCCTAACCGATACGGTTAGGAAGGGGCCCTTCCTTACACTTGCGGACCGGAGTTGCTCAGCGGCCGCCACGGGCCTGGCGGGTCTGCCGGTCGTTCGCCTTCTGGATGGCCTTGACCAGTTCCGGCTTGGTCATCGTGGAACGGCCCTTGACGTCCAGTTCGCGGGCCACCGTCATCAGGTGGTCCTTGGTGGCGTTCGCGTCCACCCCGCCGGCGGTGGGCGCCCGCCGGGCCGGACCGCCGCCGGCCGCCTGCTCGTCGCTGGGGCCCCTCCGGCCCTTGGGCGCCCAGTGGTCGCCCACCTTCTCGAACTCGTGCTTGAGGGAGGCGAAGGCGGTCCGGTGCGCCCGTTCCCCCTCGCCGTACGTCTCCACCGCCGCGTCGTGCGTCTTGGCCCACGTGCGCTGTGCCTTCTCCGGGGAGCGCCGCAGCGTGCTGGGCAGTACCTCGCGCCCGGGCATCTCGTCCTCCTCCGCGTCGTTGTCCTCCTCCCTGACCGTTCCCCCGGTGGCCGGTGCGAAACGCGCCGCCGGGCTGCGCCGCACCCAGCACCCGACCAGGCACGCGGGGCCGGCGGGTTTGTCGATTACCCCGCCGGGGTACCGGCCGGCGCAGACGAGCCGCCCGGCGCCGGCGACCCCCGCCCGGCAGTCCCCGCGACCGGGCACAGGGAGCGGGTCATGGCGGCGACGACGGAACCGGTCGGGGCAGGCAGCGCGGCCGGTGTGGCCGCCCGGCCACGGGTACCCCGACGGGTACGGCAGGTGAGCTGGCACACCTGGCGCGGCGCGCTGGTGCGCAGCGGGCAGAACTTCCTCAAGGACAACTGCGTGGACTGGGCCGCCGCGCTGACCTACTACGGGGTGCTGGCGGTCTTCCCGTCCACCGTCGTGGTGGTGGCGCTGGTCGGGCTGGTCTCCGACGGGGAGCAGACCGTGGACACGGTGCTGGACCTGGCCCGGGAGATGGGGGCCGGGTCGATCGTGGGCAACGAGGGCTTCGTCGGGGTGGTCCGGGGCGTGGTCGACCAGCAGAGCGGGGCGCGGGCGCTGCTCAGTTTCGGCCTGCTCGGCGCGCTTTGGTCCGCCTCCGGCTTCATCAGCTCGTTCACCCGCGCCTCGAACACCATCTACGGGGTGACCGAGGGGCGCCCGGTGTGGAAGCTGCGGCCGTTGCAGATGGGGCTGGCCGCACTGGCCCTGGTCCTGCTGGCGCTGGTCGCCGTCGGGCTGATCGTCAGCGGGCCGGTCGCCGACGCGCTGGGCGACCTGGTCGGCGCGGGCGGCCTGGCCCTGACGGTGTGGAACGTCGCCAAGTGGCCGGTCCTGGCCATGATCCTGATGGCGCTGCTCTCCCTGTTGTTCTGGATCGCGCCGAACGTCCGCCAGCCCCGGTTCCGCTGGCTCACCCCCGGCGGCGTGGTGGCCCTGCTCGCCTGGGGCCTGGTCACCTTCGGATTCGGCCTGTACGTCGCCAACTTCGGCTCGTACGACGTCACGTACGGCAGCCTCGGCGCGGTGATCGCCTTCCTGGTCTGGCTGTTCCTGTCCAACTGCGCGCTGATGCTCGGCGTGCAGGTCAACGCGGAGCTGCAACGGGGCCGCCGGTTGCAGGCCGGTGAGCCGGAGCCGGTCGACCCGCCGCTGCCGCCCCGCTCCCCCGCCGATTCGTGACGCCGGGGGACGCCGGGTCGGGGTCCGGTTTACCCGGGTCCTCCCCGGGTAGCGCAGAAGGCATGGAACGTGGCAGCAGCAAGCACTCACCGAGGCTCGACGACCAGATGAGCCAGGAGGTGGACGGCCTGATCCAGGGGCCGGGCACGGCGGGCTCCCGCGTCGACGAGTTCCGTGAGCCCGAGCCGGCCGGCGAGGACCAGCCGGAGGCCCGTACGGCACCGGGTGGGCCCCTGCGCAGTGGGTCGCCCCAGGGCATGACCTCCGGCGACGTCGAGGAGCGCAGCCGGCTCGGCCGGTTCATCGGGCTGTCGGCGCTGCCCGGCGACCGGGACACCCTGGTCCGCAACGCGCGGGACAACGACGCCCCGGACGACATCGTCACGGCGCTGGAGGGGCTGCCACCCGGCATCCCGTACCGGACGGTCTCCGAGGTGTGGGCCGCGCTCGGTCACAAGAACGAGACGACGCGCTGGTGAGCGGGTCACCCCCGACCCGGGCAGTCGCCGGCGCCCAGAGGAGGATCCCTGATGAGTGGCGTTACTGAGCATGTCGACGTGTCCGTCCCGATCCGCACCGCCTACGACCAGTGGACCCAGTTCGAGGAGTTCCCCCACTTCATGGAGGGGGTCGAGGAGGTCCGGCAGCTCACCGACACGATGACCCACTGGCGGGTCGAGATCGCCGGGGTGCAGCGGGAGTTCGACGCCGAGATCACCGAGCAGCTGCCCGACGAACGGGTCGCCTGGCGGTCGACCGGCGGCACCCAGCAGGCCGGGGTGGTGACCTTCCACCGGCTCGACGAGGGGAACACCCGGGTCACCCTGCAACTGGAGTTCGAGCCGCACGGCGTGGTCGAGCAGGCCGGCGACAAGCTGGGCGTGGTGGACCGCCGGGCCAAGGGCGACCTGGAGCGGTTCAAGCGGTTCATCGAACGGCGCGGGCAGGAGACCGGCGCCTGGCGCGGCCAGGTGGACCGGCCGCGGCCCTGAGCACCCCGGGCCACCCGACGGGGGCCGCCGGCTCCGGCCGACGGCCCCCGTCACCGTCCGGGCGCTGTTTGCGGTCACCCCGCCCGGGTACGGCTGTGGGCATGACGGAGAACGACGGCAGGGTGTGGCGCAACGAGGAGCGTACGTCGCTCGAGGAGCTGGACCGGGCGATCGCGCGGTCCCCGGTCGACGGCCAGTCCGACGACGTCACCGGCAACGACGCGGGCGCGGAGGCCGAGTTCGGCCACGGGCCAGAGGCGGTGGACCGGGGCGCGTCGCCGAGCGGCCGGGCCCGCGAGATGACCGACGAGGAGCGCGCCTACCGCCCCTCCACGACGGGACGGACCGGCCCGGACAGCATGTGAGGCCGGATCGCCCTGGCCGCGACGCCCCGGATCGCCGGGGACCGGTCACCCGGCCACGGCCGGGCCGGCTCCGCCGGCGGGCCGGCGGACGGCCGCCGCGTGCAGGGCGATCAGGCCGAGCGCGAGCAGCAGCAGCGCCGGCCCCAGCGCCTCCACCGAGATCCGGCTGAGCAGCACCCCGATCCCGGCGGGGATCGCCGACACTCCCAGGCTGGACGCGCCGATCTGCAACCCGATGGTGCGGTCCGCGTGCGCCGCCCCGACTCGGTCGGCGGTGGTGAGGGTGAGCAGCGGGAAGACCGGCGCCGCCGCGAAGCCGAGCACGACCAGCCCGGCCACCGCCACCCAGACCGGCGCGGGCAACGCGATCAGCGCCGCGCCCACCGCCATGCCGACCAGGCTGCCCCGCAACACCCGGGCGGCACCGAGCCGTTCGGCCCCCACGCCCTGCACCAGGCGGCCCACGAAGAGGCTGCCCCAGTACGCGGAGACGCAGAGACCGGCCGCCGTCGGCCCCAGCCCCCGTCCCTCGGTGAGCAGCAGGAACGCCCAGAGCCCGGCCGCCGCCTCGATCCCCACGTACGCGACGAAGGCCAGCGCGCCCAGCCACACGGCCGGCAGCCGCAGGGTCTGCGCGATCGGCACGGTGGCCGGCGGGCCGGCGGGGGCGAGCCCGGCCGGCGGGCCGGCGGGGGCGGCCCCGCCGACCGGGCCGCCGACCACGCCCGGCTCCCGACCGCCCTCGACCACCGCCGCAGCGACCGGCGCGGCCGGCCCACTGCCGGCCGGCGGCACGGCCACAGGGGCCACGGTGGCGGTGGTGGAGGGTGCGGTGGCGCCCCGGTCCCGCCAGGCGCGCACGGTGAGCGCGAAGGCGACGGCGAGGGCGAGTTGGGCGGCGGCCACGACGGCGTACCCCCAGCGCCAGCCCGGCCCGACGCTCACCGCGACGGTCATGATCAGCGGGCCGGCGGCCACGCCGAGCCCGAAGAAGGCGTGCATCCAGTTCATGTGGCGCGGGCCGAAGGCGCCGGCGGCGTAGGCGTTCAGCCCCGAGTCGATCGCGCCGGAGCCGATCCCGAGCAGGAACGCGCAGCCGATCATCAGGGTCAGCCCGGGTGACAGCGCGTACCCGGTCAGGGTCGACCCGGCCAGCAGGGTGCTGCCGGCCAGCAGCCGGCCCACGCCGAGCCGGGCCAGCGTGAAGCCGGCGAGCACGCTGGAGGTGAGGTACCCGGCCGCGCCGACGGTCAGGAGCACCCCGACGGCCTCGGTGGGCACTCCGAACGCGGTCCGGATCGACGGCCAGCCGACCCCGAGCAGGCCGTCGGGCAGGCCGAGGCTGACGAAGGCGAGGTAGGCCAGCAGGAGCAGGGCGGGGCGGGGCGCCGTGGGGGTGGTGGACACGAGCGCTCATCCTGCCGCAACCGACGGAACGGCCGACAGTGGCCACCGCCTCCTCCGAACCGGCGGAAGATGACGACCGGACGGTCACAAGAACGGACAGCCCATCCAGAATCGACCGATCGGGGGACGGCGAACCGGCACCCGCGCGCAAGACTTTCGGGATGCAACAGGGCTCCGGATTCCTCACCCCTCGTCAGCGCCGGCTGGCCTGGCTCGGCTTCCTGCTCGCCGCGATCCAGGCTCCGGTCTCGGCGCGACTGGTCGCCGACGGCTCCTGGCTGTTCAGCCTCTGCGTGGCCCTGATGGTGGCCACCGTGATCATCGCGGACGACGCCGCCCGGCGTCGCCCCGCCGACGCCCGCCCCGGCGAGTAGCGCCGCTTCCCGCGCGGCCGTCAGCCCCCGGACGGGGGTCCGGGCTCGGCGTCCGGTCCGCGTTCCACCGGGCGCGCCTCGTGTCCGGGCCGCCCGTGGCTGCGTCGGCGCTCCTTCATCTCCGCCTCGTACAGGTGCCGCCGGCCGCCGACCAGCTCCGTGCGGGCCTGCCGGTCCAGCTCCCGGAACCGGGCGTAGTACCCGTCGTCGAAGTCCTCGACGATCTGGAAGGTCCACCGGCCGGCGATGACGTTGCGGCCGATCAGGTCGGTCTCGATGCGGTCGGCGAGGTGGTGGTGCCCGGCCGCGCGGAACTGCGCCACCACGTCGTCGAGCATCAGGTCGGCGTGCCCGATCATCTGGTGCAGGCCGTACAGGTGGCCCCGGGCCCGCTCGACCGTCTCCAGGGCCTCGCTGAGCCGGCCGAGCGCGCCCACCGTGCGGTCGTCCACCCCGGCCGGCCGGCGGTGCTCGTCGTCGGGCCCGTCGTCCTCGGGCCGGTTGTCGTCGGGTCTGTCGTCGTCACGCATGTGATCCCCCGGTGTGTCCTGCTGTGGGCGTTTCCTCTCCTGCCCCGTCGTGCCCGGTTCAATCCCCCGGCCGGGGGGCCGGTCGGCGGCGTGGCCGACCCCGTACCCCCCGAGTGGGTGAGGTCGACCCGCCCCGCCGTTGGTTAGCCTCGGTGCTCATGCGTCTGCCGAACGACCGGGTCAGTGCCGGTACCGCCGCCGGGTCCGTCCGGTACACCCTCGCCGAACTCGACACGTCCGTCGGCACCGCCGGCCTCGCCGAGGCGACCACCCGACCCGGGCTGCTCGCCCTGGTCGACCAGCACGCCGCGGCGGTACGGGACAGCCTCGGCGGCGACCGCCGGCCCCTCACCCCGGCGGCCCTGGCCGGCTACGCCGAGGGGTTGCGCGCCGCCGCGCTGGAGCAGGGCTGGACGCCGCCGACCGGGCCGCCGGACTGGTCCGCGCCGGACTGGCTGCTCACCCGCCTGCTCGCGGTCTGCGTCCTCGCCCACGACCTGGGTACGGCGCCCGCCGGCCACCGCACGCCGAACGGGCCCGACGCCCCGGCGGCCCGCTGACGGCAGCGCCCGCACCGGAGGGCGACCGCGCGCACGCGACCGCCCTCCGGTGGATGAGCCCGCCCGCCCAGCGGCGGACCTGGAGTCCCCCCGCCGCTCAGCGGCGGAACTGCTGGGGTCGTCCCCCGCCGCTCAGCGGCGGAACTGCTGGGTCTCGTCGCCGGCCATGGAGCCCGACTGGTACGTCCCGGCGCCGCTCATCGACGACGGCTCCTGAGCCCGGCCCTGTGGCTGCTGGGCCCCGCCCCGGTCGGCCATCTGCCGCTCGTAGTCGCTGCGGCCGGTCGCCTGGGCCTGCCGGTGCTCGCGCACCGCGCGGGCCTCGTCGGACGCCCGGTCCAGCCAGCCGTCCCAGCGCTGCTGCATCGGCCGGACCAGACCACCGCCGACGCCCACGATCAGGATGCCGGCGACCGTGGCGAGCACCGCGATCAGCACCGGCGTGGTCACCGTGGTGGCGATGCCCACCTGGTTCAGCGCCGCGATCACACCCAGGGCCAGGATGAAGATGGCGGTCAGGTCGGCCAGCACCCGGCCGTACGACAGCCCGCCCAGCGCACCGCTGACCAGGTCCCGTACCGCGTTGGCGATGGCGGCGGCGATGACCACGATGACGATCGCCACGAAGGCGCGGGGCAGCCAGGCGACCACACCCCGGATCAGGTCCGAGATCGCGTTGGGCCCCCACACCCCGAAGGCGAACTGCAGGGTGAACAACAGGACCGCGTAGTACGCCAACCTCGCCAGGATGTCGCTCGCGTCGTACCTGGTTCGTTCCAGTGCGCGGCGGATGCCGCCCCGTTCGACCGCCCGGTCGAACCCCACCCGTTCCAGCGCCGCGTCGACGATCTTCAGGACGGCTCGTGCGATGAGCCATCCCACCACGAGGATCGCGATGAACGCGATGGCCCTCGGGACGAAGAGCAGCACCGACCTCCACAAGTCGGTCAGGGCGGTACCGATTCCGTTCTGCGCCCCGACCGCGAGGGTTTCCCGCATGATGTCCCTCCTGTCGCATGGACTAGCGCCGGCCGCATACCCGGTCGGCCGGACAGCACGCCGGCCGGGACCGCTTGATTTTTCCGACAGGTCGCGGCAGAACCACGCTGAACAGGGCAAACATCCCTGCGGTGCGGACCGGCGGCGACCGGGGCATCGAGCGCCACGAGCACGATCACGGACGTCCCCGCAGCGCTGGGACTAGGCTGCGGGCATGCCAGGAACGGTCGGGCGAGTGCCCACACCCGCAGGTCCCGTCCCGGGCGCCCGCTCCGCGCACGGCACGGTGTCGGCGATCCTCGGCCACCCGTGGGCCGGCACCGCGCTGGGGCCACCGGAGACCTGGGATCCCGCGGTCCGCGCCGTGGTCGACCTCGTGCTCTCCTCGCCGGTGCCGATGGCCCTCGCGTACGGCGAGGAGTTCGTGCTCCTCTACAACGACGGGTACGCCGAACTGATCGGTAACCGCCACCCGGCGGCGATCGGTCGTCCCGCCGCCGAGGTCTTCGCCGACGTGTGGCGCCTGCCCGGCGTCGGTGACGTGATGGAACGCACCTACCGGCGGGGCGAGTCGTTCCTGGAGAAGGAGGCGCTGCTGCCGATCGACCGGCGCTACGCCCGGGGTGTCGAGCAGCCGGTCTTCACCCGGGGCTACTCCCCGGTGCGGGACAGTCGCGGCCGGGTCGTCGGCGTGCTCACCGTCGCCGCGCAGACCACCCAGGTCACCAACCACCTGCAGAGCCTGAGCGACTTCGCCGCCGCCCTCGCCGGCACCCTCACCCTCGACGACGTGGCCCGGGTGACGCTGCGGTACGCCCTCGACTCGTTCGACGCCGACCGGGTCTCCTTCGCCGTCGACGAGGGCGGAGGCTGGCGGGCCGTCCGACGGGTCCGTGGCGAGCTGCTCGACGAGGCCGACGAGCGGCTGCCGCCGCTGTGGCGGCGGGTCGCCCCGGACTCCACCGCCCCCCTGGTGGTCACCGCCCGCAGCGGCGTACCGATCTTCACACCGGACGGCCAGCCGATGCGCGACCACGCGGTGGACCGGCACGACCAGAAGGTCCGCGCCCTGGCCACGGTCCCGCTGCGCAGCGCGGTGGTGCGTGGCGCCCTGGCGGTCGGGTACCACGTCGCCCACCCGTGGTCCGCGGCGGAGCGGGCGCTGCTGGCCGCCTCGGCGGAGCTGGTCGGCCAGGCCGCCGAGCGGGCCCGCCGGTTCGAGACGCAGCACGGCACCGCCCAGTTGCTCCAGCGCAGCATGCTGCCCGAACACCTGCCGGACCTGCCCCGGCTGCGGATCGCCGCCCGGTACGACCCGGGGGTCGACGGCAACGCGGCCGGGGGCGACTTCTACGACGCCTTCGTCCTGCCCGACGGCGGGCTGGGCATCGTGCTCGGCGACGTCGCCGGCCACGACGTGCAGGCCGCCGCGCGGATGGGGCAGGTCCGGGCCGCGCTGCGCGCCCTCGCCCTGGCCGACCCGCGCCCGGACGCGGTGCTCACCGGCCTGGACCGGCTGGTCGCCAGTCTGGGCGCGGAGGCCGGCACCCACGAGTTGTTCGTCACCGTCGTCTTCGGCGTGGTCGACCCCGACGGCCGGTCGATCACGCTGGCCAGCGCCGGGCACCCCGGGCCGCTGATCCGCCGCTGCCCCCTGGGCGGCGAGCCCGTCGCCGAGTACCCGGCCCTGCCCACCGGGCCGCCCCTGGGCCTGGGGGGCCGGCCCCGCACCAGCACCGTCCGGTTCGCGCCCGGCGACACGTTGCTGCTGTTCAGCGACGGTGTGGTGGAGCGCCGCCGGCAGAGCCTCTCGGTCGGGCTGGCCCGGCTCGCGGAGGCGGTGGCCGAGGCGGACAGCGGCGACCCCCGGGCGCTCTGCGCCGTCGCGTCGGCCGCCGTCGAGGGGGTCACCGAGGACGACGTCGCGGTGCTGGCCGTGGAACACGCCCTGCGTCCCAGCCGGTCGGTGAGCATGGAGGTGCCGGCGGAACCGACCGCGCCCAGCCGGGTCCGGCACTGGATGACCGGTCAGCTCACCGAGTGGCAGGTGCCGGAGGGGGTGATCGGCGCGGCCGTGCTCTGCACCAGCGAGTTGACCACCAACGCGCTGCTGCACGCCGGCACGGCCGCCCGGGTGGAGATCGACCTGAGCACGGAGCGCCTGCTGGTCTCGGTCTCCGACTCGGGCACCCGGGGCACGGTGACCCGGGCCCAGACCGACACGCTGAGCAGCCGGGGGCGCGGCCTCGGCCTGATCGAGCAGCTCAGCGACGCCTGGGGCACCGACCCCACGGTCCGGGGCTCGACGGTCTGGTTCGAGATCCTCCTGCCCACCGA
>NZ_LRQV01000172.1 GCF_001567585.1 Micromonospora rosaria
CCGGGTCCGGTGCGGTCCCGCCGGTGGGGGCGGCGAAGAGCCGGCGCGGGCCGTCGAGCATGTCGGCCCGCAGCACCTCGTCCGGCACGTCGGTGAAGAAGACGACCGGGTCGCTGCACATGGCGATCGTCTGCACCGCCCGGACCTGGTCGCGCCGGCTGGCGTTCGGGCCGGCGACGAGTTCGTTGGCGCGCATCGCGATCCGCATCAGCCGGTGGAAGGTGGGGCCGTGGCTGAGCATGTTGATGTCGTGGAAGAGCATGCCGAGCGACCGGCGGTGCCGCAGCATGGTGTCGATCCACCCCTCGACCAGGGTCCACCGGGCCTGCTCCGGCGCACGTCCCCCGGCGGCGTCCAACAGGGTCTCCAGGTCGACCAGCAGGGGCTCGACCAGGTCGACCACCAGGTGTTCCTTGGTCGGGAAGTGGTACAGGATCGCGGCCTTGGTCAGCCGTAGCCGTTCGGCGATCTGCCGCAGCGAGGTGCGCTGGTACCCCTGTTCGGCGAAGAGTTCCCGCGCCGCCCGCAGGATCCGGGTGCGGGTGTCGTCGGGCTGGGCGAGGTCCACCCCGCCAGCGTAGTCCGGTTCCTGACCGAGAACAGGGGGGTGCTTGAGTCCACTGACCGACGGTCAGTACAGTGACGGGTGTCTGGTCCGTGCCGACGGGGGAGTTCCGATGGGCGTGATCTCGGTCAGCGAGCTGGTGAAGACATTCGGTGGCACCCGGGCCCTGGACGGGCTCGACCTGCGGGTCGAGGCGGGGGAGGTGCACGGCTTCCTCGGCCCGAACGGCGCCGGCAAGTCGACCACCATCCGGATCCTGCTTGGCCTGCTGCGCCACGACTCCGGGACGGTACGCCTGTTCGACGCCGACCCGTGGCGGGACGCGGTGTCCCTGCACCGCCGGCTGGCGTACGTCCCCGGGGACGTGAACCTGTGGCCGAACCTCTCCGGCGGCGAGGCCATCGACCTGTTCGGCGCGCTGCGCGGCGGGCTGGACCGCAACCGCCGCGACGCGCTGCTGCGCCGCTTCGAGCTGGATCCGACCAAGAAGTGCCGGGCGTACTCCAAGGGGAACCGGCAGAAGGTGGCGATCGTCGCGGCGCTCGCCGCCGACGTGGAACTGCTCGTGCTCGACGAGCCGACCTCCGGGCTCGACCCGCTGATGGAGTCGGTGTTCCAGGACGAGGTGCGCCGGTTCAGCCGGGCCGGCGGCACCGTGCTGCTCTCCAGCCACGTGCTGGCCGAGGTGGAGGCGCTCTGCGACCGGGTCAGCATCATCCGGGAGGGGCGCACCGTCGAGTCCGGCACCCTCACCGAGCTGCGGCACCTCACCCGGACCTCGGTGACCGTCGAGACGGAGCGCCCGTTGACCGGGCTGGACCGGCTGCCGGGGGTGAACCCGGTCGAGGTCGGTGACCACCACGCCCACCTGGAGGTGGAGCCGCAGCACCTCGCCGCGCTCCTGTCCCACCTGCTCTCCTTCGGGGTACGGGCGCTCACCAGCACCCCGCCCACCCTGGAGGAGCTGTTCCTGCGCCACTACGGCCCCGGGCCCGACCCGGCCGCGACCTCCACGCCGGTCGGCGCTGTGGCCCCCGCCGGGCCGGCCGGGGCCACGGCGGACCGGCGGGGTGACCGGTGAGCGCCCTCACCGGCACCGGCAGCCTGACCCGGCTGGTGCTGCGCCGGGACCGGGTCATGCTCGGCCTCTGGCTGCTCGGCCTTCCGCTGCTGGCCGCCTCGCTGGCCGTCAGCATGGCCGACATCTACGGCGGCGACCAGGAGCGGATCGGGTACGCCACCACCGCCACCAGCAGCCTGGTGGCCCGGGTCTTCAACGGGCCGATCCACGGCACCAGCCTCGGCGCGGTGGTCGCCACCGAGTCGTTCCTCACCCTGGCGGTGCTCACCGCGCTGCTGAGCACCTTCGCCGTGGTCCGGCACACCCGGCAGAACGAGGAGACCGGCCGCGCCGAGCTGCTCGGCTCCTCCGTCCTGGGCCGGCACGCGCTGCTCACCGCCGCGCTGCTGGTCGTCGTCGGGGCGAACCTGCTCGCCGCCGTGGGGCTGGCGGTGGCGCTGGTCGCGGCGGGCCTGCCGGTCACCGGCTCGGTCGCCGCGGCGGCGGCCATCGGCGCGATCGGTGTCTCCTTCACCGCCGTCGCGGCGGTCACCGCCCAGCTCGCCGGCACCTCCCGGGGCGCGAACGCGCTCGCCGCGGCGGCCCTCGGGGCGGCCTTCGCGCTGCGGGCGCTCGGGGACGTGCTCGGCGACGCCAACCCCGACGGGATCGGGTTCACCAGCGCCTGGCCGTCCTGGCTGTCCCCGATGGGGTGGAGCGGTCAACTGCGCCCCTTCGGCGACGAGCGGTGGTGGGTGCTGCTGCTGCCCGCCGGGCTGCTGGCGGTCGCGGTCGCGGTCGCGTACCGGCTCACCGACCGGCGGGACCTCGGGGCCGGGCTGCTCGCCGAGCGCCGGGGCCCGGCCGTCGCGGCGACGCGGATGCTCAGTCCGGTCGGCCTGGCCTGGCACCTGCACCGCGGCACCCTGCTCGGCTGGGTGGTCGGCATCGGGCTGGTCGGCTTCGCGATGGGCGTGGCGGTGGACGAGTTCGACGACCTGATCGCGGAGAACGCGGCGGCGGCCGAGATGATCAACCAGTTCGGCGGCGGTGACGTCCTGGTCGACGCGTACCTGTCGGCGATGCTGGCGATCTTCGCGCTGACCGTCGGCGCGTACGTGGTGCAGGCGCTGCTGCGGGCCCGCACCGAGGAGACCGACGGCATCCTGGAGGCGGTCCTGGCCACCTCGGTCAACCGGATCACCTGGCTGGGCGGCCACCTGCTCACCACCGTGCTCGGCGCGACCGGGCTGGTCCTGGTCGGCGGGATCAGCACCGGGCTCGGCGAGGGCCTGGCCACCGGCGACCCGGTGGGCCGGATGCTCGCGCTGGCCGGCGCGGCCCTGGTGCGGCTGCCCGCCCTGCTGGTCCTGGCCGGGGTCGTGGTGCTGCTGATCGGGCTGCTGCCCCGGGCGGCGGTCCCGCTGTCCTGGGCGGCCCTGCTGTTGTTCCTCCTGCTGGGACAGCTCGGGACGGTGCTGGACCTGCCCCAGCGGGTGCTGGACCTGTCGCCGTTCACGCACGTGCCGGCGGTCCCGGCGACCGACGTGACCGCGCTGCCGCTGGTCGTGCTCACCACGGTCGCGGCGGTGCTGGTCACCGCCGGCCTGGCCGGCTACCGGCGGCGCGACCTCACCACCTGAGGGCGGCGCGGCCGACGCCGGTGCGGGGGGTCAGCGCGGGTGGACGGGCTGGTCCAGGATCGCGCTGAACCGTTCCTCGGCCAGGTCGAGCTGGTCGAAGATGTGCTGCTTCACCGGCGGCGACAACGGAGTGTCCACCCGCGCGACGAGGTCCCGGAGCACCGGCACCAGCGGGCGGTACTTCGCCGCCCAGTAGGCCACCCGGGGCCCCACCGCGTGGATCACCCCCACCCCGTTGTCGGTGAAGTCGGAAACCTTGATCACCCGGGCCCACGGCTCGGCGTCCAGGCTGGTGGCGACGTGCTCGCGGTACTGGACGGCGCGGTCGCGGTCCGGGTCGTACAGCGGGTTGGTGACCGCGGCCACCAGCCGGGCCACCCGGGGGCCGAAGCGGCGGTCCAGCACCGCGAGCGCCGCCGTCCGGGCCTGCGTCTCCGCCCGGGCCAGCGGGTCGGCGACGAGCGCCGACCCGCTGTCGGCGTCGGCCCCCGCACCGGAACCGGCGTCGCCCACCGCCCGCTCGCCCGCCCCCGATCCGGTCGTCGTCGCCGGGTCGGTCGCCGTCGCCGGGTGGGCCGGGGCCGCCGCCGGGTCGGTTGCCGCTCCCGGACCCGTCGCTGTCGGATCGGTGGCGGCGAGTTCGGCCGGGTGGTCCTCCACCGCGTCGTGCAGCAGGCCGGCGACGATCACGTCCACGTCGCGTACCTGGTAGTGGTGCATCATCCGGATGGCGACCCGCAGCAGGTGGTTCAGGTACGGCTCGCGGACCCGCCGGTCCTCCCGGTGCAGGTCGGCGGCGAGGTCCAGCGCCTCGGTGAGGCGGCGCCGGGCGGCCGGGTCGAACGCGGCGATCTCCAGCCGGAACCGGGCCAGCAGGCCGGGCTCGCCGTGGATCTCGGTGATCGCGTGCATCGGCATGGAGGCCAGGTACGGCGGGAAGTCCATCTGTCACTTATAGCGGATCTTCGTCCGGCCCGGGTGACCCCGGTCGCCGACCCGACCCCCGCCCCGGATTCGTCGCCGGCCGGTGGGTGGCGGCGGGGCCGTTCAGCGGGCGACCGGATAGTCGGAGACCGTCAGCGGTCCGGTGGAGAGCGAGCCGTCGGCCCTGGGCACCCCGAGCCGGCGGCTGTCGTGCAGGAACGACACCAGGTCCACGTCCGGCCGGGCGGTCAGCGTGCAGACCACCTGGCCGAAGGCCAGCATCTCGTCGGTCCGGCCGGTGCCGGCCAACCCGTCGGCGACGTCGACGAGCGCCTCCCGCCCGGTGATCCGGACGCCGGTGATCCGGCTCGCGCCGGTCAGCGCGGTGGCCAGGCCGGCGTCCCGGTCCCCGGCGGTGGGCCCCTCGACCAGGTACCGGATCTGGGTGTCCGGGGTCGACGGGCTCGGCACCCGCCGGTCCACCCGGACCAGCCGCTCGTCGCGGACGAAGCAGAGCGTCTCGGTCAACTGACCGGTGGGCTCGGCCGGCGGGGTGGTCGCCATCGGGTGCGGCCCGCCGGGCGGCTCGATGACCCGGGGCCGGTCCTCGGCCGAGACCCCGCATCCGGCCAGCAGGGCCAGGGCGGCGGCCAGGGCGGCCCAGCGGTGGCCGGGCCGGCGCGGCCGGCGACCGGGCCGAGGTGTCCCGGTGCCGGTCATGTGTCCCGCCGGGGCAGGTGGACGTGGAACCGCGCGCCGCCACCGGGCCGGTCGGTCACGCCGGCCCGCCCACCGTGCGCCGCCGCGTGCTGCGCCACCAGGGCGAGGCCCAGCCCGGTGCCGTCGCCCGCGCCCCGCACGTGCGCGGCCCGCCCCCGGACGAACCGGTCGAAGATCACCTCGCGGTCCTCGGGGCGGATGCCCGGACCCTCGTCCTCGACGGTCAGCAGGTACCCGTCCGGGTCGGTGCCGACCCGGACCGCGCTCGGTCCGCCGCCGTGCCGCTGGGCGTTCTCGATCAGGTTGGACAGCAGCTGGGTGACCCGGCGCCGGTCGACCAGCCAGGTCCGCTCGGTGCCCTCCTCGACCGTGACCAGCTCCGGAGACACCCCGTGGGTCCGGCACACCTGCCGGGCGAGGTCCGGCACGTCGACCGGGGACCGGTCGGCCGGCTGGTCGCTGCGGGCCAGCTCGATCAGGTCGTTGACCAGCGCCTGGAACCGGGCGACCTCGGCGTTGACCAGGTCCACGGCGGTGGCGCTGCGCTCGTCGAGCCGGTCCCGGCGACGGGCCAGCACACTGGCCGCCGCCTCCAGGGTCTGCAGCGGCGAGCGCAGCTCGTGACTGACGTCGGCGGCGAACCGGCGGTCCCGCTGCATCCGGGCGGAGAGCTGGTCGACCATGCCGTTGAACGAGGTGGTGAGCCGGGCCAGGTCCGGCTCGGCGGCCGGGTCGAGCCGGGCGGTGAGGTTGCCGTCGGTGATCTCCTGCGCCGCGTCGGTGACCCGGCCCAGCGGGCGCAGCACGTACCCGGTGGCGTGCCGGCCCAGCGCGGCGGCGGCCACGGCGGTGCTCAACGCCACCAGGGTCAGCACGATGGCCAGCACCCGCAGCGTGTTCTGCAGCTCGATCAGCGAGTCCACCTCGTAGAAGGTGGTACCGGGAGCCAGCGGCACCCCGATCACCAGGGCCGGCTGCCCACCGGCGCGGACCCGCTGCACCACCGGCTCACCGGCGTGCGCGAGCTGCTGCAACGCGGGCGGGATGGCGGAGGTGACGCCCGCGTCGAGGTTGCGGGCGTACCACTCGCCGTCGCGGTGCAGCACCGCCCGCCGGTTCCCACCGGTGTCCAGTGACCGCAGGATCTCCAGGATGTCCGGGCGGTCCGCGGCCAGCCCCGACTGCACCACGGTCGCGTCCAGGTACGCCGCCCGGACGGCGGTGCGTTCCCGCTCGGCCAGCAGCGAACTGCGGGCCACCTGGTAGCTGACCAGCGCGATGGAGGTGGACAGGGCCAGCGCGCCGGCGGTGAAGCCGGCCGTCACCCGGGTCCGCAGCCCGGCGGTCACCCGGGGCCGCAGAGCGGTCCGGCACACCGCCGCCGCCCGGCGTACCGTCGCGATCCGACTCATCGTTGCAGTTTGTAGCCGAGGCCGCGGACGGTGAGCAGGTGCCGTGGCTTCGCCGTGTCCGGCTCGATCTTCTGCCGCAGCCGGCCCACGTGCACGTCGACCAGCCGCTCGTCGCCGACCGTGTGGTCCCAGACCCGTTGCAGCAACTGCTGGCGGGACAGGATCCGGCCCGGGTGCTGGGCCAGCTCGCAGAGCAGCCGGAACTCGGTCCGGGTGACCGCGACCGGCGTCCCGCGCAGCCGTACCTCGCCGGCGTCGGGGACGATCTCCAGGTCGCCGAAGACCAGCGTCGGCATGTCGGTGGTCGGCTCGGCCGCCCGGGCCCGACGGCGCAGGGCCCGCAGCCGGGCCGACAGTTCCTTGATCGCGACCGGCTTGACCAGGTAGTCGTCCGCGCCGGCCTCCAGCGCGGCGACGATGTCGTGGGTGTCGTCGCGGGCGCTGACCACGACGATCGGCACCCCGTCGTGGCGGCGCAGCCGGCGGATGCACTCGAACCCGTCCACCCCGGGCAGCATCAGGTCGACCAGGACCGTCTCCGCCGGTCTGCTGCGCTGCTCGACCAGCCCCTCCTCGGCCGTGGCGACGCCCCGCGCCTCGTACCCCTCGTCCTCCAGGGCGAGCACCAGCGACAGGCGGATCCGGTCATCGTCCTCGATCACCAGCACTCCGGTCATGCAGGCCATCATCCGGGGCGTGGCGGGCCGGGCCAAATCCACCCCCCGGTTCGACCGGTGGGAGTGTTGTCATGGAACCGTCATATTTCCGCGTGACCGCCGCCACATGCCTGCCGCAAGCTCGGCGGAGCCGACGGGCGGAGCCGAGCGTGGGAGGTGCGATGTCCGGCAGGTACGAGGCCGGCGGTCCTCCGGCGCAGCCGCCCGCGACCGAGCTGGTGGAGGTGGCGCTCACCGAGCCGCTGGACCGGGTCGCCGTGGCCGAACTCGGCGCGGTGCTGGACCAGGTGCTCGGGCTGCGTCCGGCGCGGCTGGTCATCGACCTGGCCGGGTGCGGACACGTCGACGCGGCCGGCATCGCCCTGCTGCTCGACGCGCACCGGCGGATGTGGTCGTTCGGCGGCCGGCTGATCCTGCGGTCCCCCTCGCCACGGTTGCGCCGGCTGTTCCAGGTCGCCCGCGTCGACCAGGTCCTGTACGTCGTACCGGCACAGCCGGTGCCGGGCGGCGCGCGCGGCGTCGCGGACCCCGGCACCGTGGTCGGGTCGCGGGCGGAGAGCCACGGTTGACCGCGCGCGGCGGTGCGCGAGCCGAGCCCGGTGGGGACGGTTCCGGTTCGGGCCGTCCCCACCGGGCGCCCATCGTCCACCCGGGCCGGTGGACGTCACGCCTCACGGGAGGTGCCACATGACTGTCGTTCCCGGTCTGCGTCCGGGTACCGTGCAGCTCATCTGCGACGGGTGCGGGGAGATCCGCACCGAGGTCACCAGCCAGTTGCGAGAACCGGACGTGGTCTGGCCGGTGATCGCCGAGTACGCCTGGAGCGGGTCGGCGTTCGCCACCGGACCGCACCGGTGTCCGCGCTGCCCCACCGGCCCGATCGACGTGCCGGTCGTACCGTCCGCCGGGCCGGTCGAGTCCACGGCCTGGCACGTGGCGATCGACCCGCTGCCGGACGCGGTGGTGGTCCGGCCCAGCGGCGACATCGACCTGGCCGTGGCCGAGCCGCTGCGGGCGGCGCTGGCCGAGGCGGTCGCCGTCGGCCGGCCGGTCGTGCTCGACCTGTCCCAGGTCGAGCTGATCGACTCGACCGGGCTCGGCATCCTCGTCCGGGCGCACAACGACGCCCGGCAGCGCGGCCTGACGCTCTGTCTGGTGTCGCCGTCCCGGTTCGTGCTGACCGTGCTGCACACCATGCGGCTGGCCGGCGTCTTCCTCACCTTCGACGAGCGGCACCAGGCGTTGACCTGCCTGGCCGCCGCGCGCGCCGACTGACCCCATCCGGGCGCGGGATCGCACCGTCCCGCACCCGGCCCGGCGGCCCGCCGCCACCCGCCCCGGCCCCGGGCTCGCACCAGCCCACCCGGACCGCGGGTGGCGGCCGGGCCGCCGCCACCGGCGTACCGGGCCGACCCTGGGCGGTCGCCCCGGTACGCCGGTTGGCGGTTGTAAGGAGGGGCCCCCTGTTAACGCATACGGTAGAGAGGGGTACCCCTCTCACCGGGCGGGTGTTAAGAAGGGGCCCTTCCTTCGCGGCAGTCGGTCGGTCAGGGTCGGTCAGAGGGGGAGTCGGTTGGCGCCGGCGAGCGCCTGCACGGTCAGCGGCACCAGGGGCGCCGGCAGCACCGGGCCGGTGCGCAGGGTCGGGGTCCAGCCGGCGTCCGGGCTCAGGTCCGGGTCGTGCTCGGCGTTGTACGCGGCCACCAGGTCGACCCCGCGCGGGAGCCGGCCGGCCTCGTGCACCCAGTTGCCCCGGGTGGTGATGGCGGTGCCGCTCCAGTCGTAGAGCAGGTCGGCGGCGGTGATGCCGGAGCCGAGGGTGAAGTAGTTGTTCTGCGCGTACACCGCCGACTGGACGCCGACCCCGATGGCGTACTCGAAGCCCTCGCCGGAGAGCCGGTAGTAGTTGTTGTAGATGTCGACCTGGCCGAAGCGGACCCGGGGCAGCCGCTGGAGCACACCGTCGAAGACGTTGTGGTGCAGGGTCACGTTCAGCCGGCCGACGTCCGGGCCGACGGTGTTCGAGGAGCCGATCAGCATCAGCTTGTCCCGCCCGACGAACCGGTTGAACGAGGCGGTGACCAGGCTGGCGGTGTGGGTGATGTCCAGCGACCCGTCGTGCACCTGGTACGGGCGGCCGAAGTGGACCGGCTGGGCGCTGTCCGGGTTGTCGCCGTCGGTGAAGGTGTTGTGGTCGACCCAGACGTTCTCGCTGCGCCGCACCGAGACCTGGTCGTACTGGGAGTTCCAGTTCCCGGCCTCACCGTCGGTGGGGGCCCAGGCCGGGAAGCAGTCCCGGGCGTCGTCGAAGGTGATGTTGCGGACGATCACGTTGTCCGCGGTGTCGATCATCAGGGTGAGACCGGTGAGGGTCGCCCCGCGCAGCCCGACGATGGTGGTGTTCGGGCCCACGTTGATCTGGGTGTGCCGGGTCTGGTTGGTCACCGACCGGACCCGGGCGGCCTCCACCGGCCCGCTGGGCGCCACCCGCCCCCACACCGCCGGGTCGTACGCGGCCAGGTACGCCTCCAGGGTGTACCCCGGGTCGGCGAGGTCGACGCAGCTCAGCAGGCTGCCGTCGGCGCCCTCGAAGCCGTCGATGGTGCCGTCGACGTAAATCAGCTTCGGGGTGTCGTTGGTCCGGTTGGTGGCGTTGTCGCCGCCGAGGGCCTGGACCAGTTCGGCCCGGGTACGGACCACGTGGACCTGGTCGTCGGCGGCGGTCGAGCCGCCGGTGGTGCCCGGCCCGGCCGCGGCCCAGCCGTCGTTGGCGGGCAGGGCCTGACGGCCGATCAGCCGGGCGGTGAGGGGAAGTTTCCGTTCGGCCGGGGCGACCGCGCCCCGGGCGGGGTCGGCGGCCGGGGCGGGGGAGGCGACGGCGGGGACGGGGCCGATCAGAAGCAGGGTCGCGACCAGGGCCGCGCTGGTGATGGTTCGACGCATGGGCACTCTCCGAACATGTCGGTCAGATGTCGGGGCGGTGGCGCGGGCCCCGATGACCCTCGACGGTAAGTAAGGCGGATTAAGAGAGTCAATGCATGCGATGTGCAGGTATTTTGCAGTAAAAGCGGACAGGGGTTATCTGCCCGATTGCTGACGGTGTAGAACGCGGGCATCGGGTCGCATCTGTCGGTGGGTCGGTACTCCCGTCGTGTGCAGCGCGTTCTCCGCCTCCGGTGGGTCAGCCGTGGCGGGCGGCCTCCCTCCGCGCGTCGAGGTCCACCACGTGCGGCGCGACCGCCCACGGCACCACCAGCTCCGACAGCAGCCGCCCACCCTCGGCACAGGCCCGCAGCGCCGCGTTGACCCCCCGGATGGTGAGCACCCGGTCGGCCCCCTCGCCGGTGCCGACCAGCAGCTCCGGGTCGATCCGGGTCGGCTCGGGGGCACCGGCGACCACCTCCAGCACCGCCGTGAACGGCGCGGTCCGGGCCAGCGGGGCGATCAGCGGTACGCGCGGGTCGGCCCGGTGGTCGAGCAGGTTCTCCAGCAGGCCGCGCCGGCCCGCGACGGTACGCGGCTCGGCGTCGCCGGGCAGCAGCAGCCGGTCGGTCGGGTACTCCAGCACCGCCCGCCCGGCGGTGCCGGTGACGATCACCTCGCCCGGGACGAAGTCCTCCCCGGCCAGCGTCACCGCCACCACGATCGGCGGCCCGGCGGTCGGCACCACCCGCAGCGCGGCGGTGTCGTCCACCTCGATCGGGCGGACCCGGTACCGCTCCAGCTCGATGCGGGCCGGGGCGACCGGGGCCCCGGCGGCCACCTCGGCGACCGCCAGGGACTGCATCACCGCGTGCGCGAGCGGGTTGGCCAGCGCCCCGTCGAGCACCGGCCGCCCGTCCAGGCTGCGCCGCCCGGCCCACGGGGACCGGGCGTAGTAGCCGTCGGAGCGCTGCCAGGAGGCCACCGTGGCGATCCCGGTCACCGTGCCGAGCCGGCCGGCCGCCACCGCCTGGGCCAGCTCGGCCAGCGCGGCCGAGCCGAGCGCCTGGAACCCGACCTGGCAGGCCCGTCCGGTGGCGGCCAGCGCCCCGGCCAGGGTGTCGTGCTCCGCCATGGAGAGCACCGGCGGCTTCTCCATCAGCAGGTCCGCCCCGGCGGCCAGCACGTCCAGCGCGATCGGCAGGTGGGTGTGCGGCGGGGTGCAGAGCACCACCACGTCCGGCCGGGCCCGCGCCAGCATCGCCCGGTGGTCGGTGCCGACCAGCGCGTCGGCCGGTACCGGCGCCTCCGGTTCGTCCTCGACCGGGTGCAGGTCGACCAGGGCGACCAGCCGGACCCGGCCGGCGGCGTGCAGGCCGGCGATGACCCGCCGGTGCCACCGCCCGTGCCCGTTCGCCCCGATCAGCGCGACCCGGGGCGCCCCGACCCCGGACGGGCCGCCGGCGACGCCGGTCACGCCGCGCCCGCCAGGGTCGCCGCGACGCCGTGGCGGCCCAGCGCGGTCAGCCACGCCGTGACGTCGGCCCGGAACTCGTCGTCGGCGGCCACCTCGGCGGGGAAGACCTCGTCGAGGGCGAGCACCGCGTCCACGGTGGCCGCCGGGTTGCCGCCGCCGCTGCCCAACGCGGCCCGGATCCGCCCGGCCAGCGGGTCGTCCAGCGGCAGCGCGGTGCCGTCGTCGGCCTGCCCGGCGGCGAAGCGCAGCCACGCCGCCACCACCAGCGCCGCCCAGCGGGCGGACCGGCCGGCGGCGCGCAGGTCGGCGACGGTGTGCAGGATCCGCTGGGGCAGCTTCTGCGAGCCGTCCATCGCCACCTGGAGGGTGCGGTGCCGGATCGCCGGGTTGGCGAAGCGGGACAGCACCTCGTCGCCGTACCCGGTGACCGCGACCCCCTCGGGGGGGGTGAAGCTGACCGCGATCTCCTCGGCGATCAGCCGGCGCAGCACCGTGGTCAGGTGCGGCATGGCCAGCGCGTCGGCGATGGTCTCGTACCCGGCCAGCGCGCCGAGGTACGCGGTGGCCGAGTGCACCCCGTTGAGGGTGCGCAGCTTCAGCCGTTCCCACGCCCCGGCGTCGGTGGTGAGCACCGCCCCGGCCCGTTCCCAGGCCGGCCGGCCGGCGGGGAAGTCGTCCTCGACCACCCACTGCCGGTACGGCTCGGCGTCCACCGCGGCCAGGTCGCTCACGCCGAGCGCCCGCCGCGCCGCCGCCAGGGTGTCCGGGG
>NZ_LRQV01000173.1 GCF_001567585.1 Micromonospora rosaria
CCCGCTCGGTGCGTCCGCCAGCATGGTCGGTACGCCCGCCGGCACGGTCGCTGCGCGCGGCGGAACGGTCGCTCCACCCGCCGACGCGGTCGCTCCGCCCCCCGGTGCGATCGGCGCGGGCACCGGAGCGGTCGGCGCGCTCGGTACGCCCGCCAGCGCGGTCGGCGCGCTCGGTACGCCCGCCCGCGCGGTCGGCGCGGTCGGCACGCCCGCCCGCGCGGTCGCTGCGGGCGGCGGTGCGGTCACCGTACGCGCCGGAGCGGTCGCTGCGCGCCTGGGAACGGGAGGAGTGGTCATCGCGTGGCATCGGCAAGCTCTTCTACGTTGTCGGGGAGGAACGGGGCCAGGGGCGGCAGCTCGTCGACGGTGTTCAGCCCGAGCTTCTCCAGGAACATCGTGGTGGTCCGGTACAGGAACGCGCCGCTCTCCGGCTCGGTGCCGCACTCCTCCACCAGGCCCCGGGAGACCAGGGTACGGAGCACCCCGTCACAGTTGACACCCCGGATGGCGGAGATCCGGGACCGGGTCACCGGCTGCTTGTAGGCGACCACCGCCAGGGTTTCCAGGGCGGCCTGGGTCAGCCGTACCGACTGCCCGTCCAGCACGAACCGCTCCACGTACCCGGCGTATTCCGGCCGGGTGTAGAGCCGCCAGCCGCCGGCCGCCCGGCGCAGCTCGAAACCGTACCCGGCGGCGGTGTACCCGGCGGCGATCTCGTCGAGCATCCGCCCGACCCGTTCCGCCGGCTGCTCCACCACCTGCGCGAGGACCAGCTCGCTGACCGGCTCGTCGACCACCAGCAGGATCGCCTCCAGCGCCCCGCGCAGCTCCGCGTCGGCCAGCACCACCGGCACGGGTTCCGGCGCCGCCCGGCGCCCCCGTCCCCGGCGGCCTGCCGACCGTGCCCCGGCAGCCTCCGCCGCCGGCTCACCGGCCCCGATGGCGGGTGTGGCCGAATCCGGCCCGGCCGGCTCCGGGCTCCCGCCGGGCCCGTCCGGCGTCCGCTCCGGCGCGGGGGCCGCCCCGGGTTCGGGCACGGAGGCCACCGACGGCTCCGAGACGGACATCACGTCCGCATCCGGCGCGGAGGTCACCGCGGACCCGGATGCGGACAGCTCGTCCGGTTCCGGCGCCGTGGTCGCCGCCGGCTCGGGCGCGGGGACCCCGTCCGGTCCTTGCGGCCCGGGGGCCACCGTCGCCTCGGTTGCGGAGGCCGGCTCCGGGGCGGGGTCCGCCGCCGGTTCCGGGTCGGGGGTGGCGGTGCGGCGCTCGGGGGCCCACGGGGGTACCCAGGCGGCGGCCTGCTCGGCCAGGGAGTCCCGGCGCTCCTCGTTGCTCATCCCGCTCGCTCCTCGTTCGTCCCCGCCGCCCCGGTGCCGTCCGGCTCCACCCGGTCGGCCCCGTTCGTCCCCAGGGGAGCGGTCTGCCCGGCACTGTCCGGTCCCCGCCCCTCGACGGCCGGGTCGGACGACGGGGTGCCGTCCGGTTCCGGGCGCTCCGTGCCGGCGTACTCGTCGATGGTCAACTCCGGGCCGCCGTCCGCCGGGCCGGTCCAGCGTACGGTCAGCTCCTCCAGGGCCTGATCCTGCGTGAACACGACCAGCCCCTCCCGGTACAGCTCCAGCAGGGCGAGGAAGCGCGCCACCACCTCGAGGGTGGCCTCGCAGTCGGCGCAGAGCAGCGAGAAGGTCGCGGTGCCGGCCCGGCGCAGCCGGGCGGTGAGGATCGCGGCGTGCTCGCGCACGCTGACCCGCACCATGTGCACGTGGGCGATGCTGACCTCCGGCACCGGCTTCGGGGTCATCGCCCGCACCGCCAGGGTACGCAGCCGCTCCGGGCCGATGCCGAGGACCAGGTCGGGCAGCGCCTCGGCGTACCGGGGCTCCAGGGCGACCGCCCGGGGGTACCGGCGTCCGCCGACCGCCTCCAGCTCGGCGATGTGCGCCGCCGCCTCCTTGTACGCCTTGTACTGCAACAGCCGGGCGAAGAGCAGGTCCCGCGCCTCCAGCAGGGCCAGATCCTCCTCGTCCTCCACCTCGGCGGCGGGCAGCAGCCGGGCGGCCTTCAGGTCGAGCAGGGTGGCGGCGACGAGCAGGAACTCGCTCGCCTCGTCGAGGTCCCACCGGTCGTCCATGGCCCGGATGTAGGCGATGAACTCGTCGGTGACCCGGTGCAGGGCCACCTCGGTGACGTCCAGCTTGTGCTTGCCGATCAGTTGCAGCAGCAGGTCGAACGGGCCGGTGAAGTTGTCCAGCCGGACGGTGAAGCCGGCGCTCTCCTCCGCCGCCGGACCCGCCGTCGCACCGGCCGGGTCCACCGTTTCCCCCGCCGGATCTGCCGTCGCTCCGGCCGGGTCCGTCGTCGCCCCGGCCCGCGGGGACGGCACCGGCGGGGCCGGTGCGGTCTCGTCCGACGAGGTCGGTGGGTCCAGGGGCGGGGCGGTCACCTGACGACCGTAGTCGACGGGGTGGGCAGGTCGACGGGCCGGTGCACCTACCGCTCCGCCTGCGCGGCGATCACCTCACGGGCCAACTGGCGGTAGTTGCGGGCACCGGACGAGGCCGGGTCGAGCGTGGTGATCGGGGCCCCGGCGACGGTCGACTCGGGGAACTTCACCGTCTTGGTGATCACGGTCTGGTACACCTTGTCGCCGAACGCCTCCACCACCCGTTGCAGCACCTGGCGGCAGTGGGTGGTGCGACTGTCGTACATGGTGGCGAGGATGCCCTCCAACTCGAGGTCGAAGTTGAGCCGCTCCCGCACCTTGTCGATGGTGTCCAGCAGCAGCGCCACGCCCCGCAGGCTGAAGAACTCGCACTCCAACGGGATCAGCACGCCGTGCGCGACGGTCAGCGCGTTGATCGCCAGCAGGCCCAGCGACGGCTGGCAGTCGATCAGGATGTAGTCGTACTCCTTGCGGATGCTCTTGAGCACCCGCGCCAGGGCCATCTCCCGGGCGACCTCGTTGACCAACTGGATCTCGGCCGCCGAGAGGTCGATGTTGGCCGGCAGCAGGTGCAGCCCGGCCACGTCGGTCTTGATCAGGACGTCCTCGGCGGTGACGTCGTCCTGCATCAGCAGGTTGTAGACCGACAGGTCCAGGTTGTGCGGGTTGACCCCGAGGCCGACCGAGAGCGCGCCCTGTGGGTCGAAGTCGACCAGCAACACCTTGCGGCCGTACTCGGCCAGTGCCGCGCCCAGGTTGATGGTCGTGGTGGTCTTGCCGACGCCGCCCTTCTGGTTGGCCATCGCGATGATCCGGGCCGGGCCGTGCCGATCGGTCGGCATCGGCTCCGGGATGGGCTTGCGCATCGTGTACGCCGCCGGATCCGCCGGTCCCAGGTCCGCGCCGAGCGACGCCTGCTGCTCGCGGAGCTCCGACGTCCAGGTCTCGGCACGGTCACCGTTGCCCGCCATGTCCTCGTTGCCCCCTCCCGACGACCACCCGGCGTCGGAACCGACCGACGTCCCTCGCGGCGCCGCTGCGCACCCCGGTTGTCGCCCCAGGAGGTCCGCGCCGATGCCGACTGTACGCCACCAGCCGCCACACCGGTCGGTACCCGTACGGCGTGTCGACTCCCCCACCGCCGGCACACCCCCGCCGAGCAGGGAGATCGACCGTACCCGGCGGATCGCGCCGGGCTCATCGGGCCCGGGGGTGCGCGGTGGCGTACACCTCCCGGAGCCGGTCCACGGTGACCAACGTGTACACCTGCGTGGTGGTCACCGAGGCGTGCCCGAGCAGTTCCTGCACCACCCGCACGTCGGCGCCGCCGTCGAGCAGGTGGGTGGCGTAGGAGTGGCGCAGCGTGTGCGGGGAGACCGCCTGCGGGCCGTCGACCGGCAGCCGGGCCCGCTGCGCGGCCCGCCGCAGGATGGTCCAGGCGCCCTGCCGGGTCAACGGGCCGCCCCGGGCGTTGACGAAGACCGCCGGGGTGCCCCGGCCCGCGGCGAGCAGCGCCGGGCGGCCCCGCACCAGCCAGGCCCGCAGCGCCTGCACCGCGTACCCGCCGACCGGGACGAGCCGGGTCCGGCCCCCCTTGCCGCGCAGCAGCACCGTGCCCTCCTCGACGGCCAGGTCATCGACGGCGGCGCCGACCGCCTCGGAGATCCGCGCCCCGGTGCCGTACAGGAACTCCAGCAGCGCCCGGTCGCGCAGCGCCAGCGGCGCGCCCTCACCGGTCGTGGTCGTCGCGCCGGCGGTCTCCAGCAGCCGCACCACGTCGTCGACCGGCAGGGCCCGGGGCAGCCGGCGCGGCGGCGTCGGCGGGCGCACGTCACGGCTCGGGTCGCCGCCGGTCAGCCCCTCCCGCAGCGCGAACCGGTGCAGGCCGCGGACCGCGCTGGCCGCCCGCGCCGTCGACGAGGCCGCCAGCGGCGGGTGCGCGTCGTCCCCGGCACGCAGCCGGGCCAGGTGGCGCTCGACCTGGCCGGGGCCGACGGCGGCCAGGTCGGTGACGCCGGCCCCGGCCAGGGTCGCGAGGTAGCGCTCCAGGTCCCGCCGGTACGAGGCGAGGGTGTTGGCCGACAGTCCACGTTCGACGCTGAGATGGTCGAGGTACCCGCGCACGGCCCGCACCAGGGCCGGCGCGGGTGCCGGGCCGGCGTCGACGGCCACCGCCTCCTGTGGCTCCGCAGGCACCCGTGGCTCCGCCGCCACCTGTGGCTCCGTTGGGGCCCGGGGGCCGGCCAGCCCCGGCGGCTGCACCGACGCCTGCGGGTCCGCCGGCACGTCGGGCCTCAGCCGAGGACGTCGGCCAGCGGGGTCGCGGCCATGCCGTGCGCCTCCGCGACCGGGCCGTAGGTCACCCGCCCGTCGTGGGTGTTCAGGCCCAGCGCCAGCGCCGGGTCGCGGCGCAGCGCCTCCCGCCAGCCGTGGTTGGCCAGTTCCAGCGCGTACGGCAGGGTGACGTTGGTCAGCGCGTACGTGCTGGTGTGCGGCACCGCGCCGGGCATGTTCGCCACGCAGTAGAAGATCGACTCGTGCACCCGGTAGGTGGGCTCGGCGTGCGTGGTGGGCCGGGAGTCCTCGAAGCAGCCGCCCTGGTCGATGGAGATGTCCACCAGCACGCTGCCCGGCTTCATCCGGGACACCAGCTCGTTGCTGACCAGCGTCGGCGCCTTCGCCCCCGGCACGAGGACCGCCCCGATGACCAGGTCCGCGTCGAGCACCGCCCGCTCCACCTCGTACGCGTTGGAGGCGATCGTCTGCAGGTGCCCCCGGTAGATGGCGTCGGCCTGGCGCAGCCGCCCGACGTTCTTGTCCAGCAGCAGCACCTCGGCCTGCAGGCCGAGGGCGATCGCGGCGGCGTTCATGCCGGAGACCCCGGCGCCGATGACCACCGTCTTGGCCGCGTACACCCCGGAGACGCCGCCCATCAGCACGCCCCGCCCGCCGCCCTGCCGTTGCAGGTGGTACGCCCCGACCTGGGGGGCGAGCCGACCGGCCACCTCGGACATCGGGGCGAGCAGCGGCAGCGACCGGTCGGGCAGCTCCACCGTCTCGTACGCGATGCCGGTGACCCCCCGGTCGACGAGCGCGTCGGTGCACGCCTTGGAGGCGGCCAGGTGCAGGTAGGTGAAGAGGACCTGCCCGGCGCGCATCCGGTGGTACTCCTCGGCGACCGGCTCCTTGACCTTGAGCACCAGCTCCGCAGCCGCCCACACCTCGTCGGGGTCGGCAAGGATCTTGGCTCCGGCGGCGGCGAACTCCTCGTCGGTGATGCTGGAGCCGACCCCGGCGCCGGACTCGACGAACACCTGGTGTCCAGCGCGGACGAACTCGTTGACGCCCGCCGGGGTGATCGCCACCCGGTACTCGTGGTTCTTGACCTCGCGGGGGATTCCGACCTTCACGATCGTGACACCTTTCTCCCGGGACCGGGGGTCGCCCGGCTGTCCGGTGCGCGGCGGCCCCGTTGCCGACGCCGTCCACCGGTCCCGTCGGCGGCAGTCTAGGCGGCCCGCCAGCACCCGGCAGCCGGCAGTGTGACAGCTCCTGCCCTGCCAAGCTGACAACATGTCAGGAGGATCCGGCTGCCGGTCGATATCACCTCGGCCGTCCGGCCATTATCGCCCCCTCACCCACCCCGCGCTGCGAAAGCGGTTGCGATGGATCATTAAGGTGACGCCTCATGACCACTCCTCCGTATCAGCAGTACCCCGCGAACGTCTCGGACAAGAGCAAGCTCGTCGCGGGTCTCCTCGGTATCCTGCTCGGCGGCTTCGGCGCCGGCCGGTTCTACATGGGCGACACCAAGACCGGTGTCCTGCAGCTCGTGGTGAGCCTCGTGACCTGCGGCATCGGCGGCATCTGGGGCTTCATCGACGGCATCCTGATCCTGGTCAACGGTGGCGTCGACGGCCAGGGCCGGCCGCTGCGGGACTGACCCCGCGCCGGGGCGGTCGGTCCGCGACGCAGCGGACCGCACCACCCGGCGACCGGGCCGGCGCACGGCGGACGGCCCGCCCCGGGCCGGGCCCGACCCCACGTCGGAGACGACCACTGAGCCCGCCCACCCGGCGGGCTGAGGTCCCCCGACGGGCCGGGCCCGTTCCGTTCCCACCACGGCAACCGGGGCCGTGCGGTCACCCGCACGGCCCCGGTGCCACGTCCACATCCCCACAGCCGACGACGCGCGCCGCGAGGCGACGGGGTGGTGAGAGGGGGACCCCTCTCGACCGTAGGCGTTAAGAGGGGGCCCTTCCTTACCCCGGCAGCGGGGCGTCCGCGCGACGCAGCACCGACCAGCCGGTGTCCCGGGCCCGCACGGTGGCCAGCAGACCCGCCACGCAGGCCGCGTTGGTGATCTCACCGGCCAGCACCATCCGCACCGCCTCGTCCAGGTCGAGCCGCACCACCTGCATGTCGGCCTCCTCGTCGTGCCGCTGGTGACGTTTGTCGGCCGGCACCTCGGCCAGGTCCCGGGCGAGGAAGATCCGCACAAGCTCGTTGGTGAACCCCGGCGAGCTGTTCATGTCGACCAGCAGGTCCAGCCGGCCCGCGGTCAGGTCGACCTCCTCGGCCAGTTCCCGCAGCGCCGCCGCCGGCAGGTCCTCACCCTCGACGTCGGTCAGCCCCGCCGGCAGCTCCCACAGGTGCCGCCCGACCGGGTGCCGGTACTGCCGCACCAGCACCACCTGAGCGGCGGCGTCGAGCGCGACCACGGCGACCGCGCCGACGTGGCGCACCCAGTCCCGGTTCGCGGTCCCCCCGCCGGGCATGGTGACCTCGTCGCTGAGCACCGTGAAGATCCGGCCGGCGTACCGCTCCTGGCGGGCACGCAGCTCGTAGCGGTGCTCGACCGCGCTCACGAGGCCGACCCGGCGGTGGCCGGGGCCGGTCCGGCCGCCCCGTCCAGGTCCACCGGAAGCTGGTCGGCCTCCGAGTAGTCGATGGCGGCCCGGACGAACGCGGCGAAGAGCGGGTGCGGGCGGGTGGGCCGGCTCTTCAGCTCCGGGTGTGCCTGGGTGGCCACGAAGAACGGGTGCAGTTCCCGGTCCAGCTCGACGAACTCGACCAGCCGCCCGTCCGGCGAGGTGCCGGAGATCCGCATGCCGGCGCGGGCCAGCGCGTCCCGGTAGGCGTTGTTCACCTCGTACCGGTGCCGGTGCCGCTCGCTGACCTCGGTGGTGCCGTACGCCTCGGCCACGATCGACCCCTCGGCCAGCGTCGCCGGGTACGCGCCGAGCCGCATCGTGCCGCCCAGGTCCCCCTTGCCGGCGACGATGTCCTGCTGGTCGGCCATGGTGGCGATGACCGGGTGGGTGGCCTCCTCGTCGAACTCCAGCGAGTTCGCCCCGTCCAGCCCGCCCCGGTGCCGGGCCACCTCGATCGCCATGCACTGCAGGCCGAGGCAGAGCCCGAGCAGCGGCACCTGGTGCTCCCGGGCGTGCCGGGCGGTACCGATCTTGCCCTCGATGCCCCGGACGCCGAACCCGCCGGGGATGACGATGCCGTCCACTCCGGCCAGCGCCGCCGCCGCGCCCGTCGGGGTCACGCAGTCGTCGCTGGGCACCCAGCGCAGCTTCACCCGGGCCCGGTGGCCGAACCCGGCGGCCCGGATCGCCTCGCTGACCGACAGGTACGCGTCGGGCAGGTCCACGTACTTGCCGACCACCGCCACGGTGACCGTGTGCCGGGGCTGGTGCACCCGGTCCAGCAGGTCGTCCCAGCGGGTCCAGTCCACGTCCCGGAAGGAGAGCCCGAGCCGGCGCACCACGTACGCGTCGAGGCCCTCGCGGTGCAGCACCTTGGGGATGTCGTAGATGCTCGGCGCGTCCGGGGCGGCGACCACGGCCTCCCGGTCCACGTCGCAGTAGAGCGACAGCTTGTGCTTGAGCTTGTCCGGGATCTCCCGGTCGGAGCGGCACACGATCGCGTCGGGCTGGATACCGATGTTGCGTAGCTGCGCCACCGAGTGCTGGGTCGGCTTGGTCTTCAGCTCCCCCGACGGCGCCAGGTACGGCACCAGCGACACGTGCAGGTAGAAGCAGTTGTCCCGGCCCAGGTCGTGGCGGACCTGCCGGATCGCCTCCAGGAACGGCAGCGACTCGATGTCACCGACGGTGCCGCCGACCTCGGTGATCACCACGTCCGGCACCTGGCCGTCGGCGTCCGGATCGGCCATGCCCAGGATCCGGGACTTGATCTCGTTGGTGATGTGCGGGATCACCTGGACGGTGTCGCCGAGGTACTCGCCGCGCCGCTCCTTGGCGATCACGTCGGAGTAGATCTGCCCGGTGGTCACGTTCGCCTTGCCGGACAGGTCCCGGTCGAGGAACCGCTCGTAGTGCCCGACGTCGAGGTCGGTCTCGGCGCCGTCCTCGGTGATGAAGACCTCACCGTGCTGGAACGGGTTCATCGTCCCCGGGTCCACGTTGAGGTAGGGGTCGAGCTTCTGCATCACCACGCGCAGCCCGCGCGCGCTGAGCAGATTGCCGAGGCTGGAGGCGGTGAGGCCCTTACCGAGCGAGGAGGCGACGCCCCCGGTGACGAAGATGTGCCTGGTCGTCCGTGCTGTAGGGGCCAACGCCTGCTCCCGTGTCGTCCGTTGCGGTCGTGCAGACCGCCGTGCCGATCAAGGACCGAGCAGCCAGCCGTCCCGGCTGCGGGCCATGTGATCACGCGATCCACGGGATTCCACGGTAACACCTCCCCGAGGCCGACCCGCAGGCCGCACCCGACCGGGTACCCGCCGGCCGGCGCTCACGCGCGGGCCGGCTCCGTGACCGACCGGGCGGCCCGCCCGGAATCGTCCACCGCGTCCCGGGTCGGCCCGCCGACCGCCTCCGCCGCCGGCTCCCCCGCCGGGCCACCGGCCATCCCGACGGCGTCCTGCGGGCGGTCCCCCACCGGCTGGGTACGGTCCGCCGAGTGGCCGAGCACCCGCAGCGCGGCCAGCGCCGCCATCGGTACCACCAGGGCACCCGCCGCGCCGGCCACGTCCAGGGCGGAGCCGCTGAGCAGCCCGCCGATCCCCGCGGCGACGGCCGTACCGGCCATCGCGCCCCGGATCGCCGGGTAGATCCCGAACAGCCGCATCAGCCCACCCCAGGGCTGCATCAGCGCGAACCACACCAGCAGCGCCCCGGCCAGCGCCAGCAGGGTCAGCGGGCTGTTCACCAGGGTCTCCACGTTCGCGCTGCTGGACCGGTGCACGGTGAGCCCGCCGGTGCCGTCGCCGATCGCGGCGAGGAACCGGCCCAGGCTGCCCCGCTCCGGCGCCGGACGGCGCAGGTCCAGCACGGCGAACCCAACGGTCACCGCCAACGCGGCCATCGTCGCCCAGGCCAGCCGGCTGATCGTCAACCAGCCGCCCGCGCTGATCACCGCGGCCACACTCACCCCGGCGGTCAACGCGATCGCCCCGATCGAGTCCGACCCCAGGTACGGGCTGCCCACCACGACCACGGCCGCGCCGCCGACGGCGACCATCACCATCGGCCGCCACTCCCGCCGGACCCGCTGGGCCAGCCAGCCCGCCGACAGCAGCGCCCCTGCGACGAACACCCCCAGCCCGACCGTGCCCAGCCCGGCGTACCGGCCGCCCTGCAACGCCGAGTACCCGACCACCCCGTTGAGCTGCAACCGCGCCCCGGTGAGCACGTCCGCGCCGACGACCAGGGTGGCGAGCCCGGCGACCGCGCCCAGCGGCCCCAACGTCGCCGCGTGGCCGGGCACCCGGCGCACCAGCGTGGTCGCGGCGACCAGCACCACCACCGTCACCAGGGCGAAGGACCAGCCGGCGTGCTCGCCCCGCCACCACGGCACCAGGTCGGCCAGCAGCGCCGCCGGCACCGCCAGCGCGGCGGCCACGAGCAGCACCTCCACCACGGCCACCACCCGCTGCGACGCCGGTTGCGGCCCCACCGGGCCGGGCTGGCGGCGGGCCCGGCGCAGCACCGGCAGCACCGCCAGCGCGAGCAGCACCTGCCCCACCGCGAGGACCACGAAGTACCAGTCCGCCACCCGTCGCTGCGCGCCGGCCTCCCGGTCGGCGTCGGCCGACGCGCTGATCGCGATCGCCAGGTCCGCCGGCCGGCCCTCCACCGACGTCGCCGGCCGGCCGATGAACAGCCGCTCCGGCATCGGGCGGCCCAGCACGGCGAGCGCGGTCGGCGCCAGGTCGACCAGTTGCAGGTAGCCCTGCCGGGCGGTGGTCGCCGAGGTCAGCCAGCCGTTCTCCCAGCCGGGCCCGTCGGCGACCACCACGTGCAGCCGCGACGGTTGCTCGGTGTCGGCGACCCCGGCCACCACGACCAGGGACCTCGGCGGCCGGGCGGCGAGCACCCGGGCCAGGTCGGCGTCGGCGCGGCGGACCGCCTCGGCCCGGACCGCCCGGTCCTCCCCGGCCACCGTGCCCAGGTCGACGATGCTGAGCACGCAGGACCCGAGCAGTTCCGCCGGGTCGTCCGGCAGCCCCGGGGCGTACCGGTCCACCCGGCCGAACGGGCGGGCCGCGGCCACCGCCGCGCCCGGGCCCACCGCGACCGAGCAGCGCACCGACTCCGACAGCGCCCCGGGCACCGCGCCCCAGGGCAGCCGGTCCTGGTTGTGCCGCACCACGCTCTCCTGGCCGGGCAGGTTCGCGCCGATCCCGTCGGGCTGCTCGACCACCACCCCGTCCACCGGGCAGGCGTCCGGCGGGCGGCTGCCGTCCCAGGCCGCGTAGTTGCCGGCGCCCACCGTCAACCACCCGTCGACCGGGCAGGTGGGACGCTGCGCGGAGCGCGCCGACAGGGACCCGATCGAGCCCTCCCGGGCCATCCGCCACAGCGTCGGCGTGGTCTCCGGGTCGACGTCGTCCCAGCGCAGCCCGGCCATCCCCACCAGGACGACGTAGTCGGCGCTGCGCTGCGGGGTGCCGGTGCCCGGCCGGACGGTCAGCGCGGTGACCGCCAGCGCCACCACGACCAGGGTCAGCAGGATCGGCGCGGCGCGGCGCAGCAGCGTCGGCGACACCCGGCGCGGCATCACCGGCGTCCCGTCGACGGGGTGTCGGCGGCCGGGTCCGCGCCCCGCCGCGCGGGGGCGGGGACCAGTTCGGCGTAGAGGGCGGCCAGGTCGGCGACGGTGTCCTGCTCGGTCGGCCAGGTGCCGGCCCGCGCCCGACCCCGGGCGGCCAGGTCGGCGCGCAGCGCGGGGTCGTCGAGCAGGCTCCGCACGGCCGCGTCGACCGCGTCCACGTCCCCGGCCGGCACCAGCAGCGCCGCGTCCCCGACCAGGTCCGGCAGGCCGCCGACCTCGGTCGCCACCAGCGGCACCCCGGCCCGCAGCGCCTCCTGGGCGAACAACTGCCGGGCCTCCCAGTCGCTGGTCACCACGGCCACGTCGGCGCCGGCCAGCAGGTCGGCCACATCGTCGCGGTGCCCGAGCAGGGTCACCGGGGCGCGGGCGGCGGAGATCCGCGCGGCGACCGGCAGGTACGCCGGGCCGCTGCCGGCGACCACCACCACCGGCGGCGGGGTCCGGGTCCGCCACCGGGCGGCGGCGTCGACCAGGACGTCGTACCGTTT
>NZ_LRQV01000174.1 GCF_001567585.1 Micromonospora rosaria
CGACTCGCTGCGCCGGCAGGCCACCGCCGAGCGGGCCGCGCGGGAGCGGGCGGCGGCCCGGCGGGCGGCCCGGGCCCGGGGCGCGGGCATCGCGCGGGCGGTGGCCGGCGGGGCCCGCGAGGCGCTGGACCGGCTCAGCGTCTCCATCGCGCGGGCCGAGGAGCACCGCGACGCCGTGGCGCGCGAACGCGCCGCCCGGGAGGCGGAGCTCTCCGAGGTACGCGGTGCGGCGAAACGGCTCGGCGCGGAGCTGGAGCGGCTGACCAGCCAGGTGCACCGGGACGAGGTGGCCCGCGCCGAGCAGCGGATGCGCATCGAGCAGTTGGAGGCGAAGGCGGCCGAGGACTTCGGCCTCGACGTGCCGACCCTGATCGCCGAGTACGGGCCGGCCCAGCCCGTACCCCCGACGCAGGCCGACGTGGCGGCGGCCGAGCGGGACGGGTCGCCGGTGCCCGAGCCGGTCCGCTACGAGCGCCCGGTGCAGGAGAAGCGGGCCGCCAAGGCGGAACGGGAACTGGTCCTGCTCGGCAAGGTCAACCCCCTCGCGTTGGAGGAGTTCGCCGCGCTGGAGGAACGGTACAAGTTCCTCTCCGAGCAGTTGGAGGACCTGAAGGCCACCCGCAAGGACCTGCTCACCGTGGTCAAGGACGTCGACGACCGGATCCTGGAGGTCTTCGCCAGCGCGTTCGCCGACACCGCCCGCGAGTTCGAGCAGGTCTTCACGGTGCTCTTCCCCGGCGGCGAGGGGCGGCTGATCCTCACCGAGCCGGACGACCTGCTCACCACCGGCGTCGAGGTGGAGGCCCGCCCGCCGGGCAAGAAGATCAAGCGGCTCTCGCTGCTCTCCGGCGGTGAGCGGTCGCTGACGGCGGTGGCCATGCTGGTGGCGATCTTCCGGGCCCGCCCCAGCCCGTTCTACATCATGGACGAGGTCGAGGCGGCCCTCGACGACGTCAACCTGGGCCGGCTGATCACCCTGCTGGCTCAGTTGCGGGAGAAGAGCCAGCTCATCGTCATCACGCACCAGAAGCGGACGATGGAGGTCGCCGACGCGCTGTACGGGGTGACCATGCGCAGCGGCGTCACCCAGGTGATCAGCCAGCGGCTCAACCGGGCCGAGGGGGAGGAACCGTGGCCCGCCCCGGCCGCCGTCGGCGTCGGTCCCGTCCGGGACGGCACCGACGGGCGACCCGGGCCGGGCGGCGACGACCAGCGGCACGGCCGCGAGAAGGAGAACACGTAGTGGCTCGGGAACGCGCGACGGCGCTCCTGGTGGACCTCGACGGGGTGCTGCGGCGCTGGGACCCGGCCGTCGCGGCCGGGGTGGAACGGGAGTACGGCCTCTCCGCCGGGGTGCTCACCGAGATCGCCACGCAGTGGGGGCGGTTGCAGCCGGTGCTGACCGGCCGGATCAGCCACGCCGACTGGGTGACCAGCGTGGCGGACGCGCTCACCCCGTCGGTGGGCAGCCCCGACCGGGCCCGCGCGGCGGTCGACCAGTGGCAGCGGTACCGGGGCGAGGTGGACCCGGACGTGCTCGCCTTCGTCCGGGAGGTCCGCGCCGCCGGGATCCGGGTGGGCCTCGGCACCAACGCCACCGACATCCTCGACGCCGACCTGGCTGCCCTCGGGCTGGTCGACGAGCTGGACGTGGTGGTCAACTCCTCCGTGGTCGGGGTGAACAAGCCGGCGAAGGAGTACTTCCAGGCGGCCTGTGCCGCGCTGGACACGCCGCCGTCGCGGGTGCTGCACGTCGACGCCGACGACCGGGCGATCAGCGGCGCCCGCGCGGCGGGGCTGTCCGCGTACCGCTGGACCGGCCCCGAGGGCCTGCGCTACCTCCGTGCCGCCCTCGCCCGCTGAGGGTGTAAGGAAGGGCCCCTTATTAACAGACGTCTGTTAATAAGGGGCCCTTCCTTACACCTAGTCGCCGGTGGTGCCGTCGATGCGTTCGCGGATCAGGTCGGCGTGCCCGTTGTGCCGGGCGTACTCCTCGATCATGTGCAGGTACACCCAGCGCAGGTTGAACTGCCGGCGCTTGGGGGTGACCTCGGTGAACGTCTCGTCCAGGTGCCGCCCGACGGTGGCGGCGCGGGCCAGCGCGACCTCCCGGTGGTACGTGGCCAGGTCAGCCTCGGCGTCGGCGTGGCTGACGTCGTGGTCGGCGTCCGGGTGCTCCGGGGTGAAGTACGGGTACTCCACCCGCTGCCCGGCGAAGTTCTCCCGGAACCACCACGCCTCCACCTCCGCCATGTGCCGGACCAGCCCGAGCAGGGTCAGCGGGGACGGTTCGACGCTCGGGGTACGGAGCTGCTCGGCGGTGAGCCCGGCGCACTTCGTCAGCAGGGTCTGCCGGTGGTAGTCCAGCCAGCCCTCCAACGCGGTGCGCTCGTCGGCGAGGTGGGGTTCGTCGTCACGGATGATCTCCGGTGCTCTCCAGGTCATCCGGTCATCCTGAGCGTTGCCCGGACCGGCCGCGACCGGATTCCGGCCCCGGTCGGCCGCTGCGGGTGCCGGTGCCCCGACGGCGGCCCGGCCGCAGGAGCCGACCCCGGGCGGGCCGGCTGCGGGCCGGGGTGCAGTCGACGGTGACCACGTCGGGACGCGGCCCGCCCGGCGGCACCTCCTGCCGACCCTGTTCGGGCTGCGGATCGGCCGACGCGGAGCGCAGCGGCTCCTCGCGCAGGAAGCTGACCGCGATCAGCGCGATCAGGGCGAACGGGGCGGCGGCCAGGAAGATGTCCCCGGCGCCGTGGCCGTACGCGCCCTCGACCACGGCCCGGATCGGGGCGGGTAGCGCGTGGACGTCGGGCAGCCCTGCCCCGCCGGTCCCGTCGGCCGGGGCGCCGAGGCTGGTCAGCCCGTCGGTGACGTACCCGCTGACCTGGTGCGACAGCAGCGCGCCGAGGGCGGAGACGCCGACCGCGCCGCCGAGGGTCCGGAAGAAGGCGACCACCGAACTGGCCGCGCCGAGTTCGTGGGGCCCGACGGCGTTCTGCACCACCAGCACCAGGTTCTGCATGGTCATGCCCAGTCCGACGCCGATCAGGGCCATGTAGAGGCCGAGCAGGACGAAGCTGGTGTCGGCGCGGAGCGTACCCATCAGGGTGAAACCGACGGTGAGCAGCGCGGATCCGATGACCAGCCAGCGTTTCCACCGGCCGGTCCGGCTGATCACCTGGCCGACGACGGTGGAGGAGACCAGCAGGCCGAGGATCATCGGCAGGGTCATCAGACCGGACATGGTCGGGCTCTGCCCCCGGCTGATCTGGAAGTACTGGCCGAGGAAGACCGACGCGCCGAACATGCCGACGCCGACCGCGACGCTGGCGACGGTGGCCAGGGTGATGGTCCGGGAGCGGAACAGGCGGGGCGGGATGACCGGCTCGGCGGCCCGGGTCTCCACCACCACCGCGAGGACGCCGAGCAGCACCGCCCCGCCGACCATGACCAGCGTGGTCGGGGAGGCCCAGGCGAACCGGTTCCCGGCGAGGGTGACCCAGATCAGCAGGGTCGACACGGCGGCGGTGATCAGGGTGGCGCCGAGCCAGTCGATCTTCGCCGGGCGGCGGACCACCGGCAGGTGCAGGGTGCGGTGCAGGACGACGAAGGCGGCCAGCGCGAAGGGCACCCCGACGTAGAAGCACCAGCGCCAGCCGAGCCAGGGGGTGTCGACGATGAGGCCGCCGATCAGCGGGCCGCCGATGGTGCCGACCGCCATCACCGCGCCGAGGTAGCCGCTGTACCGGCCGCGTTCCCGGGGCGCGATCATCGTCGCCATGATCACCTGGGCCAGGGCGGTGAGGCCGCCCGCGCCGACGCCCTGGAGCACCCGGCAGGCGATCAGTTGCCCGGTGCTCTGGGAGAACCCGGCCAGCACCGACCCGAGCACGTAGACCGCGAGGGCCAGTTGGACCAGCAGCTTCTTGCTGGTCAGGTCGGCGAGCTTGCCCCAGATCGGGGTGGTCGCGGTGGTCGCCAGCAACGCCGAGGTGACCACCCAGGTGTACGCGGACTGCCCGCCCTGCAACTCGGTGATGATCCGGGGGAGCGCGTTCGAGACGACGGTGGAGGAGAGGATCGCGACGAACATGCCCAGCAGCAGTCCGGAGAGCGCCTCCAGGATCTGCCGGTGACTCATGTCGACCGGGGTCGTCCGACCGGGCGCGCTCGCCTGGGTCATCGTGGTCGCCTCCGCGGGGGTGTCGGGGTGGATGCCTCGGGCAACCGTATGCCTTCGTTGCCTGAAGCAACAACTCGACGTGACCCGGATCTGTTCCCCGTTCGCCCAGGTGAACGGCCGGACACGGGGCGTACCCACCCGGGTCCGGGGGTCGGCCCCGCCCCAGGCGTCGTCGCAGCGGCCCAGCCCGTCGTGGCGGCGGCCCCGCCCGTCGTGGCGGCGGCTCAGGCCGCCCGGGGATCGGCCCAGCCCTCGGCGTGGCTGAAGCGCTCAGACCCAGGCGTCGTTGAAGCGGCTCAGCAGCCGGGCGAAGTCGGCCAGATCCTGCGCCGGCCAGTCCTCCAGGGTTCGCCAGATCTGCCCCAACCGGGAGGACCGGGCGGCGTCGAACCGGCGCTGCCCCTCCTCGGTCAGGCTCAGTTGCCAGGCCCGCCGGTCGGTCGGGTCGGGGTCGCGCCGGACCAGGCCCAGCACCTCCAGGCCCTGGATCTGCCGGCTGAGGGTGCCCTTGCCGATGCCGAGCCGGACGGCCAGTTCGGTCAGCCGGATCGACCCGCACCGGCGCAGCCAGAGCAGCAGCCCGTAGGCGTTGGGTTCGAGGTTGGGGTGGACCTCCCGGGCGATCTCCCAGGAGATCGCCCGACCACGGCGCAGCAGCGCGGTCAGCTCGTGCTCGACCGCCCGGAGCGGCTCCGGCAACTCCTCGTCCACACCGAGAAAGGGTACGGGTGTCAGCGCCCGGATCCTGTCCCGCGCGATCGTCCGAGTTGTTAGCAGGGGGCCCTTCCTATACCGAAAGCGTTAACAGGGGGCCCTTCCTTACACCTGGGTCAGGTGGTGGTGGGCGACGGTGCGCAGGTGGCCCTCGTTGGTGGTGCCCTCGATGGTCACCTCGGCCCTGCGCCCCCGGTGGTCCAGGGTGGCCACCGCGTTGCCGAAGTACGGGCCGGCCAGCTTGCGCCAGCGCACCGGTGGGCGGCGGACCCCGGCGGTGCGCGCCAGCGCCCGGGTGGCCGAGGCCGGGCCGGCCGCCCAGCCCAGCCGCATCAGCGGGCGCATCCCGGCCGGCACCTGGTTGTGGATCGGCGAGCAGGTGAGCTGGTGCACCGGGGTCCGTACGGCTGGGTCGCCGAAGCTGGCCCGGGCGACGTACGAGTGGTGCACGTCACCGCCGAGCACGCTGATCGAGGCGGGGGCCGCGTACGCCGGGCCGGCGCCGACCCGGTCGCCCGGCTCACCGGGCCGGCCGCTGCCGAGCCGGGCGAGCAGCGTCGCCAGCGCGGTGAAGGAACGCTGGAAGGCCGCCCAGTGCTCCAGGTCCAGCGCGCGCCGCAGTTTCTCCGACAGCCCGGCCACCCAGGGGCGGGCGGAATCGGCGAGCCGCTCGTTCCACGCCTCCACGTGGTGGATGCCCGGCGGCAGCAGCCAGGGCAGGCTGGACCCGATCACCAGGTGGTCGTACGAGCCGTGGGCCCGGTCGACGAACCAGGACCACTCGCCCGGCGGCAGCATCGCCCGGTTGCCCGGCTCCAGCACCCGGCTGCACCGGTTGTCGAGCATCACCAGCCGGGTCCGGCCCAGGTCGAGGGCGTAGCTCCACTGGTACTGCACGGCGCGCCAGCGCTCGGTGTCGTGGGCGACGTCCGACTCGGTGTCCACCCGGCTCCCGAACTCGCGCAGCACCTCGGTGGCGTCCCCGGCGGTGGTGACCTTGGCGTACACCGGGTCGGCGGCGATCTCGTCCGGCGACAGGTTGCCCAGGTGCTGGTACACCCAGTACGAGGCGAGCCCGCTGGTGATCCGCTCGGCCCACCAGGACTGCCCGCGCATGTCGGTCCGCCAGGACGCGGAGGTGTTCCAGTCGTCGATGACCTCGTGGTCGTCGAAGATCATCACGCTCGGCACGGTGGCGAGCAGCCAGCGGATCTCCGGGTCGCGCCACGACTCCAGGTAGAGCTTGGTGTACTCGTCGAAGCTGACCACCTGGTCCTCCGGGGCGCCCGCCGGCCGCCGCCGGCGTCGCTTGAGCAGCCGCCGGACCGTCGGCGAGGTGTTGTCGGCGTACACCTGGTCGCCGAGCAGGACGAGCAGGTCGGGGCGGTCCCCGCAGGTCGGGTCGGCCATCAGCCGCCGGGCGTACGCGTCGAGGGCGTCCGGGGGGAGCTTGCGGGTGGTGGAGTGCTGGGTGGTCTCCCGGCAGGAGCCGAAGATCAGCCGTACCGGCTGCTCCCCGTCGTCGGCGGCCCGGGTGCGGATGACGCTGGGCGGATACTTGTCGCCCGGCACCGGCCAGACCACCTCGTCGTCCACCAGCACCTCGTACGTGGTGGTGCTGTCCGGGGTGAGCCCCGCCACCACGACCAGGGCGTAGTGGTGGTCGTACGCGGAGAAGGTGGGGGAACTGCCGGTGGCCCCGTCGGCGGTCCGGACGGTGACCACGGCCGGTGCGTTGGTCTCCACCCAGACCGTCGCCCGCGTGTCGACGACCCGTCGCAGCAACGGACCGATGAGCAGGCGGGACTCGGGCATGCGGAACTCCTCCGAAGGGCGGACGACGTCTCATCTTCGTACCCGCCTGGTGGCTCCGCCACCCCTGTCAGCGGCAGCCTACCTGCTGGTTGCTCCCGTGCCGGGTGCGGTGCGTGAGACGACGTCGTCGACATCTGACAGGATTCCGGCATGACGGAATACGTCCTCATCGCCCTCGCGCTGCTCGGTGTGCTGATCCTCGGCGGCATCGGTCTCGTGGTGCCTCGGCTGCGGCGCCGGCAGGAACCGCCGCCGCCGGTCGACACGCGGGTGCCGGAGCCGACCGCGCCGCCGGTCGAGGTGCCCGAGGGCGAGCTGTCCACCGGGATCCTGGTGGAGCCGCCGCCGGTCGTCGAGGCGCCCGCCCCCACCCTGGAGGTGCCCGAGCCGACCGCCGGCCGGCTGGTCCGGCTGCGCTCCCGGCTGTCCCGCTCGCAGAACGCCTTCGGACGGGGTCTGCTCGGCCTGCTCAGCCGGGACCACCTGGACGAGGACGCCTGGGAGGAGATCGAGGACAGCCTGATCACCGCCGACGTCGGCATCGACGCCACCCGCGAGATCGTCGACCGGCTCCGGGAGCGGACCCGGGTGCTCGGCACCCGCTCGGCCACCGAGCTGCGCGCGCTGCTCGCCACCGAGCTGGTCACCGCCCTCGACCCGGGCCTGGACCGGTCCCTGCGGACCACCCCGAAGGAGGGCGTGCCGGCGGTCCTGCTGGTGGTCGGGGTCAACGGCGCCGGCAAGACCACCACCTGCGGCAAGATCGCCCGGGTGCTGGTCGCCGACGGGCGCTCCGTCACCCTCGGCGCGGCCGACACCTTCCGCGCCGCCGCCGCCGACCAGTTGCAGACCTGGGGCGGCCGGGTGGGCGCGGAGACGGTCCGGGGCCCGGAGGGCGCCGACCCGGCCAGTGTCGCCTTCGACGCGGTCCGCCGGGGCATCGACGCCGGCACCGACACCGTGCTCATCGACACCGCCGGCCGGTTGCAGAACAAGATCGGCCTGATGGACGAGCTGGGCAAGGTCAAGCGGGTGGTGGAGAAGCACGGCCCGATCGACGAGACCCTGCTCGTCCTGGACGCCACCACCGGGCAGAACGGGCTGGAGCAGGCGCGGGTCTTCACCGAGGTGGTGAACGTCACCGGCGTGGTGCTCACCAAGCTCGACGGCACCGCCAAGGGCGGCATCGTGATCGCCGTGCAGCGCAAGCTCGGCATCCCGGTCAAGCTGGTGGGCCTGGGCGAGGGCCCGGACGACCTGGCGCCGTTCGAGCCGACACAGTTCGTCGATGCCCTCCTGGGTACCGAGCCACTGGCCCGGGACGCGTAATCTCGGTGACCACCGACGATCGCACCTACCCCGGGTGGCGTGATCCTCGCCATCCGGCGCCGGGCCTCGGGAGACCGTACGTGACTTCGCAGGAGATCCCGCTGCACGGCGGGAACGTCAGCACCGTGGTCCGGGTCGGCGACACCGTGCGCCGCAACGCCGGCCCGTGGACACCCGCGGTGCACGCGCTGCTGCGCCACCTGGAGTACGTCGGCTTCACCGGCGCCCCGCGCGCCCTCGGCATGGACGAGCGCAACCGGGAGGTCCTGTCGTACCTGGAGGGGGAGTGCGGGGAGTACCCGCTCGCCCCGCACTGGGTGACCGACGAGGCGCTGGTGACCGTCGCCACCATGCTGCGGATGTTCCACGACGCCCAGTACGGTTTCGTGCCCCCGCCGGGGGCGGTGTGGCGCTCGTTCGGGCCGCCGCCGCCGGACACCGAGGTGATCTGCCACCACGACGCCGCCCCGCACAACGTGATCTGGCGGCCGGACGGCACCCTCGGGCTGATCGACTTCGACCTGGCCTCGCCCGGCGCCCGGATCTACGACGTGGCGTACGCCGCCTGGACCTGGGTGCCGATCTTCTCCGACCGGGACTCGATCACCCTCGGCTGGAAGCGCCCGGACCGCCCCCGTCGGCTGCGCCTCTTCGCCGACGCGTACGGGCTGATCCCCCGGGACCGGCACCGGCTGATCCGGACCATCCGCAAGCGGATCGTCGACCACGTGGAGGGCATCCGCCGGATGGCCGCCGCCGGGGAGCCGGCGTTCGTCCGGATCGTGCACAAGGGTCACCTTCGTCGCCCGATGCGCGACCTGCGGCTGCTCGACTACGAGCGGCACGCGCTGGAGCACGCGCTGCGCTGACCGGGGCGCGCCGGTCACCGGCCGGCGGCGTCCCGGACACCCTCCGGCACTGATCGGGCACGCCCGGTCCACACCCGGTCCGGCCGGTCGGCCACCCGTCGCCGCCCTGCTCACAAGGGTCGACGCCGCCTCGGCCGACCGGTCGACCCACCCCCGTCCGTACCGGGGAGGGTGCGGCTTTCTTCACACGTTGGAAACAAGCCGTCACCGGCCGGAAATCGACGGGGGACGTTCCGTGAAACAGCGGCCGGACAGGCTTCCGCGCAACCGGCGTACGGGCGACGCTGCCCCGGAAGCCGCGAAGGAGGGAACCTCACTTTTAGGAGGCCAGCGTGCCTGAAGCACCGACGATCGATACCGGCAACACCGCGTGGTTGCTGATATCGAGCGCGATCGTGCTGCTCATGACGCCGGGTCTGGCGCTGTTCTACGGCGGTCTGAACCGGTCCAAGGGCGTGCTCAACATGATGATGATGAGCTTCTCCTCGATGGGGCTCATCAGTATTCTCTGGCTCTTGTACGGCTTCTCCATGGCCTTCGGCGAGGACCAGGGCGGTCTGATCGGTAACGTCGGTCAGTACCTCGGCACCAAGACCTTCATGGCCGAGACGGACCTGTGGGGCGAGACCGGCATCCCGCTCTACGTCTTCATGGCCTTCCAGATGATGTTCGCGGTCATCACCGTGGCGCTGATCAGCGGTGCCATCGCCGACCGGGCCAAGTTCTCCGGCTGGCTGCTCTTCGCCTTCGGCTGGGCCACCCTGGTCTACTTCCCGGTGGCGCACTGGGTATGGGGTGGTGGCTTCATCGGGGCCGGCCTCGGCGCCCTGGACTTCGCCGGTGGCACGGCGGTGCACATCAACTCCGGTGCCGCGGCCCTGGCCCTGGCGCTGGTGCTCGGCAAGCGGCTCGGCTGGCCCAAGGAGGCCATGAAGCCGCACAACGTCCCGATGGTGGCCCTCGGTGCCGGTCTGCTCTGGTTCGGCTGGTTCGGCTTCAACGCCGGCTCCGAGCTGACCGCCGACTCGACCACCGCCATCGCCTTCCTCAACACCCAGATCTGTGCCGGCGCCGCGGTGCTGGGCTGGCTGGTCGTGGAGAAGGTGCGCGACGGCAAGCCGACCCTGGTCGGCGCCTCCTCCGGCGCCGTCGCCGGTCTGGTCGCCATCACCCCGGCGTGTGCCTTCGTCGCCCCCTGGGCGGCGGTCCTGCTCGGCCTGGTCGCCGGTGCGGTCTGCGCCCTGGCGGTCAGCCTGAAGTACAAGCTCGGCTACGACGACGCCCTCGACGTGGTCGGCGTGCACTTCGTCGGCGGCTGGATCGGCTGCCTCTGGATCGGCCTCTTCGGCACCAGCTCGGTCAGCTCGCTGGTCGAGAACGAGGGCCTCTTCTACGGCGGCGGGGTCACTCTGCTGGGCGTCCAGGCCCTGAGCGCCCTGGTCGTGACGGCGTACTCCTTCGTGGTGGCCTTCGTCCTCGGCTTCGTCATCAACAAGACGATCGGCTTCCGGGTCTCCGCCGAGGCCGAGGTGACCGGCATCGACCTCACCGAGCACGCGGAGAGCGGCTACGACCTGACCCCGGCCGGTGGCGGCTCGGGCGGCGCGTTCGCGATGGCCGGCATCGGCGCCGGTGGCACGACCGCGAGCGGCACCACGGCGGAGGCGGAGCCCACCGCCCCGGTCAACGAAAAGGTCGCCGGTTAACGTTCCTGTGATGGAGGGGTTGGACATGAAGCTGGTGACCGCGGTCATCAAGCCGTACCAGCTGGACGCGGTGAAGGAAGCGCTGCACGCCCTGGGCGTGGCCGGCCTGACCGTCAGCGAGGTCCAGGGGTACGGCCGGCAGAAGGGGCACACCGAGGTCTACCGGGGTGCCGAGTACACGGTCGAGTTCCTGCCCAAGATCCGGGTGGAGGTGCTCACCGACGAGATCGACGTCGAGAAGATCGTCGACGCCGTCGTCGGGGCCGCCCGGACCGGCAAGATCGGCGACGGCAAGGTCTGGGTGACCGGGGTCGAGGAGGTCGTCCGGGTCCGTACCGGCGAGCGCGGCCTCGACGCCCTCTGACCGGAGGATCGTCACCATGGCCTCGTTGACCGGGCGGGACGGGTCCACGCCCACCACGGGCGTCGACACCGACCGTCCGGTCAACGAGGCCATCGGCGTGCCCGGGGGGATCGGGGCCGCGGCCCGGGCCGCCCGCGCCGGCGCGTACGACCGGTGGCTCGGGTCGCTGCTGCCGGTGCGGGCCGGGGTGGCCCTGGTCGCCGTCGGTGGACTCGGCCGGCGTCAACTCGCCCCGTACGGCGACCTCGACCTGGTGCTGCTGCACGCCGGGGTGCCGGGCGTCGACGACCTGGCCGCCTCGCTCTGGTACCCGATCTGGGACGCCAAGGTCCGCCTGGACCACTCGGTGCGGACCGTCGCCGAGGCGCTGTCGGTGGCCCAGGACGACGTCAAGGTCGCCCTCGGGCTGCTCGACGCCCGGTACGTCGCCGGTGACCGCGAGCTGGCCGAGTCCCTGGTGCGCACGGCCGCCGACCACTGGCGGCGCACCGCCGTCCGGCACCTGCCCGCGCTGCGGGAGATCACCACCGCCCGCTGGCAGGCCCACGGCGAGCTGGCCTTCCTGCTCGAAGGCGACCTCAAGGAGGCGGCCGGCGGGCTGCGCGACGTCGGCCTGCTGCGGGCGATCGCCACCGCCGGGGTCACCGACGCGTTCCGCCCGGCGGTGCACGCCGCGCACCGCCGGCTGCTGGACACCCGCGACGCCCTGCACCACCAGGTCGGCCGGCGGGTGGACCGGCTGCTCGCCCAGGAACGCGACGGGGTGGCCGCCCTGCTCGGCCTGCGGCAGCCGGTGCCCGCCGAGCCGGGCGGCGCCGCGTCGGCCACCGGCTCCGCCGGCACCCCGGCCGACCCCGACGCCGACCCGATCGCGGCACACGACGGC
>NZ_LRQV01000175.1 GCF_001567585.1 Micromonospora rosaria
CGTCGCCGGCCAGGCCCGCGCGAGCGGCCAGGCCGGGCCAGGCGACCGGGCCGGGGCGGGCGGCCAGGCCGGGACGCCGGTCGCGGCGGGCGGGTCGGTCGGGGCCGGCGACCACGACCTGCGGGCCGGGCTCCGGCTGGCCGCCGACGATCCGGCGGCGTTGCTGGAGCCCCGGCACGCCGGGGCGGCGCTGGCGCTCTTCGCCGCCGACGGGCCGGCCCTCGACCAGCTCTGCCGGATCGCCGACGACGTGCGGCGGGACACCGTCGGCGACGACGTGACGTACGTGGTCAACCGGAACATCAACTTCAGCAACGTCTGCTACGTGGGCTGCCGGTTCTGCGCCTTCGCGCAGCGGGAGCGGGACGCCGACGCGTACCGGCTCTCCGTCGAGCAGGTCGCCGAGCGGGCCGCGCAGGCGTGGGCGGCCGGCGCGAGCGAGGTCTGCCTCCAGGGCGGGATCGACCCGAAGCTGCCGGTCACCATCTATCCGGAGCTGGTCCGGGCGATCAAGGACCGGGTACCGGGGATGCACGTGCACGCCTTCTCCCCGATGGAGATCGTCACCGCGGCGGCGAAGGCCGGCGTGCCGGTGCGGGAGTGGCTGACGCGGTTGCGCGCGGCCGGGCTGGACACCATCCCCGGCACCGCCGCCGAGATCCTCGACGACGAGGTCCGCTGGGTGCTGACCAAGGGCAAACTGCCGGCCGCCGCCTGGGTCGAGGTGGTGAGCACCGCGCACGAGCTGGGCATCCGGTCCAGCTCCACGATGATGTACGGCCACGTCGACCACCCCGGGCAGTGGCTGGCGCACTTCCGGGTGCTGGCCGGGGTGCAGGACCGCACCGGCGGGTTCACCGAGTTCGTGGCGCTGCCGTTCGTGCACACCAACGCGCCGATCTACCTCGCCGGCATCGCCCGCCCCGGGCCGACCTGGCGGGAGAACCGGGCGGTGCACGCGATGTCCCGGCTGCTGCTGCACGGCCGGATCGACAACATCCAGTGTTCCTGGGTCAAGCTGGGCGACGCCGGCACGGTGGCGATGCTCCAGGGCGGCTGCAACGACCTCGGTGGCACCCTGATGGAGGAGACGATCTCCCGGATGGCCGGTTCCGACAACGGGTCGGCGCGGACCGAGGAGCAGTTGGTCGCCATCGCCACGGCCGCCGGCCGGCCGGCCCGTCAGCGGACGACCGCGTACGGTCACGCCGGCTAGGAGACGTCGAACCTTTTCCCGCCGCCGGCCGTACCACCGGATGCCGGCGGCGGTCGAGGCGAGGGCCGCCGCCGGGTGTCCCGGAGGGACCGTCGCGTCGCGGCCCGTCCCCTCGCCCGTCGTGCGGGCCCACGCCCGCTGGAGAGGGTGCTCATGAGCAGTGACCAGCACTACCCAGGCTGACCCGTCGACGGGCGCTGACGCCGGCGGCGAGCGGCGCGACCCTCGGTGCGGCGGCGCTCGCCGTGCCGGGGCCCTCCGCCGTCACCCGGACCGGGTCGGCCGGTCGGGCCGACGGCCCGATCGTCGTGCACCTGCGGGACGCCTCGTCGTCGACGTGGGAGATCTCCGCCGGCACGCCCCGGGTCGAGGTACCCGACCGGGGCCCGGCGGACCGGCCGCGCCGCGCCGCCGCCCGCCGCTGACCGGCCGGTACGGCCGCCCGCGCCGCTGACCGGCCGGTACGGCCGCCCGCGCCGCTGACCCCCCGCCGGCCCGACCCGCCCGGCGGGGACCTCGTCGGTTGTCCCCACGGTCGACGGGTCACCGGCGACGTGGTCACCATCGCGGTGCGGGCGATCGCCGGGCTGGCGGTACCGCTGGTCGACCGCCGGTCCACCCCGGACGTGGCGGCGGCGGTGACGCCGGGGTCGAGCGCGGCGGCGTCGTCCTCGACCGGGGTGGTGACGCCAGCGCGGTGATCGTCCACACCGGACGCCACCGGCTCGGTCGGGAGATCGAAACCAGTCGGCGGGACCGGCCGGACGAGTCGCGTACCCACGCGGCGGTGCGCGAGCGGAGGGTCCGCGACGGCACCTTCCACAGCGCGGTCCACCCGGACCTCCCGGCCGGTGTCTGTACCGTCTGGTGGGACGACGACACGCCGGCCGGTACGGTCCCGATCCTCGGTGGTGTCGTCGCCGAATTCGTCTGGCCCGTCAGCGAGCCGGCCGGGCCGCCCTGAGCTGGGGCACCCCGTCCCGACCATCGCGCTCCGTCCACCATGTGGACGGAGCGCGATCGGCGTTTGCGGCTGGACGAGCGCTACGGGGCCGCTCGCGTTACCCTTTGCCACCAAGGCTGGTGATCTTGGCGGGCCGGTCGTCGGCACGTTCCGGGGTGCTCCTCCGGAGCCGCGCAGAACGCCATCCGATGTGTGGATGTCGATGGTTTCGGCGGGTTGGGGGAGGTCGCGCCACAGGAGAAAACTCGGGCAACTCGCCGGGGAGGGCGTTACTCGTGCGGGGTCTGAATCGATAGGGCAGGTTGCGAGGCCGGGACGGCTCGGATGGCCGCCCGGCGTGGTGTCAGGAGGACGACTCCCATTATCAAGTTCGGCTTGACGGCGCACGCATTACACGCGTGTAATTTGAATGGGGTTGTTCACACCGATCGCAGCAAATCGGGATCGGACGGACAAGCACGCCTTTCGCGTGGGGGGTTGCAGCGGCGATGACGCCGGTGCGCGACAAGGAGGCAACTGATGGACGGCCAGTTGGAGGTGGCCGACCTGCTCGGGAACGCGCCGGAGTGGCAGGAGCGGGCGCTCTGCTCGCAGACCGACCCGGAGGCGTTCTTTCCCGAGAAGGGCGGTTCGACCCGCGAGGCGAAGCGAATCTGCTCGCGTTGCGAGGTCAAGACGGAATGCCTGGAGTACGCGCTCGGCCACGACGAGCGGTTCGGAATCTGGGGCGGGCTCTCGGAACGGGAGCGGCGCAAGCTCAAGCGGCGGGCCGCCTGAGCGAGCCGGGCCAGGGCGGTGGGGGCCGCCCGGCTCAGGCCACGACGGGCGGGTCGCGCCTCGACGGGCGACTCGGCCACGACGGACGGCCCCGGTGGGGCGGGTGGCTCAGGCCAACTCGTCGGGGTCGACGCCCAGCAGGTTGGCCACCTGCTCGATGATCACGTCATGGACGAGATCCGCGAGATCCTCGCGGTCCATGGCCCGGAACTCCAACGGTCGCCGGTAGAGCACGATGCGCGGCGGCACCTCCTGCCGACCGGGGCGCCCCGGCAGCAGTCGGGCGAGCGGAACCTCGCCGTCCTCCAGCACGTCGGAGTCGTACACGTTGAGATCCGGCGGGACGTCCTCCACCGCGAACTCGACCCCCGCCAACTCCTTGGCGAACCGGCGCTCCAGGGTCTCCACGGTGTCCAGCACCAGGTCGTCGAAGACCTCCGCCTTGGTCCGCGCCAGCGGCACGGTCGCCGGAACCAGCCGCCCGCGCAGTCCGCGACCGTGCCGGTCCCGGTGGGCGCGCCGGCGGGAGCCGGGGCGGCGGTGTTCCGGGCTCGTCATGAGGCACAGGGTAGCCTCCGTACCGGGCTGGCCTGCTGCTGCGGCGTGCCGATGGCGTGCCGGCACCGGTCCCGGCGGGACGTCGGCCGGCGCGGCGACCACCCCGATGCGGATCGCGGCCGGACCGAGTACGAATTGTGATCACCATGACGGGCGTGTCGCAACGCGAACCAGTGCGCCGGACCCGGTAATGGAGATACCCTGCCGCCGTGAGGTCACCACGGCGCTGCTCCCGTAACGGCTGCCCCCGGCAAGCAGTCGCCACCCTGACCTATGTCTACAACGAGTCGACCGCCGTCGTCGGGCCGTTGGCCGCGTTCGCCGAACCGCACACGTACGACCTGTGCGAGCCGCACGCCCGGAGTCTGACCGCCCCCCGGGGCTGGGACGTCGTCCGGCACGAGGGGGAGTTCGAGCCCCCGCCGCCCACCACCGACGACCTGGTGGCCCTCGCCGAGGCGGTCCGGGAGGCCGCCCGCCCGGCACCCCGTCCCCCCGAGGACGACCAGACCCTGCCGGCCAACCCGCAGACCGGCCGCCGGGGACACCTCCGGGTGATCCCGCCCCACCACTGAACCCCCTCCGCCACCCGCCTCTCCCGGGCGTGCCAGGATTCCGGGGGCCCGCCGCCCGGCGGGCGAGGCGACGGTTTGGGAGTTGTGGTTGCGTACTCCACTGTCCCGGCGTGGGCCGGTCACGCTGACCCGGCGTGGGTTGATCACAGGGGTCCTGGGTTCGGCGCTGGTCGCCGCCGGTTGCGGCGTCGAGGGAGCCCGGCAGGATCCGCAGGACTGCGTCACCGAGGACCGGTCCGCCAGCGAGCCGACGCTCGCCTTCTCGAACTGGCCGCAGTACCTGGACGTCGACGAGGACGATCCGACGAAGCGGCCCACCCTCGACGACTTCGTCGCGCGCACCGGCATCCGGGTGACGTACACCGAGGACATCAACGACAACAACGAGTTCTTCGGCAAGGTCCGCCAGCAGCTCGCCGCCTGCCGGGGCATCGACCGGGACCTGATCGTGCTCACCGACTGGCTGGCCGCCCGGATGATCGGGTTCGGCTGGATCCAGCAGCTCGACCCGGCACGGCTGCCCAACGTCCGGGCCAACCTCCTGCCCCAGTTGGCGAACCGCTCCTTCGACCCGGACGGCCGGATCGCCGTACCCTGGCAGTCCGGGCTGGCCGGCCTGGCCTACAACGGCCGGGTCACCCGGGAGGTCCGCACGGTCGACGAGCTGCTCACCCGACCCGACCTGAAGGGCCGGGTGACCCTGCTCAGCGAGATGCGCGACACCATGGGGCTGCTGTTGCAGTCCGCCGGGCACGACCCGGCGAACTTCACCGACGACCAGTTCGACGCGGCGCTGGCCCGGCTCGAACGGGCGGTGGCCGCCGGGCAGATCCGCCGCTTCACCGGCAACGACTACGCCCCCGAGCTGGCCCGGGGCGACATCGCCGCCTGCCTCGCCTGGTCCGGTGACGCCATCCAGCTCGCCGCCGGCGACGAGCGGGTCCGCTTCGTCGCGCCCGAGGAGGGCGTGCTGCTGTTCAGCGACAACCTGCTGGTGCCGAAGACGGCCACCCACCGGGCCAACGCCGAACGGCTCATCGACCACTACTACGACCCGGCGGTCGCCGCCCGGCTCGCCGCGTACGTCAACTACATCTGCCCGGTGCGGGGCGCCCGGGAGGAGATGGAGCGGATCGACCCCGAGCTGGCCGCCAACCCGCTGATCTTCCCCGACGACGCCCTGCTCAACCGGGCCCGCGTCTTCATGACCCTGGACGAGGAGCAGGAACGCCGGTACGAGACGGCCTTCCAGCGGGTCATCGGGGCGTGACCGGGATGCCCGACGACGACCCGCCCGGCGGGGACCTGCACCTGGTCGACCTCAGCAAGCGGTTCGGCCGGGTCACCGCCGTCGACTCGGTCAGCCTGACCGTGCCGCAGGGCAGCTACTTCGCCCTGCTCGGCGCCTCGGGCTGCGGCAAGACCACCACCCTGCGGATGGTCGCCGGGCTGGAACGACCCACCGGCGGGCGGGTCCTGCTCGGCGACCGGGACCTCACCGGGTTGCGCCCGTACCGCCGGCCGGTGAACACCGTCTTCCAGAGCTACGCCCTCTTCCCACACCTGGACGTCTTCGACAACGTCGCCTTCGGGCTGCGCCGCCGGGGCGTGCGGGAGGTGCCCGAGCAGGTCCGGCGGATGCTCGCGCTGGTCCAGCTCGACGGGTACGAACGGCGTCGCCCCGGCCAGCTCTCCGGTGGGCAGCAGCAGCGGGTCGCCCTGGCCCGCGCCCTGGTCAACCGCCCCCGGGTGCTGCTGCTCGACGAGCCGCTGGCCGCGCTCGACCTGACCCTGCGCCGGCAGATGCAGGGCGAGCTGAAACGGCTCCAGACCGACCTCGGCACCACCTTCGTGCACGTCACGCACGACCAGGAGGAGGCCATGACGCTGGCCGACACGGTCGCGGTGCTGCACGCCGGCCGGGTCGAGCAGCTCGGCGCCCCGGCCGACCTGTACGACCATCCCGCCAGCGCCTTCGTGGCGACCTTCCTCGGCCAGTGCAACCTGCTCGCCGCCGAGGCCGCTGGCACCGCCGGGGACGAGGTCGCGGTCACCGCGTACGGCCTGCGGCTCGCCGTGCCCGCCGACCGGGCCCGCGCCGACCGGGGCGCGGTCCACCTCGGGGTACGCCCGGAGAAGCTGCGCCTGGCCGGCACCGCCGACGAGGTACCCGCCGGCCACCAGCAGATCCCGGCGGTGGTCACCGACGTCACGTACCTCGGCTCCGGCACCCGGTACCTGCTCCGCACGGGCTGGGGCGGCGAGTTGTCGGCGTACACGGTCAACGACGGCACCGGCGCGCGGCTGCCGGTCGGCGCGGCGGTGCTGGCCCACTGGGTCCCCCGGCACGCCTTCCTGTTGCCCCGCGACCCGGTCGAGCGGGCCGCCGCCCCGGCCGGCGAGCCGGTCGGAGCCCCCGGGTGACCGACCGGTCCGCCCCGTCCCCGGCGTCCCACCGTACGCCGGCCGCCCGCCCGGCCGCCTCGGTGCCCGGCGGCGGTCCGGGGCGACGCCGGGTCCTGCCGTACCTGCTGGTGCTGCCCGGGGTGGCCTGGCTGGTGCTCTTCTTCGGGCTGCCGCTGGTCCAACTCGCCGCCGCCAGCCTCTACGACCCCACCGGGTCGCTCTCCACCGGGTACGTCTTCGCCTGGGCGTTCGGCAACTACCCGGACGCGCTGGCGACGTACTGGCCGCACCTCGCCCGCTCCTTCGGGTACGCCGGGCTGGCGCTGCTCCTGGCGCTGGCGCTGGGCTGCCCCCTGGCGTACGCCATCGCGCTGCGCGCCGGCCGGTGGCGCAACCTGCTGCTGGTCTGCGTGGTGGCCCCGATGTTCACCAGTTTCCTGGTCCGCACCCTGGCGTGGAAGACCATCCTGTCCGACCAGGGTTGGCTGGTCGGGCTGCTGCGCGACGTGCACCTGCTCGCCCCGGACGGGCGGCTGCTGGCCACCCCGTTCGCGGTGGTGCTCGGCCTGACGTACAACTTCCTGCCGCTGCTGGTGCTGCCGCTGTACGCGAGCCTGGAGCGGCTGGACCGCCGGGTGCTGGAGGCGGCGACCGACCTGTACGCCGACCCGTTGCGGACGTTCCTGACCGTCACCCTGCCGCTGGCGAAACCCGGCCTGGTCGCCGGGGTCCTGCTGTTCTTCATCCCGGCCAGCGGGGACTACATCAACGCGGAACTGCTCGGCAGCCCGAACGAGTACATGGTCGGCAACGTCATCGACTCGGCCTTCCTGGTCCGGCTGGACCATCCGCAGGGGGCGGCGCTGTCGTTCCTGCTGATGGCGGCGGTCCTCGGGCTGGTGGTCACCCTGCTGCGGCACACCCGGGGCGAGGGCTCCCCGGCCCTGGACGGGGGAGCCCGCTGATGCGCCCGGCAGCCGGGCCGGCGACGCCGGCACCCCGGAGCGCGCCGCTGTCGGGCCGGGTCGCGCGCTGGCTCGTCGACCGCTGGGTGGTCGGGGTGGCGCTGCTGGTGCTCGGGTACCTGCTCCTGCCGATCGCCGTGGTCGCGGCGCTGTCGTTCAACCAGCCCACCAACCGGCTCTCGTACGACTTCCACCGGTTCACCCTGGACAACTGGGCCAACCCCTGCGCCACCCGGGACATGTGCGACGCGGTGGTGCGCAGCGTGCAGGTCGGCTTCCTCGCCACCCTGGTCGCCACCGTGCTCGGCACCATGATGGCGTACGCGCTGACCCGGCACCGGTTCCGTGGCCGCTCCGGGATCGGCCTGCTGGTCCTGCTGCCGATGGCCACCCCGGAACTGGTGCTCGGCACCTCCCTGCTCGCCCTCTTCGTCGCCGCCGGGGCGCCGCAGGGCTTCTGGACCGTGGTCGTCGCGCACGTCATGTTCTGCCTGTCGTTCGTGGTGGTCACGGTCCGGGCCCGGCTGGCCGGCATGGACCGCCGGCTGGAGGAGGCCGCGATGGACCTGTACGCCACCGAGTGGCAGGCGTTCCGGCGGGTCACCCTGCCGTTGCTGCTCCCCGGCATCGCCGCCGCCGCGCTGCTCGCCTTCTCGCTGAGCTTCGACGACTTCATCGTGACGAACTTCAACGCCGGCACCACCGTCACGTTCCCCATGTACGTCTGGGGCGCCGCCCAGCGGGGCATCCCGCCCCAGGTCAACGTCGTCGGCACGGCCATGTTCGCCCTCGCCCTCCTCCTCGTCGCCCTCACCTCCCTCCCCCGCCGCCCCTCCCGCCCCCACCGCTAACCCACCCCACCCCTCCCCGGGCCCCTCCCTTCCCCCGCGATCTTGCACTTGGCGCCCTGGCAAAAGGGTTAAATGCCTCATTTCTGGGGCCTAAAGTGCAAGATCGCGAGCGGTCAGGGGAGGAAGGGTGAGGGCTTAGCACGGGTGGGGGGTTTGTGGAGGGAGTTTCCACAGGGGGTGGTTGTCCACAGGGGTGCAGCAGTGGTGGGGTGAGGTCGGCGATGCTGGCGGGATGACGGCACGGATCTGGCGGACCGCCAGCCTGCTCCGGCTCACCACGCCGAAGCGGATTCGCACCGACGTCGCCCGGGGTCGGCTCGTCCGGGTGCGGCGTGGGGTCTACGCGGACCAGCCGGTGACCGGGCGGGACGCGGTGCGCGCCATGCTGGCACGCCTGCCGGCCGAGGCCGTGCTGACCCGGCACAGCGCGGCGCGGCTGCACGGGTTCGGCGTGCTGAACGCGGCGGCCGTGCACGTGCAGTTGCCGCCCGGCGTGCCGAAGCCACGGCTGCCCGGCCTGGTGGTGCACCACTCGGTGCTGCCGGTCGATCCGGTGCTGGTGGACGGCCTGCCGTGCCTGCCGCCGGCACGGTGCGCGATCGACCTGGCACGTACGGTGCGCCGGCTGGATGTCCTTCCGGTGCTCGACGCCGCGATCCGGTCCGGTGCGACGAGTATGGACGAGTTGGCCGGGGAGGTCTCGGCCCACCAGGGGCTGCCGGGCGTACGACAGGCACGTGACCTGGTGCCGCTGGCGGACGGGCGGGCCGAGTGTCGTCAGGAGAGCCAGCTGAGACTGGTGCTGATCGATGGTCGCCTGCCGGTGCCGGAGCCGCAGATCTGGGTGGTGGACGGGGACGGGATCGCCCGTTTCCGGCTCGACCTCGGGTACCGGGAACATCGCGTCGGCATCGAGTACGACGGTCTCTCCCATCTCGATCGGGACCGCCTGCGAGCCGACCGTGACCGGGCCAACTGGCTGGACGCCAACGGGTGGACCATCCGCTACTTCACCGACCGCGACCTCTACCGCCGTCCGGCCCACATCGTCGCCACCATCCGCGCCGCCCTCTCCTGCCCCACCCCGCCCCTGCCCCACCCCACCTCGCCGCGATCTTGCAGTTCCCGCCCGCCCAAATGGGATATATCAGACCTTTCGCGGGCCGCAAATGCAAGATCGCGCGTCAGGGGGAGGGGAGGGGCGGGCGGGGCGGGGAGAGAGCGGGAGAGAGCGGGAGAGGGGGTCAGGATGCCAGGTGGGAGCGGGTGAGGAAGCGGACGCCTTCGGGGGACTCCAGGGAGAAGCCGCTGCCCCGGCCCGGGACGACGTCGACGGTGAGGCGGGTGTGCCGCCACAGGTCCCACTGGGAGCGGGAGATCCAGAACCCGATCGGCTCGGGTACGCCGGGCACGACGAGTTCCGCGAGCCGGACGTCGGCGGCGCCGGTGCGGAACTCGCCGGCCGGGTAGCACATCGGGGCGCTGCCGTCGCAGCAGCCACCGGACTGGTGGAACATCAGCGGCCCGTGCTGCCGGCGCAGCGACCGGAGCAGCTCCTCCGCCGCCGGGGTCAGCGACACCGGCGGTGACTCCGGCGGCGGCGCCGAGGGTGGGGCGGGGGCACCGGGAACGGCGTCGGGGGTGCCGGCAACGGCGTCGGGGGTGCTGCCCATCAGAAGAAGCCGAGCTTCTTGGGGGAGTAGCTGACCAGCAGGTTCTTGGTCTGCTGGTAGTGCTCCAGCATCATCTTGTGGTTCTCCCGGCCGATGCCGGACTGCTTGTACCCGCCGAACGCGGCGTGCGCCGGGTACGCGTGGTAGCAGTTCGTCCAGACCCGCCCGGCCTGGATCGCCCGCCCGGCCCGGTACGCCGTGTTCAGGTCCCGGGTCCAGACGCCGGCACCGAGGCCGTACAGGGTGTCGTTGGCGATCTTGACGGCCTCGTCGAGGTCGGCGAAGGAGGTCACCGAGACCACCGGGCCGAAGATCTCCTCCTGGAAGATCCGCATCGAGTTGTCACCCTCGAAGACGGTCGGCTCGACGTAGTAGCCGCCGGAGAGTTCCCCGCCCAGGTCGGCGCGGGCGCCGCCGGTGAGCACCCGGGCGCCCTCCTGCCGGCCGATGTCCAGGTAGGAGAGGATCTTCTCCAACTGGTCGTTGGAGGCCTGCGCGCCGATCATCGTCTCGGTGTCCAGCGGGTGGCCCTGCCGGACCGCCCGCGTCCGCTCCACGGCGGCGGGCAGGAAGTCCGCGTAGTGGCCGCGCTGGATCAGCGCCCGGGACGGACAGGTGCAGACCTCGCCCTGGTTGAGGGCGAACATGGTGAAGCCCTCCAGCGCCTTGTCCAGGAAGTCGTCGGAGGCCGCGCTGACGTCGTCGAAGAAGAGGTTCGGGCTCTTGCCGCCCAACTCCAGGGTGACCGGCCGGATGTGCTCGCTGGCGTACTGCATGATCAGGCGGCCGGTGGTGGTCTCCCCGGTGAACGCCACCTTCGCCACCCGGGGCGAGGAGGCCAGCGGCTTGCCCGCCTCGACACCGAAGCCGTTGACCACGTTCACCACCCCCGGCGGCAGCAGGTCGGCCACCAGGGAGAGCCAGTAGTGGATCGACGCGGGGGTCTGCTCGGCCGGCTTGAGCACCACCGTGTTCCCGGCGGCCAGCGCCGGCGCGAGCTTCCAGGTCGCCATGAGCAGCGGGAAGTTCCACGGGATGATCTGCCCGACCACCCCGAGCGGCTCGTGGAAGTGGTACGCCACGGTGTCGTCGTCGAGTTCGCCCAGCGAACCCTCCTGGGCCCGGATCGCCCCGGCGAAGTACCGGAAGTGGTCGATGGCCAGCGGGATGTCGGCGGCCAGCGTCTCCCGTACCGGCTTGCCGTTCTCCCAGGTCTCGGCGACGGCCAGGTCCTCCAGGTGCTCCTGCATCCGGTCGGCGATCCGGTTGAGCAGCAGCGCCCGCTCGGCCACCGGGGTCCGCCCCCAGGCGTCGGCGGCACCGTGGGCCGCGTCGAGCGCCCGTTCGACGTCCTCGGCGGTGCCCCGGGCCACCTCGCAGAAGATCTGACCGGTCACCGGGGTCGGGTTCTCGACGTAGCGACCGCCGTGCGGCCGGACGTACTCGCCCCCGATGAAGTGGTCGTAGCGGGACTGCCAGTGGGTGGGGGCGTCGTAGCGCGTCATGGGTACCTCCGCCGTCCGTCGGGCTGACGGGGGCGAGGCTAGTGACGCGGACGTTGCAGGAACGTTGCGTCCGGCAGCGCGTACTCCCGGGCGAGATGGTGGGCGCGGGCGACCGCGAGGGGCCGACGGGGCGCGCCCGGCGGCAACGCCCGCGCCAGGGCCTGCCAGGCGGCCAGGTCGTCGGCCCCGGCGGGCGTCGCCGTCCAGGCCGCGAGCGGCGCCGGGTCGGCGGCGGCCAGCACCGCCGCCCGCACCTGCCCGTCGACCAGCCGGCGCAGCCGCGCCACCCC
>NZ_LRQV01000176.1 GCF_001567585.1 Micromonospora rosaria
GGGCGGGGTGGGACACCACGGAAGAGGGGCCGGACGGCGGGGCCGAGAGCGCGGGCAGGGGTGTCGGGCTGGGGCCGGGGACACCCGGGCCGGGGGCAGGTGGACGGCCTGCGCCGGGCGCCCCGGCCGCCCCGTGACCGGCGGTCGTCGGGCGGCGTTGCCCGCCCCGGATGACACCGACGCCTGTTTCGTACCCCTATGTCCCGGGCCCTCCCGGGCGGGCCGGCGCGGCCGACGGGCCGCATCCCACGCCGACACGTAGGCTACGGACGTGAAGGACAACAGGGACACCACCGCGCCCGGCGGGCGGACGGCCGGGCGGCGGCCCGGGTCCGCCCCCGACGATCAGGGTGAGGTGACGGCATGACCGAGTTCGACGGACTGCCGGTGCTCCGGTCCCCGGTGGCCATCGCCGCCTTCGAGGGGTGGAACGACGCCGCCGACGCCTCGACCGCCGCCGTGGAGCACCTGGAACAGGTGTGGCAGGCCCGGCAGGTCACCGAACTGGACCCGGAGGACTTCTACGACTTCCAGGTGAGCCGGCCGACCATCTCGATGGCGGCGGGCGAGACGCGGCAGGTGCAGTGGCCGACCACCCGGTTCATGGTGGCCAGCCCCAAGGGCACCGAACGGGACGTGGTCCTGATCCGGGGCATCGAGCCGAGCATGCGCTGGCGCACCTTCTGCGAGCAGGTCCTGGAGATCTGCCACAGCCTGGAGGTGGAACGGGTGGTCCTGCTCGGCGCGCTGCTGGCCGACGTGCCGTACACCCGGCCGCTGCCGATCAGCGGCAGCGCCTCCGACGCCGAGGCCGCCCAGCGCTACCAACTCACCCCCACCCGGTACGACGGCCCGACCGGGATCGTCGGGGTGCTGCACGACGCCTGCGCCCGGGCCGAGGTGGACGCGGTGTCGTTCTGGGTGCACGTGCCGCACTACGCCAACAACCCGCCCTGCCCCAAGGCCACCCTGGCGCTGCTGCACCGGGTCGAGGAGGTGCTCGACCTGCCGGTGCCCATGGCCGACCTGGCCGAGGAGGCCGCCGAGTGGGAGCAGCGGGTGCGCAGCGCCGCCGAGCAGGACGCCGAACTCGGCGAGTACGTCCGGGAGTTGGAGGAGCGGGTCGGCGACGCCGGGATCACCCCGCTGACCGGGGACGAGATCGCCCAGGAGTTCGAGAAGTACCTGCGCCGCCGGGGCGGCTCGGCCGGCCCGACCGCCGGTTCCTGGTAGGCGCGCTTTCCACCCCGCGCAGGGACGGGCTCCGGTGTTCCCGGGGCCCGTCTTCGCGTGTCTGGGGTGGCGCGGTCACCCCCTCTCCGGCATCCTAGGAACCTAGCTGTGATCGTGGAGGTGGGGATGCAGATCAATCCGGGGGCGGCCGAGTTCCCGCACCGGCAGATCGCCGCGCAGCTCAAGGCCCAGGTCCGCCGGGGCGACTGGGCGCCGGGCGAACGACTGCCGTCCATCCCGGCCATCGCCGAGATGTTCGGGGTGGCCAAGCAGACGGTGCAGCGCGCCGTCGACCAGTTGCGGGTCGAGGGCATCCTGATCACCAAACCCGGCTCCGGTACGTACGTGCGGGGCACCCGGCGGCGGCTCAACCGGCTCTCCCGGGGCCGGTACGGCGGCTTCCGGGGCTACCACACCGACCTCGCCGCCCGGTACCGTCAGCACCTCGTCTCGGTCGGCCGCTCCCCCGCCCCGCCGGAGGTGGCCGACGCGTTCGGTGTCCCCGACGGCACCGACCTGCTCTGCCGCCGGCACCTGGTCCGCACCGAGGACTCCCCGGTCGAGGTGGGCGCCTCCTGGTTCCTGCCGGCCGACACCGCCGGCACCTCGCTGGAGCGCGCCGAGGCGTTCGGCCGCCCGCTGTACCAGGAGGCGGAGGAGGCCACCGGCCGGCGGTACGTCACCGCCACCGACACCATCACCGCCCGCCAGCCCAGCCGGGAGGAGGCCGAGACCCTCCAGATCCGCCCGGACACCCCGGTGCTGCACCTGCTGCACGTCGCCTACGACGAGCGACGCAGGCCCGTCGAGGTCGCCCAGGCCACCTGGCCCGGCCCGATGACCACACTGACCGAGGAGTACAAGATCCCGGCCCCCACCCCCGACCCGGACCCCAACCCCGGCCTCGTCCTGGGCTGACCCTTCCCCCGCGCCCCCGTGCCCCCGCCCTCCGTTCGCGGCGATCGTGCAGTTCCCGCCCCGCCGTAACGGGACAGACAACCCGAACCACCGGCCCGAAGTGCAAGATCGCGCGGGGCGGGCGGGGTGAGCGCGCGGGGCGGGGGTGGGGTGGGGGTGGGTGGTCAGGCGGCGGCCAGGCGGGGGGCCAGGCGGTGGAGGTGGTGGGCGAGTTCCGGGGGCGACTCGACGGTGACGTCGGCGTCGAGCAGGCAGATCACCAGGACCACGAGGTCGAAGGACTCCGTGCACAACTCCAGACGGCAGGTCCGGTCGTCGATCGGGGTGACCGTGCCGTCCACCCGGCCGACGATCCGCGCCGCCGGGGCGTGCACCCGCAGCACCGGCCGGTACGCCCAGACGTCCCGGTCCAGGCTCCGGTTCAGGTACGCGGTGACGTCGCCGTCCGGCGGCTCCCGGTGGCCGAACCGGGGCCCGTTGGGGACGCGTACCCGAATCCGGTCGGCCCGGAAGGTCCGCCAGTCGTCCCGCTCGACGTCCCACCCCACCAGGTACCAGCGCCGCCCGCGCAGCACCAGCCGGTGCGGCTGCACGGCGCGGCGGGAATCCCGCCCGTGGTGGTCGACGTAGTCGAAACGGAGCGTCTCCGCGGCCCGGATCGCGGCCGACACGGCGGTCAGGGTGCCCGGATCGACGGCCGGGCCGGGGCGGGGCGGCACGGCGACCACGGCGTGGGCGAGGGTGTCCAGCCGGTGCCGCAGCCGGGACGGCAGCACCTGGCCCAGCTTGCCGAGGGCGCGCAGCGCCGCCTCGCCGATCCCGGCCACCGCACCGCCGGCCGCGCCGTGCAGCCCGACCGCGACGGCGACCGCCTCCTCGTCGTCGAGCAGCAGCGGCGGCAGCGTGGCGCCGGCGCCCAGCCGGTACCCGCCGGTCACGCCCACCGAGGCGGAGACCGGGTACCCGAGGGCGCGCAGCCGCTCCACGTCGCGGCGCACGGTCCGGACGGTCACGCCGAGCCGGTCGGCCAGGTCCGGGCCGGACCAGTCGCGCCGCGACTGGAGCAGGGAGAGCAGCCGCAGCAGGCGGCCGGCGGTGTCCATGGCGACCAAGGATGCCAGCCGAACGAGGACCGGTCCTGTCCGCCTTCGGGGTGAGGCTGGGCGGCATGATCGAACTGGCACCCTTCCGGGTGGAGCTGCCCGACGCCGACCTCGACGACCTGCGGGACCGGCTGGCCCGGACCCGCTGGCCGCAGCAGATACCCGGGGCCGGCTGGTCCTACGGCGTCGAGCGGGACCACCTCACCGACCTCGTCCGGTACTGGCGCGAGGAGTACGACTGGCGCCGGCAGGAGACCCGGATCAACGCGTACCCGCAGGTCACCTGCGTCGTCGACGGACAGCGGATCCACCTGCTGCACGTGCGCTCCCCCGAGCCGGACGCCACCGCGCTGATCGTCACGCACGGCTGGCCGAGCACCGTGCACGAGTACCTCGACGTGATCGGGCCGCTGACCGATCCCCGGGCGCACGGTGGCGACCCGGCCGACGCGTTCCACCTGGTGCTGCCCTCGGTGCCCGGGTTCGCGTACTCCGGGCCGACCGGGGAGGCCGGCTGGGGCAGCAACCGGGTGGCCCGCGCCTGGCTGGCCCTGATGGACGCCCTCGGGTACGACCGCTTCGGCGCGCAGGGCGGCGACTTCGGCAGCATCGTCGCCCCGGAACTCGGCCGGATCGCCCCCGACCGGGTGCTGGGGGTGCACGTCGACGCGCTGTCCAACGCCGCCGTCCCCACCGACCCGAGCGACCTGGACCGGCTCTCACCCGCCGAGCGCACGCGGGCGCAGGAGCAGGAGTACGCGTGGATGGAGCGCTCCGGGTACGCCACCCAGATGTCGACCCGGCCGCAGACCGTCGCGTACGCGTTGAACGACTCCCCGGTCGGGCAGCTCGCCTGGAACCTGGAGTGGTACGTCGACTGGGACCCGACCGTGTCGACGCAGACCCCGGTGTCCCGCGACGCGATCCTCACCAGCGTCACCGCGCTCTGGCTGACCGGCACGGCCGGGTCGGCGGCCCGGATCTACCGGGAGGCCGGCGCGGAGGGCTGGGGTGAACGGCCGGCCCCGTCCCCGGTACCGACCGGGGTGCTGAACCTGCACGGCGTCCAGGCGATCCGGGGCCTGGCCGAGCTCTCCCACCGGGTCACCCACTGGTCGGAGCACGCCACCGGCGGCCACTTCGCCGCCCTCCAGGCCCCCGACCTGCTGGTCGAGGACATCCGCGCCTTCTTCCGCCCGCTGCGCCCCTGACCCGCGCCCCCGCTGCCCCGCCCCGCCCGCCGGCGCGACGGTGATCGGGGGAACCGCGTCAGGCTCCGGTCCGACCGGAATCCCGTAATCACCGCCAGCAGGGGGCGGGGAGGGGAGCAGGGGGTCAGAGGTGGATGCCGAGGAGGGCGTCGGTGGTGGCGGCGAAGAGGGCCGGGGCGGCCGGGTCGTCGGCGTCGCCGGCGAGGACCCGGTCGGCGAACTCGTCGGCGAGCCGCAGCGCGCCGGGCGAGTCGAGGTCGTCGGCGAGGCGCTCGCGTACCCCGGTGAGCATCGCCATGCCGGACGGGCCGGCGGGCGCGGCGGCGGCCCGCCGCCAGCGGGCCAGCCGCTCCTGCGCGGTGGCGAGCAGGTCGTCGGTCCAGGACCGGTCGGCCCGGTAGTGCCCGGCGAGCAGGGCCAGCCGGACCGCCATCGGGTCGACCCGGTCGGCACGCAGCCGGGAGACGAAGACCAGGTTCCCCTTGGACTTGGACATCTTCTCGCCGTCCAGGCCGATCATGCCGGCGTGCACGTAGTGACCGGCGAAGGGGGTCACCCCGGTCAGCCGTTCGGCGTGCGCGGCGGAGCACTCGTGGTGCGGGAAGATCAGGTCGTTACCGCCGCCCTGCACGTCGATCCGGTCGCCGAGCAGGTTCAGCGCGATGACCGTGCACTCGATGTGCCAGCCGGGCCGGCCCGCGCCCAGCTCGCCGCCGGGCCAGGAGGGCTCGTCGGGGCGGGCGCCGCGCCACAGCAGCGGGTCGAGCGGGTCCCGCTTGCCGGCCCGGAGCGGGTCGCCGCCCCGCTCCGGGAAGATCTCCAGCATCTCGGCCCGGGACAGGTTGGACTCGTACCCGAACCGGGGCGCGGCGGCGAGGTCGAAGTAGACGTCGCCGGTGCCGTCCTCCAGCCGGTACGCCGCACCGTCCTTGAGCAGCGTCAGCACCCGGTCGGCGATGTCCGGGATCGACTCGACCGCGCCGACGTAGTGCGCCGGCGGGATCATCCGCAGCGCCTCCATGTCCTCCCGGAACAGCGCGGTCTCCCGCATCGCGAGGACCTTCCAGTCCTCACCGTCGCGCTCCGCCCGCTCCAGCAGCGGGTCGTCGATGTCGGTGACGTTCTGCACGTAGCGCACGGAGTGCCCGGCGTCGCGCCAGACCCGCTGCACGAGATCGAAGGCGATCATCGTGGCGGCGTGCCCGAGGTGGGTGGCGTCGTACGGGGTGATGCCGCAGACGTACATCGTCGCGGCGCCCTCGGGTGTGCTCGGGTGGACGCCCTGCCGCGCCGAGTCGAACAACGCCAGCGGCCCGCCCCGGCCCGGCAGTCGTGGCACCTCGTGTCCCGCCCAAGACTCCATGACCGTCAGCCTAACGAGCCGTACGACACCGGGGACCCACCGTGGGGGTGATCAACGTGACAACGACTCACGTCGCGGGGCGTCGACCGCCGTCACACGGGCCGCGGCGACGGCGCAGCGCGGCGCGGACGTCAGATCGGCGGCCAGGGCATCGCCGGCCAGTCCTGCGGGGGCAACGGGAACCGGCCGCTGTCGCGCAGCCGCTCGATCCGCCCGCCGAGCGCGCCGATCTCGCCGATGGTGAGGTGCGCGGCCAACTCCTCGCCGAGGTCACCGGCGAGGAGGCCGGCGAGCTGGTCGAGGGCCTCGACGGCGTCGGAGGGCAGTTCCCGGCCGGCCCAACCCCACAGCACGGTGCGCAGTTTCGGCTCGACGTGGAAGCTGACGCCGTGGTCCACGCCGTAGAGCCGGTCGTCGGGGCCGGCCAGCACGTGCCCGCCCTTGCGGTCGGCGTTGTTGATCACCGCGTCGAGGACCGCCAGCCGGGCCAGCCGGGGGTCGTCGGCGTGCGCCAGGGCGTACGGCGTGCCGTCCTCGTCGCGGGCGGCGGCGACGGGGAACCAGCGCGGCGGCACCGCGTCCGCCGGCACGAACCCGACCAGCGGGTCGGCGTCGGCGGGCTCGTCGATCCAGAGCTGGCAGGAGCCGGGGCCGAGCGGACCGTCCCGCAGCACCGTCGGGGGGACCAGGTCCCAGCCGACGCCCGCGGAGACCAGGTACGCGGCGACCTCCCGGTCGGCCAGGGTGCCGTCGGGGAAGTCCCACAGCGGCCGTTCCCCGCGCACCGGCTTGTAGACGCAGCGGGCGCGGACCCCGTCCAGGGTGAGCACGGCGCGCAGCGTGGTGTTGGAGGCGTCGACCAGCCGCCCCTCCAGGTCGAGGTCGCCGTCGCGGAGCAGGCGCAGCACGGCGGCACCGTCCTGGAGGAGGTGCAGCTCCGACGAGGTCACCGGTGGTAGCCGTTGTGCCGCGGGCAGAGGTGACCGGCGGGGTCGAGCGGTTGGCCGCAGAGCGGGCAGGGCGGTCGGCCGGCGTTGACCACCCGCCGGGCCCGTTCGATGAACTCGCGGGTCGCCTCGGGGGTCAGCCGGACCCGGAGCCGGTCGAGGTCCTCGTCCGGCTCCTCGTCCTCGTCGTCGGTGTCGGTCTCGTCGTCACCCAGCTCGACCTCGGCCTCCGCCTCACCGGCGGCGATCGCCTCGATCACCACGGTCGCGGTGTCCACGTCGAAGGCCAGCCCGAGGGTGCCGACCCGGAACTCCTCGTCGACCGGGGTGTCCAGCGGGTCGTTGTCGCCGGTGGAGACGGCCGCCTCGGGCAGCTGCACCCCGAAGCGGCGCTGCGCCTCGGTGAGCAGCTCCTCCAGCTTCTCCGCGAGCAGGGAGACCTGGACCTTCTCCAGCGCGACGCTGACCAGCCGGCCACCGCCGCGCGCCTGGAGGAAGAACGTGCGCTCCCCGGGCGGCCCGACGGTCCCGGCGACGAACCGCTCCGGCGGCTCGAAGGCGTGCACCTGGTGGGTCATACCCACGACCCTATCCGGCGCGTCGGGAGCCCGCGTACCCCACCAAGGCAGAATCGCCCCACCTGGGCAGCGGCGAGCCGACGGGCCCGGCGCCGCCCGGGGTGACCCGTCGCCGGGCGCGGTCGCCGGGTCACCGGGCGGCCCCCGCTCCCCCGCCGACGGCGGCGTCGGAGTCCGCCGGGCGGGCCGGCCGGCGGCGCCGCTTACGCGGCGGCGGGACCAGGCCGGTCAGCTCCCCGCCGGTGTCGTTGAGGCGGACCACGAACGGCCGCAGCGGGGTGTAGCGGATCGCGGTGACCGAGGCCGGGTCGGCGACGATCCGCTGGAACAGGTCCAGGTGCAGGCCGAGCGCGTCCGCGACGATGGCCTTGATCACATCGCCGTGGCTGCACGCCAGCCAGAGCGCCTCGGGGCCGTGCTCGGCGGTGACCCGGGCGTCCCAGGACCGCACCGCCGCGACGGCCCGCGCGGCCATCGCCGCCATCGCCTCCCCCTGCGGGAAGACCGCGGCGCTGGGGTGCTGCTGGACCACCGGCCAGAGCGGCTCCTTGGCCAGCGCCTTCAGCGGCTGCCCCTCCCAGGTGCCGTACCCGCACTCGATCAGGCCGTCCTCGACCACCGGGGTGACCTCGGGCAGCGCCAGCTCCAGGGTCTGCCGGCAGCGCACCAGCGGGCTGCTGACCACGGCGGCCAGCGGGATGCCGCGCAGCCGCTGGCCCACCGCGGCGGCCTGGGCCCGACCGGTCTCGTCCAGTTCGACCGGCTGCCGGCCGGCCAGCCCGCCGTCGGCGTTGGCCGTCGTCCGGCCGTGTCGCAAGAGCAGAAGGGTCGCCACAGGACCACCCTAGTTCGGCCCCGCCCAGCGGGGTCGGTGGGCCGGCGGCGGCCCCGCCACCGGTGCCGGTGGCGGGGCCGGGGACGGCTCAGGTGGCGGAGATGGTGCCGGTCATCAGCAGGGCCAGGACCAGGGTGCCGACGGCCACCCGGTAGAGCACGAAGACGTACAGGGTGTGGTGCGCCACGTAGCGCAGCAGCCAGGCGATGGCCGCGTACCCGACGGCGAAGGCGACCACGGTGGCCACCACCATCTGGGCCACGGAGGGGGCGGAGGTGCCGGGGGCGGCCGGGGCGAAGACGTCCGGGATGCTGAACACCCCGGACATCACCACCGCCGGGATGGCCAGCAGGAAGGAGTACCGGGCGGCGGTCTCCCGGGTGAGGTTGAGGAAGAGCCCGGCGGTGAGGGTGCTCCCGGACCGGGACACCCCGGGGATCAGCGCCATCGCCTGGGCCAGGCCCATCACCACGCCGTCGCGCATCCGGAAGTTGTGCAGGGTCCGGGTCTGCCGCCCCCAGTACTCGGCGAAGGCCAGCACGAAGGCGAAGACGATCAGGGTGGTGGCGACCACCCACAGGTTCCGGGCCGTCTCCCGGATCTGGTCCTTGAACAGGAAGCCGAGCAGCCCGATCGGGATCGAGCCGACGATGACGTACCAGCCCATCCGGTAGTCCAGGCTGCTGCGCACCGAGGAGTCCCAGATCCCCACCACCCAGGTCCGGCCGATCCGCCAGATGTCCTTGGCGAAGTAGAGCAGCACCGCCGCCTCGGTGCCGAGCTGGGTGACCGCGGTGAACGACGCCCCGGCGTCCTGGTCGAAGAAGATCGCGGAGGTGATGCGCAGGTGCCCCGAGGAGCTGACCGGCAGGAACTCGGTGAGGCCCTGCACGATGCCCAGGACGATGGCCTCGATCCAGCTCACTCGCCGACTCCGGACATCTCGAGGGCCTCGGCGGCGGCGCGCAGGGTCCGCACGCCGCTGTCCCGGTCGGCCGCGAACAGGGTCACCGACAGGGTGGTCACCCCGGCCTCGGCGTACTCGCGCATCCGCTCGGCGATCCGCTCGGTCGGCCCGAGCAGCGAGGTGCGGTCGATGAACTCCAGCGGCACCGCGGCGGCGGCGTCCCGCTGACGCTTCTCCAGGTAGAGGTCCTGCACCTCGCGGGCGGCGTCGCCGTAGCCCATCCGGGTGGCGAGCTGGTTGTAGAAGTTCTGCTGCCGGCTGCCCATGCCGCCGACGTAGAGCGCGGCGTACCAGCGGACCAGTTCGGCGCAGGCGGCCACGTCGTCGCCGACCACCACGGGCACCGAGGGCACCACGTCGAAACCGGCCAGGTCCTTGCCGGCCGCCGCCCGGCCGGCCCGCACCGAGGCGAGCTGCTCCGCGGCGAACTCGGGGGCGTAGAAGACCGCCAGCCAGCCGTCGGCGATCTCCCCGGCCAGTTCCAGGTTCTTCGGCCCGACGGCGGCAAGGTAGACCGGAATGTGCTCGCGTGGGGGGTGGAAGCCCAGGCGCAGGGCCTTGCCGGGCCCGTCGGGCAGCGGCAGGGTGTAGTGCGCGCCGTCGTACGCGACGGGTTTGCGGGCCACCGCCAGCCGGACGATGTCGACGTACTCCCGGGTGCGGGCCAGGGGCTTGGCGAAGCGGACACCGTGCCAGCCCTCGGAGACCTGCGGCCCGGAGACGCCCAGGCCGAGCCGGAACCGGCCGCCGGAGAGCGCGTCGATGGTGGCCGCGGTCATCGCGGTCATCGCCGGGGTCCGGGCCGGGATCTGCATCACCGCGCTGCCCAGGTCGATCCGTTCGGTCTGGCCGGCCATCCAGGCGAGCATGCTCGGCGAGTCGGAGCCGTACGCCTCCGCCGCCCACACCACCGAGTAGCCGAGCCGGTCCGCCTCCTGAGCCAGCGCCAGGTGATCGGCGGGTGTGCTCCACGCCGTCTGGTATCCGAGGCTGAGCCCGAGTCGCACTGGTCCTCCCCCATTCGCACCACCGAGTCGCATCAGGTTACGCAATCCCGACAGTGGCGCCGATCACCGCCTCACCCTCCCCGAACCCAACGCGCTGACCTGCGCAAACGCGGCCGACATCGGGTCAGCCGGCCGACGGAGAGCCTGATCATCTGGCGGCACGGCAGAGATGACGGGAGCGAGGATATCGGTGACGCCCCTGGTGCAAATAAGGTTCACCCATGCAACAGCGACCGCTCGGCCGAAGCGGGCTGGCGGTTTCCCGGCTCGCGCTCGGCACCATGACCTGGGGCCGGGACACCGACGCCGACGACGCTGCCGCCCAACTGAAGAGTTACCTGGACGCCGGGGGCAACCTGGTCGACACCGCCGACGTGTACGCCGACGGCGACGCCGAGTCGGTGATCGGCTCGCTGCTGGGCGGCCTGGTCCCCCGCGTCGAGCTGCTGATCGCCACCAAGGCGGGGCTGCGCCCCGGCAGCGGGCGGCGGCGGGACGGCTCCCGGGGGCACCTGCTGCGCACCCTCGACGCCTCACTGCGTCGGCTGGGCACCGACTACGTCGACCTGTGGCAGGTGCACGGGTACGACCCGGACACCCCGCTGGAGGAGACCCTGGCGGCGCTGGACCACGCGGTGGCCAGCGGCCGGGTCCGGTACGTCGGGGTGTCGAACTTCTCCGGCTGGCAGACCGCCCGCGCCGCCGCCTGGCAGACCGCCTGGCCGGGGCGGGCCCCGGTGGTCGCCGCGCAGGTGGAGTACTCCCTGCTGGAGCGGGGCGTGGAGCGGGAGGTGCTGCCGGCCTGCGCCGCGCTGGGCCTGGGGGTGCTGCCCTGGTCCCCGCTGGGTCGGGGGGTGCTGACCGGCAAGTACCGGCACGGGCGGCCGGCGGACTCCCGGGCCGCCTCGGCGCACTTCGAGCGCTTCGTCGCCACCTACCTGGAGCCGCGCTGCTCCAGCATCGTGGAGGCGGTGGCCACCGCGGCCGGCGGGCTCGGGGTGTCGCCGCTGGAGGTGGCGCTGGCCTGGATCCGGGACCGGCCGGGGGTGACCGCGCCGATCCTCGGGGCGCGGACGGTGGGGCAGTTGCTCGGCGCGCTCCAGGTGGAGCGGATGACCCTGCCGGCGGAGATCACCACCGCCCTGGACGACGTGTCGGCGGTCCCGGTGGGCTACCCGGAACGCGACGGCTGAGCCACCCGCGGCGGGCCGGACGGGGTGGGCACGCCCCCGTGGTGCGCCGGTCCGCACCGGCCCGACGGGTACGATCCACCGGCCGCCACCTGCGGCCGAGGCCACGCCGGGACGGGTCGCGACGGAGAAGGACAGGACCGATGACCGATCCAGCATCCGCGTTCGACAGGCGGACCGGCCGCCCCGGGGTGGGCCCCGCCGGCCGGTGGGGTCGGCCCGCCCGGTGGGGGCGCCGGCACTCCGGGTGGCCGACGTGACGGCGCCGGACTGGGCGGAGGCCGCCGCGCGGCTGCACGAGGCGCTGCGCCGGTGTGC
>NZ_LRQV01000177.1 GCF_001567585.1 Micromonospora rosaria
GCGGCGCCCCGCCCCCGGGCGGACACCGTCACCTCCCGGCGGCGCAGCCGGCCCCGCCCCGGCCCGAGCCCCTCCCAGACGCCCCGGACCACCCGCAGGGTGACGTCCGCGCCGTCCCACCGCCCGTACGGCACGAACACGCTGCCCCGCTGCCGGGCGCGGGCGGCCAGCCGGTCGGCGACCGAGGGGGCCACCGCGCCCGGCACCGCCGCGACCACCACGTCCACCCCGTCGATCAGCGCGGCGATCACGGTCGCCCACTCCGGCCCCGGGTCCGGCACCAGGGCCAGCCGGTCGAGGGCGATGCCGACCTCGGCCGCCGCGCCGGCGCCGAAGGTCGGCACCCCGACCACGGCGCACCACGAGCCGGCCCGGGACGCCTCGGCGAGCAGGGCCAGCACCAGCGAGGTACCGCCGTGGTGTCGGGGCCGACCGGCGGCGACCGCGACCGTGCTGCCCCGCCGCAACCCTCGGCTGGGCAGCAACCCGGTCAGCTCGGGAGCCACCGGCAGGACCCGGTGTCCCCCCGCCGGGTCCGGCGCGCTCGCCGGACGGACCAGACCGGCGAGCGCGGTCGAGCCGACCACCATCCGGCCCGCCATCGGACCTACCCCCCGTCGTTGCTGCCGAGCGTCGTGTACTGCTGAGTGCCGGGTCGATCCGCCGTGGTCGCCGGGCGGCGCGGTGACTCAGGCGGCGAGGCCGTCGAAGGCCGGCTGGTGGGCCAGCCCGAGCGCCCCCTCCACCACCGTCACGAACTGCTCGGCCGCCCGCAGCAGGTCGTCCGCCTCCCGGGTGCTGACCACCCGGGGGATGCCGGCCTCGGCAGCGGCCCGCTTGCCGGCGGCGGCGGCGAAGAACCGGGCCCACTCGTCGAACTCCGGCGCGACGCCGGAGAGCAGCACCCAGACGCTGGTGATCCGGCCCCGGCGGGTGGGAGCGGGGCGGGCACGGGCGGCGAGCACCGCCGCGGCGGCCCGCAACGCGGCCAGGTGGGCCGCCGCGTAGCGGAGCCCGTCGGGACGGGTCTGGGCAGCCTCGGTCAGCCCGCGTCGGGCCACCGCGAGCAGTTGGGTCGGAGTGCGGTGCGGCAGCGCGTGCGCCGGCACCGTCGGTGCCTGAGCCGGACTGGTCGGCATGGAACGTCTCCTCCACGTGGCCGAGGCAGTCGCCCGGGCCGGCGGATCGGGATCCACCGGCGGGCGACCGGGTCGAGTGGCGCGGAGGAAGACGCGCCGTGGTGGCGGCCGGCCGGGTGTGGACGCTTCCCCACACCACACCCGGCCGGCGTAACCGGCGGGGTCACCGCCCGCCGCCCGGGGGTCGTGGGCGGCGGGCGGTGCTCCTGCCTGACGGGGACCGGACTCGCGACTGCCCGGCACCCGGCGCGGCCCGCGGAACCGCGCCTGCCGGGAGCCGGTGCCGCGAAACACCGCTCCCGGACGTCGGAACGGGTGTGCGACACGTCGGGTCAAGCTGCAGGCTTCGACCCTTAATCGAACACTCGTTCTAACACTGCTGACAGTACACCTTCCCGCCGACAAAAACGCAACGTGTGGCCGCCCCGACGCCATCCGGCCCCACCACGCGCCGACCCACCCGGGACGAGGGCACCGACCGGCCGGGGCATGGACGACGACACCGGCCAGCCGGCCGTGGGCGACGTCCCCCGCCGCCGGGCCACGGGCCACCGCCTCGCCGCCCGACCCGGTACCCGGTCGACGGCTCCCCGAACCGGAGAACCCGTCGCCGCCCGACCCTCGGGACGACGGGATGAGCGGTACGACATTCCCGTTCTCCACAATTTCTGATTACCCAATTCCGGTCAGGTGTACGACAGCCGGCAAATCGCGACAACCGTTGACACCGATAATCGTCCGCTGCTTCGCTGTCGACGTCGCGCGACACACGACACCACCATTCCCAGCAGCCCGGAGGAAACGTGCAGCACATTCCTATTCGCAGCGCCGGCAGACGGTTGCTGATCCTTTCCGCGCTCGTCGCGCCCATGCTGTTCGCCACCGGCCCGGCCACCGCCGGCGCGACCACCACCAGCGCTGGCGCGACGGCCGGCGTCGACGGCACCACCCGGGTCACCCGGACCGCCGCCACCACCGGTGAACCGAGCCGGTACTGGACGCCGGAGCGCCTGGCCGCGGCGACCCCGTTGGACGAGACCGTGGCGCCGACCAAGGGGGACCTGTCCCCGCTGCCCCGGCCGGCACCGGTGGTCCGGCACGCCACCGGGGTGGCCGCGCCGGCGGAGGCGGCCCGGCGGGCGGTGCAGCTCAACGAGTCGATCACGGTGGGGAAGATCTTCTTCACCAACTCCACCACCGGCGAGGGCAACTACTGCTCGGCGAGCGTGGTCAACAGCGCCGCCCGGAACATGGTGTTCACCGCCGCGCACTGCCTGCACGACGGCCCCGGCCGTACCTGGCACACCGCGAACTGGCTGTTCGTCCCCTCCTACCGCAACGGGGCGCAGCCCTACGGCACCTGGACCTGGTCCACGCTGGCCGTCCCGACCGGCTGGATCACCACCCGGGAGCGGCAGTACGACGTCGGCGTGGCGCTGGTGTACGGCAGCCGGTCGGTGGTGGACGCGGTCGGCGCCAACGGGCTGCTCACCGGCGGTGGCCGGGCGTACCGGTACGACATCTTCGGCTACCCGAGCAACCGGGACGGCGGCGAGGTGCAGTGGTCCTGCTCCGGCACCTCCTCCGACGCCGGGAGCAACCGGATCGAGATGGGCTGCCCGTGGGGCGGCGGGTCCAGTGGCGGCCCCTGGTACTACCGCTACGACAACACCACGAGAATCGGTGACGTGCACGGGGTGACCAGTTACACCAATGACCGCGACAATCCTTCGTACATCGGTTCGCCGTACTTCTCGGATGCCGTGGTCGGCACGTTGTACCGCGCGTACGCGAACCGCACCTGGTGATCCGCAAGCGCGAATTCCCTTCATGGGTCGGTGGTCCCGGACAGGCCGGGACCACCGATTCCGGTTCGGCGGCCCGGTGGACGGCCGGCGTGCCAGAATGACGGGGAACCCGTTTCTCCGAGGAGGTGTCCGATGTCCGGTCGAGCCATGGTCCTCACCGGTGTCGCCGTCCTCGCGCTGCTCGGCGGCGCGGCCGGGGTGGCCGGCCTGCTGCGGGCCGGCGGCGACGGGCCGGGCGGCGGCGGCCCGCCCGCCGGGATCAGCGAGACGAGCCGCTCGGTGGACCTCCCCGGTGACACCGGGGACTACTGGACCCCGGAGCGGATGCGCGACGCCCGGCCGGCCCCGATGCCCGAGGGCCGGGAGCCCTGACCACCCCCGTCCCGCGTGCGGCGCGGGGGCGGCCCGGACGGCCCCGGCGGGCGGGCCCGAGCGGGGCAGCGCAGCCGGCTGAGGCCGCTGACCGGGGCCGGGGAAGAATGACGGCATGCAACCACACCCGAACGTCCGGGCGGTGCAACAGGCCCTCGACGCCGCGCAGGCGTGCGACGCCGCCGGCACCCCCACCGCCGTCCGGCTGCTGCCCGACGCGGTGCACACCGCGGCGGCTGCCGCCGAGGCGCTCGGCGTCGAGGTCGGCGCCATCGCCAACTCGCTGATCTTCGACGCCGACGGGACGCCGGTGCTGGTGCTCACCTCCGGAGCGCACCGGGTGGACACCACCGGCCTGGCGGCAACCATCGGGGTCACCCGGCTGCGCCGGGCCACCCCCGAGTTCGTCCGGACGCACACCGGGCAGCCGATCGGCGGGGTCGCCCCGCTCGGTCACCCGCACCCGCTGCGGACCCTGGTCGACACCGCGCTCGGCGGGCACAAGGAGATCTGGGCGGCCGGCGGGGTGCCCCGCGCGGTCTTCCCGACCACCTACCCGGAGCTGCTGCGGTTCACCGGCGGGACCGCCGTCGAGGTGGCGTGAACAGTCCGGCCGACCTGGTCACCCTGCACGTGTGGCGGGTCTCCCGGGGCGCGCTGCCCCGGGCGCTGCTGCGGATGGCGCGCGACCCGCGCCGGCTGCGGGCCACCGACGGCGTCCGGTTCGGCAAGCTCCTCGGCACCGGGACCGGGACCGGCTTCGGGCCCGGCGACGCCGACCCGACCCGGTGGGCGGCGCTGACCGTCTGGGCCGACCCGGCCGCCGCCGCCCGCTTCGACACCTCGCCGGTCGGCCGGGCCTGGGCCCGGATCGCCACCTCGACCGTCCGGGTCGACCTGCGCCCGCTCGCCAGCCGGGGCGAGTGGTCCGGCCGACGCCCGTTCGGCGACCCGGCCGGCGGGCGGGTGACCGGGCCGGTGCTGGCCCTGACCCGGGCCCGGCTGCGGCCGACGCGGGCGGCCACCTTCTGGCGGGCGGTCCCCCCGGTGGCCGCCGCCCTGCACGCCGCGCCGGGGCTGCTCGCCCGGTTCGGGGTGGGCGAGGCCCCGGTGGGGTGGCAGGGCACGGTCACCGTGTGGCGCGAACCGGCGGACCTGGTCGGGTTCGCGTACCGTCACCCCGAGCACCGCGCCGCGATCACGCGGACGGCCAGCGAACGCTGGTACGCCGAGGAGCTCTTCGCGCGGTTCGCGGTCCGCGACGTGGTGGGTGACCGGACGGTACTGGGCTGGGTCGCGGACGACGACCCGGGCACGACGAAGGGCGGGCAGGCGTGAGGTTGGTGCGGTGGACCCCGGACGATCTCGTCCGGCGGTTGGACGACGTGGTCGCCGTCTACGGGGAGGCGATGAACTACCGCGCCGAACTGCTGGAGGCCCGGCGCGGCTACATCGCCACCCACGTGCGCCGGCCCGGCTTCCGCGCGGTCGCCAGCCTCACCCGCGAGGGGCACCTGGCCGGCTTCGGCTACGGCTACCAGGGCTCGGTCGGCCAGTGGTGGCACGACCAGGTGCACCGGGCGCTGGACCCGACGGCCCGGCAGCGCTGGCTCACCGACTGTTTCGAGGTGGTGGAGCTGCACGTCCGGCCGGCGGCGCAGGGGCACGGGGTCGGGGCGCGGCAGCTACGCGCGCTGCTCACCATGGCCCCCGGCGGCACCACCCTGCTCTCCACCCCGGAGGCCGACGAGCAGCGGTCGCGGGCCTGGCGGCTGTACCGCCGGTTCGGCTTCGTCGACGTGCTGCGCCACTTCCGCTTCCCCGGTGACGAACGCCCGTTCGGGGTGCTCGGCCGGGACCTGCCGCTGCCCGCCGCCGACTCCCCCGCCCCGGCCGACGCCCCCGGATCCGCCGCCGGGCGGTCCCGCCCGGACGCCACACCGTGATCCGGCGGTACCTGCCCTGGCTGCTGCTCGGCGCGCTGGTGCTGGCCCAGGTCTGCTACCCGCTGACCGGGGGCGCCACCCGGGCCCGGCTGACCGTGGCCACCGTGCTCCTGGGGTACCTGCTCTCCGTCGGTCACGCCCTGCTCACCCGGGGGCCCCGGACGGCGGCGGCGCTGGTGGCGGTGGCCACCGGGGGTGGGTTCGCCATCGAGGCGCTGGGCGTGGCGACCGGCTTCCCGTTCGGCACCTACGACTACTCCGGCCAGCTCGGGCCGAAGCTCGCCGGGGTACCGCTGATCATCCCGCTGGCCTGGACCTGGATGGCCTGGCCGGCGTGGCTCGCCGCGGTCCGGCTCACCGGGGGCGGCAGCACCGACGGGCCGGGCCGGCTGCGGCGGATCGCGCTGGCCACCGTCGGCCTGGCCGCCTGGGACCTCTTCCTCGACCCGCAGATGGTCGCCGAGGGGTACTGGCGCTGGCCGGACCCGGACCCGGCGCTGCCCGGCCTGCCCGGCATCCCGGTCAGCAACTACCTGGGCTGGCTGCTCTTCGCCGTGCTGATGATGACCGCGCTGCGCCCGCTGGCCGGGCCGACCGTCGACCGCACCGGGCCGGCCGACGCCCCGATGTACGCGCTCTACCTGTGGACGTACGCCTCCAGCGTGCTGGCCCACGCGGTCTTCCTCGCCCTGCCCGCCTCGGCGCTCTGGGGCGCGGCCGGCATGGCGGTGACCGCCGTACCGCTGGCGGTGACCCTGGGCCGGCGGCAGCGCGACCGGCGACGGCACCCCGACCGGCCGCGCGACCCGGTCGACGCCGCCGCGTGAGCGGGCCCGGCGGATGAGCCTCCTGCTCGCCCTGGTGCTCGGGGTGGCCGCGCTGACCGCGCACACCTGGGTCAACGCCACCCGCTGGCTACGCCGGCCCACCGACCGGCCGGCCCGGGTCACCGAGCCGGTCGCGGTGCTGCTGCCGCTGCGCGACGAGGCGACCCGGGTCACCGGCTGCCTGCGCGCGCTGCTGGCCCAGCGCGGCGTGCCCGACCTGCGGATCGTGGTGCTCGACGACGGCTCCACCGACGGGACCGCCGAGGTGGTCCGGGCGGTGGCCGGCGACGATCCCCGGGTCACCCTGCTGACCGGCCGCACCCCGCCGGCCGGCTGGCTGGGCAAGCCGCACGCCTGTCACCAGCTCGCCACGCGGGCCGACCCGGCCGCCACCGTCCTGGTCTTCGTCGACGCCGACGTGGTGCTCGCCCCGGACGCGGTGGCGGCGGCGGTCGGCGAGCTGCGCGCGGCGCGGGCGACGCTGCTGTCGCCGTACCCGAGGATCCTGGTGGGGTCGGTGGCCGACCGGCTGGTCCAGCCGCTGTTGCAGTGGTTGTGGCTGACCTTCCTGCCGTTGCGCGCGATGGAGGGCTCGCCGCGCCCGTCGCTGGCCGCCGCCGGGGGGCAGTTCCTGGTGCTGGACCGGGCCGGGTACGCCGCCGCCGGTGGGCACGCGGCGGTACGGGACCGGGTCCTGGAGGACATCGAGCTGGCCCGCGCGGTGAAGCGTTCCGGCGGCCGGATCGCCCTCGCCGACGGCTCCCGGCTGGCCGCCTGTCGGATGTACGACGACTGGCCACAGTTGCGCGACGGGTACAGCAAGTCCCTCTGGGCCACCTTCGGGCACCCCGGGGCGGCGGCGGTCGTGGTGGGCCTGCTGCTGGCGCTCTACACCGCTCCCCCGCTGGTGGCGGTGGGCGCGGCGCTGGCCGGTGCGCCCGTCGTGGCCGCGACCGCGCTGGCCGGGTACCTGCTCGGGGTGGCCGGCCGGGTGACCACCGCGCGGGCCACCGGCGGGCGGTGGTGGCCCGACGCGCTGGCGCACCCGGTGTCCGTCGTGGTCCTCGGCTGGCTGACCCTGCGGTCGTACCATCTGCGGAAGCGGCGGCGGCTGTCCTGGCGGGGCCGCCCGATCACCTAGGAGGGCGCGGCATGGCGCGGATCGTGGTCGTCGGCGCCGGGGTGGGTGGGCTGGCCACCGCCGCCCGGCTGGCCGCCACCGGGCACGAGGTCACCGTCTGCGAACAGGCCGAGACGGTCGGCGGCAAGCTCGGCCGGTACGTCCACGACACCCCGGCCGGCTCGTTCCACTTCGACACCGGGCCGAGCCTGCTCACCCTCCCGCAGGTCTTCCACGACCTGTTCGAGGCGACCGGGGCGAAACTCGACGAGTACCTGGACCTGGTGCCGGTGGACCCGATCGTCCGGCACGTCTTCGCCGACGGCGGGCCGACCCTGGACTCCTGCGCCGACCCGGAGGTCTTCACCGCCCGGGTCGGGGCGGCGTTCGGCGACCGGTCCGCCGCCGACTGGCAACGGCTGTGGCGACGCGCCGGGCGGGTCTGGGACGCCTCCTGGCGGGACGTCCTGCGCCGGCGGGTCGACTCCCCCCGCGACCTCGCCGCGCTGGCCTGGCGCCTCGGCGACCTGGCCGCGATCGCCCCCGGGCGGACCCTGCGCGGCCTGGGCCGGCGGCACCTGCGCGAGCCGGGCCTGCGGATGCTGCTGAACCGGTACGCCACCTACACCGGGGCCGACCCGCGCCGGGCCCCCGCCGCGCTGGTCGCCGTCCCCTACGCCGAACTGGCCTTCGGCGGCTGGTACCTGCGCGGTGGCCTGGGCGCCCTCGCCGACGCGCTGCTGTCGCGCTGCCTGGACCTCGGGGTGGTGGTGCAGACCGGCGCCACGGTCACCCGGATCGACACGGCCGGCGGCCGGGTGCACGGGGTACGCCTGGCCGGCGTGTCCGCACCGCTGCCGGCCGACGTGGTGGTGGCCAACGTCGACGCGCTCACCGTCTACCGGGACCTGCTGCCCGGCCCGCGCCGGCTGGCCGGGCTGGCCGACCGGAGCCTGGCCGGGTTCGTGCTGCTGCTCGGGGTACGCGGCGACTCCGGGCTGGCCCACCACACCGTCTTCTTCCCGACCGACTACGACGCCGAGTTCGACGCGGTCTTCGGCGACCCCGGGCGCGGGGTCCGGGCCCGCCCGGCCGTCGACCCGGCCGTCTTCGTCACCGTCGCCGACGACCCGACGGTCCGCCCCGACGGGCACGAGGCATGGTTCGTGCTGGTGAACGCCCCCCGCCACGGCACCGCCCCGGGGGCGGTGGACTGGCGTCGGCCGGGGCTGGCGCAGGCCTACGCCGACCGGATCCTCGACGTGCTCGCCGCGCGGGGCGTGGACGTCCGGGACCGGCTGCTGTTCCGCGAGATCCGCACCCCCGCCGACCTGGCCGCCACCACCGGCGCCCCGGGCGGGGCGATCTACGGCACCGCCGGTGGGCTGCTGCGCCCGGCCAACCGGGGCCCGGTGCACGGGCTCTGGCTGGTCGGCGGCTCCAGTCACCCCGGCGGCGGACTGCCGATGGTCACCCTCTCCGCGCAGATCGTCGCCGCCGAGGTCGGCGCTGCGGGGTAAGGAAGGGCCCCCTGTTAACGCATCCGGTAGAGAAGGGTTCCCCTCTCACCCCGACGCCGGTTCCGGAGGGCCGGTCTCATTCGGGGGCACCGGGGGCGGCGTCGGGCAGGAGGGTGCGGCGGACGGCGGAGAGCAGGTGCCCCAGCCCGAAGCCGGCCAGCAGCACCCAGACCGCGACGGCCATGGTGGCGGTGCCGGCCGCCAGGTCCGCCTGGACCAGCCCGGTCAGCCCGGCCACCAGCAGCCCCACCAGGGCCACGCAGACCCGGGTGGGCCGCTCCCCCACGGTCACCGCGCCGATCTCCCGCATCCCCGCCGAGACCGCCCGCGCCCGGACGTACTCGTGCAGCCAGGAGAGCGCGCCCCCGGCGACCACCAGCGGACCCGGCGCACCGAGCAGCCAGAACGCCAGCAGCCAGGCGATCTCGCCGAGCCGGTCGGCGACCGAGTCGTACACGTAGCCGAGCCGGCTGGTCCGGCGGGTCGCCACCGCCACCGCGCCGTCGACGCTGTCCGCCACCGAGGCGAGAAGCACGAACACCGCCGCCCAGAACGGCCCGTTGGGCGTCCGGCCGACGACCAGCGGTACGCAGAAACAGAGCAGCACCCCGGCGACGGTCACCGCGGTCGGGGTGACCCGGAGCCGGCCGAGCACGTACCCGAGGTGGTAGGCCAGGCGCAGCCAGGCGCGGACCACCGGCGCCGCCGCCCGGGGGTCGAAGCCGCCGTGCAGCCGCGCCCACGCGGTCGCGTACTCGTCCCAGTTCAGTTGCCTGCCCACCACTGATCAACTGTCTCAGCGCGGGTCAGGTGTCGCCCCGGCGACCCCTCACACCCGCGCGCCCACCCGCAGGTTCTGCCAGACCTCGCGGGTGGCGGTGGAGCGGTTGAGGGTGATGAAGTGGATGCCGGGCACACCCTCGTCCAGCAGTCGCCGGCACATCTCGCTGGCCTGCTCGATGCCGAGCCGGCGCACCGCCTCCGGATCGTCGCGGACCCGGTCGAACTGCTCGGCCAGGGCGGTCGGGAAGGGCGCACCGGAGAGCTGGACCGAGCGCTCGATGGTACGCATCTGGGTGACCGGCATCACGCCGGCCAGGATCGGGGTGTCGCAGCCGGCCGCCGCGACCCGGTCCCGCAGCCGCAGGTACTCGTCGGCGTCGAAGAACATCTGCGTGATCGCGAACTCGGCACCGGCCCGGCACTTGCGGACGAAGTGCTCGGTGTCGCTGTGCACGTCCGGCGAGCGGGGGTGCTTGTACGGGAAGGCGGCCACCCCGACGCTGAAGTCCCCCGCCTCGCGGACCACACGGACCAGGTCCTCGGCGTAACCGACCCCCTCGGGGTGGCGGACCCACTCGCCGGCCGGGTCGCCCGGCGGGTCGCCCCGGACCGCCAGCACGTTGCGGACCCCGACCCCGGCGAGTCGACCGATGACGTTGCGCAGCTCGGCGACGGAGTGGTTGACCGCGGTCAGGTGGGCCATCGGCAGCAGGGTGGTCTCGGTGGCGACCCGCTCGGTCACCGCGACCGTGGTGTCCCGGGTCGAGCCGCCCGCGCCGTAGGTGATCGACACGAACGACGGGCGCAGCGACTCCAGCTCGCGGATCGCCTGCCAGAGCAGGCGCTCACCCTCGGCCGTCTTGGGTGGGAAGAACTCGAACGAGAAGGTCTGGCCGGCACGGATCAGCTCCCCGATGGCCGGCTGCGGGGGAAGGACCGAGGGAAGACCGAGAGCCACCCCCTGACTCTAGCGGGCCACGCCGTGACGGCCACGCCCTTCCCACGCCGGGCACGGGCGAGGGAACGGGCCCGGCCGGCGGAGACGGCCCGGCCGGCGGAGACGGCCCGGCCGGCGGGGACGGCCCGGCCGGCGGGGAAACGTCGTACCGGGCCGGTATGAACGGAGGCGCGCGGGCGGGGCCGGGGGGCTCCGGGGGGTACGCGCGGGGGTCAGTCCCACCGGTGACGTCCCGGCCCGCACGGGCCCGGGTCGTCGCCGTGCCGACCCGCGCCCGGAGGATGCGATGATCCCGCCCCCACCACCCGGCCCGCCGCTGATCGGGCCGTCGATCGCCCGGCTCCGGCTCGCCCGGGGCTGGAGCCAGTCCCGGCTCGCCGCCGAACTCTGCGCCGCCGCCGGCGTGCCGACGCTGAGCCGCCACGAGGTGTCCCGCTGGGAGCGGCAGCTCCGGGTGCCGGGGGACTTCTGGCTCGGCTGGCTGGCGGTCGTCCTGGCGGCCCCGGGCGACCTGCTGCCCGACGCGGCGGCGTGGACCAGGCGGCTCGGCACCGGGCCGGCCGCCGCCGGTGGCGGCACCGGGGGGCGGTCCCGGTCGGCGCTGCTGGCCCTGGCCCAACGCTGGCTCGCCGACCCGCACGGGCCGGCGCTCGGCGCCGTCCCCACCTGGCTCGTGACCGGCGACCCCTACGCCGGACCGGGCGACGACCCCTACGCCGGAACGGACGGAGACCCCTACGCCGGAACGGGCGGCGACCGCACCACCGGAACGGACGGAGACCCCGCCCCCGGGATGCGCGACGATCCCGTCGCCGGGGTGGGCGGCGACCTCCCCGCCGGGATGCACGACGACCTCTGCGCCGGGGTGGGCGGCGACCGCGCGGCCAGCGACGCGGCGGCCCGGCTGGCCGGGCTCCGTCGCCTCGACGACCTGGCCGGCGGTGCCGACCTGACCGGGACCGGGCGGCGTGAGCTGCGGCGGATCGCGCGCGGCCTGGTGGGGGCCGGGCCGGCCGACCGCCGCCGGTTGATGCCGCTGCTCGCCGAGGCCGCACAGCTCTGCGGCTGGCTCGCCGCCGACGCTGGCGCGGGCGTCGAGGGTCTGGACGCGTACCGGCTCGGGTTGCGGGCCGCCGTGTCCGCCGGTGACCCGGCCTTCGCC
>NZ_LRQV01000178.1 GCF_001567585.1 Micromonospora rosaria
CACTCCCCGCCCCCGCTGACGGCACACCCGACCCCGCCCCGTCGCGCGGTCCGCCGTCACCACCCGCCCCGCAGGCGTGACGACACGGTGACTGGCCGGCGGTCATGGTGACGGCACAGGTGTCCCGTGGCGCCGGCGACCCGGGGGTCGACCACGCCACCGGCGAAAGGGGTCCCATGAGTCGTCTACTGATCGTCAGCCGGATCATCCCGGGCGCGGAGGGCCGGGTGGCCCAGATCTACAGCGAGTCCGACGCGACGGAGCTGCCCGGCCTCACCGGGGTCCGGCACCGGTCCCTGTACTCCCTGCACGACGTGTGCGTCCACCTGATGGAGACCGCCGACGTCGACCCGGACGAACTGGCCGCAGCCCGCAACCACCCACTGTTCCTCGAGGTCAACGAACGGCTCTCGGCACACACCTCGCCGTACCTGCCGACCTGGCGCTCCCCCCGGGACGCCATCGCCGGGTGCTTCTACACCTGGAACGCCAGCGACGCGGTGACCGTCACCGGCGCCGCCGGCTGAGCGGGGCGGGTCCGGACGTGGGAACCACACCACGGGTGCTGGTCGTCGGCGCCGGCACCGGCGGGATGTGCCTGGCGCACGGGCTACGCCGGGCCGGCATCGACGTCGCGGTCTACGAGCGGCACCGCACCCGCACCGACGGCCTGCTCGGTTACCGGATCGGCATCGGACCGACCGGCAGCAAGGCGCTGCGGGAGTGCCTGCCGCCGGAGCTGTTCGACGTCTTCGTCGCCACCTGCGCCCGGTCCCCCGGGTACTTCACCGTCATCACCGAGCGGCTGCGCGAGACCGCCTCGTTCGAGCTGCGGCCGGACACCGACCCGGTGGAGACGGAACGGTCGGTGGCCCGGATGACCCTGCGCCAGGTGCTGCTCACCGGGATGGAGGACGTGGTCCACTTCGACCGGACCTTCACCCGGTACGAGCAGCACGACGACGGTACGGTCACCGCGCACTTCGCCGACGGCGGCAGCGCGGTGGGCGACCTGCTGGTCGCCGCCGACGGCACCCACTCGGCGGTCCGCCGCCAGTACCTGCCGCACGCGGTGATCCGGGACGCCGGCACGGTCAACCTCGCGGTGAAGATCCCGCTGACCGAGCACACCCGGTCCCTGCTGCCCGAACGGGTCCGCCGGGGCATCTCGCTGATCTTCGCCACCGGCGGGATCATGGGCGTGCTGCACGTGATGGAGTTCAAGTGGGACCGGGAGGGCCGGCTGCGACCCGGCCTGTCCGAGGCCGACACGGCGCTGCTCGCCCGGTGGCCCGGCCTCCGCCACGACACCACCCGCGACTACGTCAACATCGTGCTGTGGAGCACCGCGCGGACCTTCCCGGCGGACGTGATGCGGCTGCGTGGCCGGGAGCTGATCAGCCTCGCCCTCGAGCTGACCCGGGGCTGGCATCCGCACCTGCGCGAACTGCTGGCGCGGGCCGACCCGGGCAGCGCGATGCCGATCCGGGTCGCCACCTCGGATCCGGTGCCGCCGTGGAAGAGCAGTACGGTCACCCTGCTCGGCGACGCCATCCACTCGATGACCCCGGGGCGGGGCGTGGGGGCGAACACCGCCCTGCGGGACGCCGCGCTGCTGTGCCGGCAACTCGTCCGGGCCGCCGCCGGGGAGAAGACCCTGCTGCAGGCGGTGGCCGACTACGAGGCGGCGATGCTCCCGTACGGCTTCGCCCGGGTCGCCGACTCGTTGTCCCGCAACGGCACCAACGGTGAGGACCGCCTCTACCGGCCGTTCCTCGGCCGGCTAGCGCTGCTCGGCGCGCGGGGGTACTTCCGCGTCACGAGCCGGGTACCGGCCCTGCGGCGCAAGTTCGTCGACGACTTCTACACCTACCGGGGCGAGGACGACTGACCCCGGCCCGCCGGCACCACCGGCGGCACGCAGCCCCGGCGGTCACCGTCGGTCGCGGGCCGGAAACCTTTCCGACACATGGCATTTCTCCGGATACGAAAGGCGGTGAGCCGCGCGGTCGCCCACGTCGTCGGTGTGCGAAGCTGCCCCGAGTTTTCTTCGCGACTTTTCGACCGAGGTGAGAGGGCGGTTCCCCCGTGTCGTGGACCTTTGGGCACTTCCTGGTAATGATCCTGGCGCTGGCGGTCGGTGCGGCCGGCGGCTGGATAGTGCGCGGCCGGCAGGGCACGCCGGCCGGCGACTCCACCGTGGCCGGTGACCCGGCCGCCACCGTCGCGGGGCCGGTACCGGTCGCCGCCACCACGCCGCCGCCCGCGCCGGTCACCGAGGAGCCGGCCACCACGCCGCCGCCCGCGCCGGTCGTCGAGGAGCCGGCCGCCACCGTCGCCGCCGACCCAGCCCCCGCCGTCGCCGCCGACGACACGCCCGCCGCCGTCGTCGACGCGCCCCCACAGCGGGCCACCATCGACGCCGACCCACCCGCGGCCGTGATCGAGCCGCTCCCGGTCGCCGCCGTCGAGAGCCCGACCGACGCGGCCACCACCGACAGCACCGACCCGACCCCGGTGGCCGCCACCACGACGGCCGGCACCGACCCCGCCCCGGTCGACGCCCCCGACCTCGACGCCGCCGCCACCCCGACCGGCACCACGACCACGACCGTGTCCGCCGTCGCGCCGGAGGCCGAGGACGAGGTCACGACCCCGGTGTCGCCCACGATGCCCGCGCAGCGGTCCCCGGCGGACGAGATCCCCCCGGCCACCGTCGAGGCGACCGCGCCCGGCACGGACCGGCCCACGCCGGTGACCGACCTGCCCGAGACCGACCTGCCCACGGCCCAGACCGACGGGCCCACGGCCGAGACCGACCTGCCCACGGCCGAGACCGGCCCGGCCACGCCGGACACCGAGCTGCCCACGGCTGGGACCGACCCGGCCACGCCGGAGAGCGACCTGCCCGGTGCCGCGACCGCCGACGTGACCCGGGCCGCCGCGCCGACCACGCCCGAGACCGGGGTCAGCGCGCCGGAGACCGACAACGCCCCGGCGGGAACCGACAGCGCCCCGGTGGAGAGCGGGATCAGCGCCCCGGTGGCCGACAGCGACAGCGACGCCGGGGCGGAGGCCACCGTGGCCACGCCGGCCGAGGTGTCCGCGCCGGCACCCGCGCAGCCGGACGCCGCCGGGGCAGAGCCGCTCACCGAGCCGGTCGCGCCGCAGCACGAGAGCATCCCGGCCGCTGCCGTGGTCACGGACGGCGAGCCGCCGGCTGCCGACGACTTCCGCCGGATCCAGGGCATCGGGCCGAAGCTGGCGGCGGCGTTGCAGGCCGCCGGGATCCGCACGTACCGGCAGCTCGCCGACCTGGACGAGGCGACCCTGCGGGAGACTCTGCGCGGCGCCGGCGTGCGCTCCGCGCCCGGCCTGGCCACCTGGTCCCAGCAGGCGGCGGTGCTGGCCGGGGCGCCCGCGGAGGCGGCCGAGGTGCTGCCGGTGGGGTCCACCGAGCGGTCCTGAGCGCGTCGGCCCGGCGGTCGGTCCGTGGACCGGCCGCCGGGTCGCACACCCACACGACGGTCTTCACGAATCAGGCATAAGGCACGCATTCTGCCGATACCCTCGGGGCAGGGGTCGGACGGCCCCCACCGGATCGGGTACCACGGGAGCACGGTGTGCAGGACGCAGCCCCGGAACCGGGGCGGCGGCGCTCGCTGGCTCGTGACGCCGACTCCAGCCGGCGGGTCACCCTCCTCGAACTCTTCTTCGACCTGGTCTACATCGCCGCCCTCGCGTTGATCTCGCGGGAACTGTTCACCGACGTGAGCTGGCACCAGGCGCTGCGGGCGCTGATCCTGCTGATGGCGGTCTGGTGGACCTGGGTGATCACCACGATGGCCACCCAGGTGTACGACCCGGAACGGCCGGCGATGAAGCTGCTGCTCGTCGTGGTCATGTTCGCCGCGCTGCTGATGACCACCGCCATCCCCCAGGCGTTCGCGGAGCGGGGCATCGTCTTCGCCGTCGCGTACGCCGGTCTGCACCTGGGCCGGGGCGTGGTGCTCGCGGTCAACATGCGCGGCGACGCCACGTTGCGGCGTCGGCCCAGGCACTTCGCGGCCTGGTTCCTGGTCTCCTCGGTCTTCTGGGTGGCCGGCGGGATCTGCACCGGGCCGGCCCGGGAGGCGCTGTGGCTGGTCGGCCTGGCCATCGACTACCTCGGCCTGTGGCTGGCGTACCCGGTGCCGCGTCGCGGCCGGCTGCCGCACACCGTCCTCGCCGTCACCCCCGACCACCTGGCCGAGCGGTACCAGCAGTTCGTCATCATCGCGTTGGGGGACGCGATCCTCGTCATCGGGACGATCTTCAGCGCGGGTGGCTCGGAGGCGGGGAACCTGGCCGCCTTCACCATCGCGTTCAGCAGCACCCTGCTGCTCTGGCGGATCTACGTGCACCGCTCCGGCGAACTGCTCGCCGTGGCCATCTCCGCCGCCCGCGCGCCGGGCCGCTACCTCCAGACGGCCCCGTACACGCACCTGGTCATGGTCGCCGGCATCGTGACCAGCGCGGCCGGTTTCGACCTGTTCCTCAAGCAACCCACCGGGACCACCCCCGCCGGCTGGGTGGCGCTCATCCTCGGCGGCCCGGCGCTGTTCCTGGTCGGCCGGTCCGCCTTCGAGTACGAGGTGTACAGCCGGGTCTCCTGGTCCCGCCTCGGCGGGCTGCTCGCCCTGGCCGCCGCCGTGCCACCCGCGCGGGTCCTCCCGCCGCTGGCGGTCGCCGGGCTCGCGGCGCTGGTGCTCGCCGGCGTGGCCGGGTACGACATGTCGCGCAGTTGGAACCGCCCCCTGGAGGAGCCGGTGCCCCCGCACTGACCGGAAACGGCCATCCGCCGCACCGGGTGCCGTTAGCCGTCGGGCGCGACTGGGTACATCCCGCCGCACTCGACCACCAGCGAAATCCGGGAGGCAGCCATGCGTCGTGGCCCGTCGTTTTTGGGAATCATCCTCGTGATCTGGCTCGTCATCGGTGCCGTCGCCGCCGGTCAGCGGGGCTACTTCAGCGGCGACGACGAGACCAACTGCGCCGAGGCGGGCACCATCCTGGTGACCATCGTGGCGGGTCCGCTGAACTACGTCGGCGCCAACCCGAAGGTCGACTGCGAACTGCCCGAGCCCTCGCAGTGACCCGGCGCCGGTGTGGACCGGCGCGGGCCCGCCGGGGGGCGACCCGGCGGACCGGGCCGCGCACACCGGCGCGGGCCGGTCGACACCCCCCTGGTCGACCGGCCCACCCCAGCCCCTGGACCGCCCACCCGAACCCCCCGGTGGCCGATCCGGTCCCCCCACGCTCCCGCCGGTTCCCCCCTCGGCGGGACGCCGTCGACGTCCCCGCGCCCCGTCCGACGGACGGAACGCGGGGACCCCCCGTCCCGACCTACTGCAACAGCGCCCCGAGGGGCGAGAGCAGCAGCCGACCGAGCGCCGCGGCGGTCCGGTCCAGCCGCGCCCGCTCACTCTCCCGGGCCTCCGGGTCGTGCCGGCACCGCCAGATCTTCTGGGCGTTGCGCCAGGCGACGTCCCGGGTGTACTCCACCAGTTCGCCCTGATACCAGTCGTCGATGTCGCCGTTGAGCGTGTCGATGATGAGCTGCCACCGTTCCAGGTAGCCGCGTCGCAACGACGGGATCTTGTCCGCGAAGATCGCGTTGATCTCCAGGTAGTCGGCGTGCTGCTCGCTGCTGTCGACCGGCTCGGACTCCAGGTGGTCGAAGGTGGTCACCAGGGCGAACGGCAGGTCGAAGTTGATGTGCGCGTTGACCCCGGCGGCGGCCGACGGCAGCGGCCGGGCGTCCGGCCCGCGCATCCGCTCGAACAGGCAGGTCCAGGCCTTCGGCGTACCGGGGCTGGACTCGGTCCACATCCGCAACGCGTCGAAGTACCGGGCGGCGAACTCGACGTCCAGCCGGGACAGGAACACCGGGTCGGCGAACCGGCCGTCGTAGAGGCCGTCCAGCACGCTCTCGGTGATCACCAGGTACAGCCGGTTGAAGTCGGCCAACGGGTTGCTCGCCTCCAGCGGAGGCAGCCGGACGAGCAGGTCCTGGAGCTTGGTGAGATGGTCGACGACCGCAGGCACGTCGGCCGGGTGGTCGGCGAGCAGGTCGACGATGTCCCGATGCACGGGCCCCCACACCGGTTCGGTCATTTCTCCTCCACGTCCAGTCCTCGAGGCACCCCGTGCCGCCATCGACGGGGGACAGCGTCGCAGGCGGTACGTCAGGCGGGATCAGTAGAATGACGTATTAGCAGCGACGTACCACGACCCCGTCCGGTGACCGACCGGTCACTCAGGAGGATTGGCGCAGGAAGATGGCGCTGGCCTGCACCCGGGTCCGGACCTGGAGCTTGTCGAAGATGTGCGACACGTGCACGCCGATGGTCCGTTCGCTGATGAACAGCCGCTGACCGATCTCCTTGTTGGTCAGCCCCTCGGCCACGGCGGCGAGCACCTCGCGCTCCCGCGCGGTCAGCATCGCCAGCTCGTCGCTGGTCGGCTCGGCCACCGTGCCCGGCCGACCGGCCGGCTCGGTCGTCCGGTCCTGCAGGTCGATCCGGGCCCGCCCGGCGAGCGCCCGGATCTCGTCGGTCATCGGCACCGCACCCAGCCCCTGCGTCACCTCGTACGCCTGCCGGAGCAGCTTCGCGGCGGTCACGGTGCGGCTGCGCCGGGCCAGCAGCGCCTCGGCCTGCCGCACCCGCGAGTACGCCGCCGGGTACGGGTGGTTGCCCCGGTCCCACTCGAGGGCCGACCGGGCCCACAACTGCGGGTCGCTGCGCCCGTCGATCCGGCTCAACTCCGCCGCGCACAGGGCCAGGAACCCGTCGACGACACTGCGGACCTGCCGGGCCGCGCTGGCGCTGCGCGTCGCCACCCGCTCCATCGCCTCCCGCAACCGGCGCACCGCCGTGCGGTCCACCTCGACGGTGCGGCTGGCCAACGCCTCCGCCTCGGCCCGCAACCCGTGCCAGACCAGCGCGGCGAGGATGGCCACGTCGTCGGAGCGGCTCTCGGTCAGGCCCCGCTGCACCGCCTGCCGGGCCACGTCGTGCCGGCCCTGCCACATCGCCAGCCCGGCCCGCAGGGTCAGCATCGGCAGCACGTGCCGGGCCCCACCACCGGCGAGCACGGTGGCCACCGCGTCCAGGTCCCGGTCGGCGGCCTCCTCCTCGCCGTACCCGACCGACAGCCGGCACCGGGCCAGCAGCAACTCCACCGCGTCGGCCCCGGACGGCCGGTGCCGCAACGCCGCCGCGACCACCTTCTCCGCCTCGGCCCACTGTCCCACCCGGAACAGCCCGTTGGTGGCGATGGCCAGCAGCCGGGTCTCGTACGTGCGCCCCAGCCCCAGGTCGGCGACCCGCTCGGCACCCCGGCGGGCCACCACCACCCCCTCCTCGATGACGTTCAACGGCCCGGTCAGCAGCTCCGCCAGGTGCAGGTACGCGCAGGCGATGTCGTCGGGCCGGCCGGAGCGCTCGGCGACGGTCAACGCCTCCCGCATCACCGCCAACCCGGCGTCCGGATCCTCCAGGTACGCCTCGCTGAACCCCAGCGCCGCGCTGGCCCGGACCACCTCCGAGACGGACCCCTCCACCGCCGAGCAGAGCTGCAACGCCTCCCGCGCCCGCTGCCCGGCGTCGGCGTACCGGCCCATCTGCACCAGCAGCTCCGCCAGGTACGCCGCGGCGGTGGCCCGCTCCCCCGGCGTGCACGCCGGGTCCTCCAGGACCAGCCGGTACTCCTCCTCGGCCGGTGCCGACCGACCCGCCGAGGCCAGGTACCGGGCCCGCCGGATGCGCAGCGAACAGGACAGCAGGCCACCGGCGCCGGTCGCCAACTCCTCCAGCAGGGCCAGCGCGCGGGCGTGCTCACCGCAGTGGTGCGCCGCCTCGGCCGCGTGCCCGAGCAGGGCGCCCCGGTCCACGTCCACCGCGCCGGGGCCGGCCGCCCCGTCGGCCAGTTGCACCGCCACCGACCAGTGCCGGTGCGCCTCGGCGTACCCGTGCAGCCGCTGCGCCTCCTGCGCGGCGGCCACCGCCGCCGGCAGCGCCCGCGCCGGCTCCCCGGCCAACCGCCAGTGGTGCGCCAACCGCGCCTGGTGCAGCTCCGCCGGGGCCGCGGTCAACGCCTCCGCGTACCGCCGGTGCAGCACCGACCGCTCCGCCGGCAGCAACTCGTGCGCCAGCACCTCGGCCACCAGCCGGTGCCGCAACCGGTACCCGTCGTCCGCGCTCACCAGCAGCCGGTGCGCCACCGCCGCCCGGACCGCCTCGATCAGCTCCTCCTCCGGCAGCCGCACCACCTTCGCCAGCAACCAGTGCTCCACCGGCTCCACACCGGCCGCCACCGCGTGCACCACCTGGTGCGCGTGCTGCGGCAACGCGTCCACCCGGTCCAGAAAGATCTCCCGCAAGGTGTCCGACAGCCCGTCCCGGCCGTCGCGCAGGTCCCGGGCCAGCTCCTCGACCACGAACGGGTTGCCGCCGCTGCGCTGCCACACCAGGTCCGCCGCCTCCGGACCCAGCGGCCGACCCACCACCGCGGCGGCCAACTGCTCGGTGCCGGCCCGGTCCAGCGGCGCCAGGTCCAGCACCCGCACCGACCGCAGCCGCCGCAGCTCGGTCAGCACCCGGCGCAGCGGATGCGCCCCCTGCAACGACTCGGCCCGCACCGCCGCCAGCACGGACAGTTGCAGGTCACCGAGGCCGGCGAGCAGGTAGAGCAGCAACTGGCGGGTGGTGCGGTCCACCCACTGGAGGTCGTCCAGGACGAGCACCAGCGGACGCCCCTCGGCGATCAGGTGCAACCCCCGGGAGACCCGCTCCAGCAGCGCGCCCGCGCCGTCCGGGCCCGCTTTCTCCTCGGCGAACATCTGCAACAGCCCCCGCACCGCGGAGGTGGTCCGGGCGCGCGACGCCGCGGTGTCGCCATCCAGCCGCCGCAACGCCTGCAACAACGGGTGCAGCGGCGAGGCGTCGCCGATGTCCAGGCACGCGCCGGTCAACACCACGGCCCCCCGGGCACGCAGTCGAGCCGCCGTCTCCCGTAACAGCCGGGTCTTCCCGACCCCGCTCTCACCGGTCACGAAGACGGCGGCGGTGTGCCCCTGGGCGACGTCGTCGAGGAGCGCGGCGCGCAGCATCGCCAGCTGGTCGGCCCGGCCGACGAGCGGTGCGGTGTCCACATCGCTGGCCATGCAGGGCAGCCTAGTCAACGGTCAGCTCACCGCTCTACGGCCTTATCGCCCTTGTGGTACTCCTCGCGTCGACATTACGACCAAAGGTTGCGCTGGGCCGACATACGTCGTTTTGCCGATCCCCTGTCGGTCCAGGAGTGGGAATCTCCTGAAGTCGTGTGAAACCACGCGGGGGAAAGGTGGTTGCGATGTCCACATCAACGATCGTCACTGAGGTCACCCCGGTGCCGCCGGGCTGGCCGATCCCGGAGGAGCGGCGGATCGTCTCCGTCCTCTTCGCCGACATCGTCGGATCCACCGCGCTGGTCGACCGGTTGGACCCCGAGGACGTCCGCGCCCTGCAACAGGCGTACTTCACCACCGTGGCCCGGGTACTGCGGCGTTTCGACGGCGTGGTCGAGAAGTACGTCGGTGACGCGGTGATGGCCATCTTCGGGGCACGCCGCTCCGACGGCTTCGACGCGTACCGGGCGGTGCGGGCCGGGTTGGAGATCCAGCGGGCGGTGGACCGCAAGCCGCTGGTGGCGGGTACCGCCGTGCGGATCCGGGTCGGAGTGGCCACCGGTGAGGTGGTGGTGGACGTCCCGGGCAGCCAGGACGGTGCACACGGGATGGCCAGCGGCGCGGTGATCACCACCGCCGCCCGTCTCCAGGCGTACGCCCCGCCGGGCGCGGTGGTGCTCTGCGCGGCCACCCACCGGGCCACCACCGGGCTGATCGGGCAGCGGCGGCTGCCACCGGTGACGGTCGCCGGCAAGGCCGCCCCCCTCGACCTCTGGCTCGCCGAGGAGCCCGTCCCGATGGCGCCCGAGCCGCACCGCGCGCCGCTGGTGGGCCGCCGCCGCGAACTGGCCGACGCCCGCGACCGGATCGGCCGGGCCCTGCGCGAGGGCAGCCCGTGCTGGGTCGCGCTGACCGGCCCCGTCGGCACCGGCCGCAGCCGCCTGCTGCACGAACTCGCCCGGACCCTGCCCAGCGTCGACGGCACGGCGGTGCGGTGGTGCGTCGCGCAGTGCGCGCCCCACCCGGGAGACGCGCTCGCGCCGGTGGCCGCGATGGTCCGGGCGTACGCCGGCGTCCGGGAGACCGACCAGCCGGCGGAGGTCCGCACCCGGCTGGCCACCGCGCTCGCCGGCCTGCTGCCGGCGCGGCGGCTCCCCTCGGCGGTACGGGCGCTGGCCGGGCTGCTGCGCACCCCGGACGGGTCCCCCGCCGCGGCCGAGGGCGTCACCGCCTGGGGGCAGGTGCTGCTCGGCCTGGCCGCCCGGCAACCGGTCGTCGTCGCGGTCGACGACCTGGACCGGGCCGACCTGCGGGTGGCCGACTTCCTGCGGCAGGTCTTCGGCACGGCGACCGACCGGGGGCTGCCGCTGGCCGTCGTGGTCACCCACCGGCCCCGCTGGGCCGACGTGCTGCCCGGCCCCGGCCGCCGGCACACCGTCGCGCTGGGTCCGCTCGGCGCGGTCGACACCGGGCGGCTGCTGCGCCGGCTGCTGGTACGCGCCGGCCAGGCGGGCACCCGCGTCGACCGGCTGCTGCCCCTGGTCGGCGGCAACCCGGGGTACGCCACCGCCTACGTCCAACTGGTCACCGAGGGCGGGTACGACCCGGCGGCGACCGACCTGCCGCTGCCCGAGACGGTACGCCGCAGCGTGGAGGCCCGCCTCGACCTGCTCGACGGCGTGCAGCGCGCGGTGCTGATGGCCAGCGCCAGCCTCGACACCGGCATCGTGGCGACCGCCGTGGACCGGCTGCTCGGGTGGGCGCCGGGGCACAGCGCTCCGGTGCTGCACGAACTGGCCGCCCGGGGGCTGCTGGTCCGGCAGGCCGCCGGGTACGCCGTCGTCGAGCCCACCCTGCGCCGCGTCGCGACCGGTCGGCTGCCCCGGGCGGTCCGGGCCGAGTTCGCGCGGCGAGCCGCCGCGTGGCGGGCGGCCGGCCGTCCCGGCGTCACCGACCGGCCCGCCCCACCGGTCCCGGCCCCCGCCCCGATCGCCGCCGCCACCGCGCCCACCACCACCGAACCCACCACCAGGGCCGCTGTCACCGGGCCCGCTGGCACCGCCGCCACCCGGTCGGTCGACACCACTTGGTCGGTCGGCACCGCCCGGTCGGTCGGCACCGCCCGGTCGGTCGG
>NZ_LRQV01000179.1 GCF_001567585.1 Micromonospora rosaria
CCGGCGAAAGGCTATGTGGCCAGGGGCGGGGTCGAACCGCCGACCTTCCGATTTTCAGGCACCAACATTTTCCCAGGTCAGGGGCTTGCCGGTGCCCGTCGTGCAACGTCTGTGCGACTAACTCCGCATCGTGATGTGCCGGGGCAGCCGTGCGACATCACCGTGCGCCGCCAGCTCGGAAAGGGCTTTGGCGATCTCCCGGTCACGACCGTCAACGGCGTGGAGGTACCGGCGAGCCGCAGCCATGGACGAGTGCCCGAGCCGCTTCATCAGGTCGGCCAAGGTCGCCCCGGTCTGCGCGGCGAGGGTCTGACCGGTGTGCCGCAGGTCGTGGAAGGTGAGGGTGTCGAGTCCGACCTTTCCCCGAGCGCGTACGAACGCCTGGTACAGGGTGTCGCCGCGCAGGGGTGATCCGTCGCGGCTGACGAACAGGCGATCCTTCCCGGCGAACTCGTCGAGGTGCAGGCGGATCACGGGTACGACGTGGGGAGGGATGGCGATGGTTCGCTTGCCCGCCTCGGACTTGGGATCCTTGTCAAACGCCTTCCCCCTGTCGTGCAGCGGTTCGACCCTGGCTTTGCGGACGGTGATGGTGTGTTCGGTCAGGTCCACGTCTGCGACCCGGAGTCCTGCGATCTCTCCCCGGCGTAGGCCGCACCAGGCCGCGATCAGGACCGCCGTCCGGTAGCGCGGGTTGATGGCCTCGACCAGGGCGACGACCTGAGCCGGGGTGGCAACCGGCCGTTCCGCAGCACGGACGGTGCCCGCTCCGGGGATCTGGCAGGGTGACCGGGCGATGATGCCCTCACGGACAGCGGTGTTCATGACCATCCGCAGGAACCGGTACGACTGAGAGATGGATGTGCGGCCACCGGAGCCCCGTAGGGCAGCAGCGTGCCATTCGCGGACCCGGCTGGCCGTCACCTCCCGCAGGGGCACCGTGACCAGCGGCACCAGGTGAAGCCTCAAGTTCCGTTCGCAGGTCTCCCGCCAGCGGACACCGATCTTCGGGCTGTCCCGCAGGATGGCCCGTGCGTAGTTACCGAAGGTCTCACCGGCCGCCCGGTCATCCAACCAGGTACCCCGCGAGATGTCGGCCTCAACGCGGGTGAGCCACCGATGAGCATCAGTCTTCGTCTTGAACGTGTGTGGCGCGTTCTGTCGAGGCCCACCACCAGGCGGAAGGAACGACGCCTGAAAACGCCCCGACGGCAGCTTGCGAACCGAACCGAACTGGCGGCGACTACCCATCAGGCCACCGCCTTCCCGTCCGACCATGACAGGGTCACCGGTTCCACGACGCCGGCAGCGATGAACTCAGCCAAGGCGCTTTCGGGAATGCGGACGTGAGAGCCGAGCTTGACGAACCGGATTCGCCGCTCAGCGATCAGCCGACGCGGGAAACGCTCCGTCGTCCCGAGATGATCGGCGGCCTGAGCCACCGTCAATAGCCGTTCCACTACCGCGACTCCTTCCGGTCCGAGGGGACTGCCGAGACGTCTGACGAGCTGGCCGCCGCTCGATCCTGGGCAGCGCGTAGGGCGGCCTTCCATTGGGCGCGTTGGGACAGTGCCCGAAGCATCCGGTGTTGCAGGGGTGGGATGTCGGGGTCATCCGGCCGAGCCATTTCCCAGGCGTAGACGGGCGCGTCGCCCTGGTCGACGGGGTCGGCATCGTCTGCCCCGGTGCTGACGCCCAGGAGCCGGCGGACCCAGGCGCGGGCGTCGGCGCGGTGGTCGGCGAGGGTCTTTCCGGACCAGTCGCGCGAGACGAGGATGCGGCGCCCACCGATGCCGAGGGTGGCCCGCTGGTGGACCTTTCCCTTGCAGCGCCCCGCTTGCAGGCGGCCGTGTGCCTTCTTCGGCTGGACGCCGTAAAGCAGCCAGTTGGCGCACCGCTCGTTGCACGGCGTGACGCGGAGCTGTTGCCAGAGCCGTTCCAGGTGGTTGCGCTGCCGGTTCGTCTCGGCCTTGTGGCAGTCGGCGGCGCTCTTGGTGATGTACTTCGTGATGTAGCCGATGGTCCGTTCGGCGTGCACGGTGCCGGGGGTGACGCCCTCGGCGTGGACTTGGCGGCCGAAGCGGACGACGTGTACGGGTTGCGCGTCGGGGTCGGCGTCGAGCAGGTCCAAGGCGTCAGCCCACGTCGTCAGCGGCTCGCGGGTGTCGGGGTCAACCCAGGCGTCAGCGTCGTTGTCCCACACCGGCAGCCGATCCAGCGAGTACACCAGCTCATCAGCCGGCGGCCACCACACCTGGTGATAGGTGGCGGCGGCGACCTGCCGCAGCACGGCGCGGGGGATGGTGCCCCGGATGGCGAAGTGGGCGTGCGGGGCGAGGCGTCGTTGGGGCTCGACGCAGCCGGCGTACTGGACGTTCCAGCCGACGCAGCGGCGCAGGTTCTGCCAGAACCGATCGAGCAGCCGAGCGAAGTGCACGGCGTCCCAGGCGGCCCGCCGGTAGTCGTAGCTGTCCGGGTCGACGGGCGTGCCGTCAGGCAGGACGCGGCCGTAGGAGTCGAGGGTGAGCGACAGCCACATGGACGGCCGGTGCTGGGTGCCGTCCGGGGCGGTATAGACCTGTCCCACGGTGCGCGGCTCGACCTTCTTACGGGGCAGGTCGGGGGTGTCCTGACGCCGTTTGGTCGACCGCTTGCGCCGGCCACCTGCGGAGCCTTCCCCGTCGTGGGGTGGGGCGACCTGTCCGCGTAGGCCCTCGGCGGCGATGGCTTCCTCTACCTCGGCGATGGCCTGATCGATGCCGGGCACCTGGTCGAACTGTGCGGAGCGCTGTGCTTCCTCGCGGGCGAATTCCAGGTGCGCCCGCAGCATGACCAAGTCGCGCTGTTCCTCGCTGGCGGGCCAGGGGGCGAAAGGATTGGGTTCGTCGGTGCGGTGCCAGCCCTCGCGGATCTGGGTCTGACGCAGCCGGCGGGCACGCTTCGCGCACGGGGAGCACTTGTCTTCCCGCGTGGTGCCACACGGCAGGTCGATCACTTCGGTCTGACCGGTGCTCAGGTCAGTCCGGCGCAGGGTGACCGGGCGCAGGCACACGCCATACTCAGCGGCCATCTCCTTCAACACCTGCCGGGACATCGGCAGGGCGAGGCGTGCGGCACGGGAGCCAGCCGCCGGCGGGGCAGCCCCGGCCGAGGTCGGTTCGGCGGGGGTGGTGTCGGGGGTGAGGCCGGGCAGGGTCGGGGCGATCACGGTGGTTCACCTCCAGGACGTGTGCGAGGGATGGGGGTGGCTGGCCCACCGCTCCGGGGTGAGGGCGGTGGGCCAACCGGGGGCGGGGTCAGCGGGTCGCCGGGTCCGGGACCGGGTCGGGGTTGTGGTCGGCGGCGATGCAGGCGGCGAGGATGAGATCACCGAAGGCCAGGAGTTCGGCGTCGGTGTACTGGTCGAGGAGATCGGCGTAGCGGGCACCGGGGGTCGGGCCGAACTCGTCGGTGACGCTGCGGACGGTCAGCCAGGGGCGGCCGGTGGCGCGCTCGTACAGACGGCGGATCAGGCGGTTGCCCGTGTTAGTGGTCATCGGTCAGGCCCAGCAGTTCTGTGCGTGGTCGCTGGCCGCCATCAGGGCCGGGGCGTGGCCGAGTTTGGTGACGGTCCACCCGCAGCCGGTGCAGAAGCCCACGAAGTCGCTGCCGACCTGGTAGACGTAGGAGGACTTACGCCCCTGGGTGGTGTAGCAGTTCATCGGATCACTCCCGAGACGATCTGCCCGTTCATCCGGGCGGGGATGGTGGCGGGCTGCTGGACGGTGGTGGACACCAGCCGGGTCGGGGCCGGCCGGGCCGGGGCCGGGACGATTACGGGTGCCGGTGGGACGTAGACAGGTGCCGGGTCGATGGGCAGGTCGATCGGGTCCGGGTCGACGGACTCAGGCGCAGGCCCCGGGGCGGTTGCCTTGACCGGGTCCGGGTCCGGGTCCGTAGCCGGGGTGTCGGTGGGTTCGCTGGTCCGCTGGTTCTTCGCGGCCAGGTCGCGGGCAGCGGTGAGGAGGGCGGCTGCTTCGGCTTCGATGGCGGCGAAGTCGGGTCGGATGCGTCCGGCGACGAGTTCGACGCCGATGACGAGGACGACGACCAGGGCGAAGACCAGACGTAGGCCGAGGCTGCCGGGGGACGCGAAGTTGATGGTGGCCGACAACATGGCGGCGGCGGCGAACACGACCAACGCTCCCCGCTTGGCATCACGAGCGATGCCGGAGGTGCGGACGACGGTCAGCATGGACACCATCGCGGCGTCGAAGATCAGAGGCACGAGGTAGGCGAAGAAACCAGCGCCCTGGGTCCACAGGTAGTGGGCTTGGTGCAGGTAGCTGGTCAGCAGCGCGCCGAGCAGGACGAACCGGTTGTACCGCTTGATCGAGTTGATTGCCTTGAGCATGGCCGGCACGGCGTTGCGGGCGTACTCGGTGGCGAACTGCTCCGTGAAGGTGCCCGGCTCAGTGGTCGACACGAGCAGTCACCTCCGATGCGGTCGTGACGGGCGGGGCGGGACGCAGCCAGGCCCGCAGGTTGCGGATGTAGACCGCGCCGTAGACAAAGCAGGAGACGAGGAAGCCCCACTGCTCGGTCACGAGGGAGTACGCGAGCCAGAGCACCTGGGCGGCGAGGCCGACAGCCCAGCCGGTCCACGAGCGCTTTCCGGCCAGCCACAGGCCGGTGACGCCCACGGCCATCAGGAGCCAAGACCACAGTTGGTAGGTCATGCCGCCCACCCCCACGCTTCGGCGTCCTCGGCGGCGATCTCGGCGTGCTGCCGCAGAGCGGCCGTGAGGATCGCGGCGGCGTCGTTGTCGGGGGTGCAGTAGGGGCAGGTCTGGTCGGGGTCGGTGTGGGCCAGGTCGAGGCAGAGACGGCGGATCGGGCGTCGGGTCAGTCGATGGGTACGCATCACGAGTTCTCCAAGCAGGCGGGGAAGGTCAGCGGTGGGTGGGGGTGACGTGCACGCGGATCCACTCCGGCGGCTCACCCGTCGAGGCGACCGCTTCGGAGAGGCAGCGCCACAGCGCCCACGCCTCGGAGGGGGTGAGGTACATGCGGCGGCGGCCGGCACCAACGGCGACGTAGAGATCGGCGTCGGGGGTGACGCGGACGGTGACCGGCACCGAGGCTTTGTCGACGTGGGGAGCACGTAGCCGGTAGAAGCGGCGCGGTTCCTCCGTGGTGTCGGGTTCGTCGGCGTAGGGCATCCGGGCCGGGGTGCTCTCGGGCAGTTCGGTGGTCATCGGGGATCGCCTCCGTTCGGGGTGGCGTCGAGGTCCAGGGCGTGAAGCAGCGACGACGGCAGCAGCGGAGCGGCCTGCTTCGGCGCGGTGGGCCGGTAGGTGTGCCGCCCGTTGCCGTTCGACCGGGCCTTGACCGCAGCCGGGGCCGGGGTCGGGGTCGGGGTGTTGACCGGTTCGGGTTGGACCTCGGCAGGAGCGGGGAAGGTCGCGGCCATCTCCCGGATCACGTCGTCGCTGATGTAGGAGAAGCGGACCCGCGCCGGTTCGGGCTGACCGTCAAGCAGGACGTACGCGACGCCCTTGGCCGACAGTGGGATTTGGTCGGCCAGTGCTCCCCGGTCGCGGGCACCGTCGCCAAGGAGCAGATCGACGTGGCCGCGTTCGGTCAGGCCGAGGGCGATGCGGGTCGGGAAGAAGTCGCGGACGGAGACGACTTCCTTGCGGGGGTCCTGGGTGGCGGCGACGACCAGGACGCCGAGGCCGGCACCCTGGGAGAGCAGCATCCCCAGTGACTGAGCGATGCGGCTACGAATGTCGCTGTCAGGCAGGAACGCCAGCAGGGTCGCCAGCTCGTCAATGACGATGACAATCAGCGGTTCATCGACGGTCGGGGTGTGCACCCGCACCTTGCCCCGCAGCACCCGCTGACGAGCCCGCATCCTCGTGACGGCGTCATCGAGCATGTCGGCCATGCGGGTCCAGTCGTCATCGACATAGCGGGAGAACAGCGGCCGACCGATCGACAGCTCCATCCCGCCCTTCGGGTCGATGGCCCACACCCGCACCAGACCCGAGCGGATGCCGGCGGCGAGAGCCCGGAGCAGGGACCAGATGACCGAGCCCTTGCCCATCCGCGTCGCACCACCGATCAGCACGTGCGTGGCGAGTAGACGCAGGCAGTACACGGCCAGGTCTTCCCGCGTGCCGAGGGGGAGGGCGGTGAAGTCCGGGCGTGCCGGCACCGGCAGGGGCTTGACGATGCGGGTGAGCGGGTCGCGGCGGATCAGCACCAACCACACCTGCCGGGGCCGGTCGCGGAACCGAATCGCGTCGACGCGGCGCAGGATCCAGGCGAGGGAGCCGGAGCGGGCCGGGGGTGCCTGGCGGCGGCCGGAGAAGACGCGGCAGTGCCGGGTACCGAACGAGTACGCCAGATCCCGGGCCGCCTTGTGGTACGCCTCCGGGTTCTGCCCCCGAGGCATCCGCAGCACGACTTCATCCGTGGCGTACGAGCAGCGCACCGACAGCAGCTCGGGCAGCTTCTCGCCACCGTCGTACTTCTTCACCAGCCCACACAGCGACATGACCTCGTGCCACTGACGCCGATACACCCACAGCCGCCGCCACCACGACAGCCCTCGCAGCACCACCAGGCGTTCGAAGGACTCCCGAGACCGCCACCACCACATGCCAGCCGAGGCGGCGACGACGATAAGGACCAGGACGTGGGGCCACCAGCCGTGCGAGCGGTGCACGTCGACGGCGAGCAGGACCAGGGCGACAGCCGGCCAAGCCCGCCAGTGCCGCACCGCCGTGACAGCGATGCCCACGAGGAGGACCACGAGCCGGGCGAGCAGGATGAAGAACGTGACCGTCCAGACCAGGGGCCACGGGGCGGCGACCTGAAGGCGACGGAAGTTGACCAGCGGAGCGCGCATCACGACACCGCCTTGTCGGCGTTGCGCTGGTCGATCCACGCCTCAGCGCAGACCTTGTGCACCGGCTTGCCCGCCGGGCTCCGGCAGATTGCCGGCTTACCGCAGAGAACGCACGGGACCGGGTCTCCGGCGCTCCCGTCGCGTCGCCAGTCCAGGGAAGTTGGCATGATGAACCTGCCCTTTCAGGCCGAGAAGGTTGGAGGGGGCAGCGGGGCGGTCGAGCTTTCCTAGGGCCGAGACCGCCCCGCGCCACATGACCTCAGATGCCGTACCGGATGAAGTCGTCGACCGGGTCGCCCGGCGGAAGCTGCTCCGGGGCCATCCCCCGACGCCGCAACTCCTCCTGAGCCGCAAGCTGAGCGTCAACGATCTTGTCGGGGTCCAACCGCAGCTCACGACCACGCTTGCTGATCGCGTTCATCAACTCGTGCTCCCGCCGGAAAGCCGCTACCCGACGCTGGTGAGCCGTCCCGCCCGGAGGCGGAGTCTCGAAGCACGACCTCGGCGCGTCCACGTCCTTGGGCTTCTTCTTGCCCCCACTGAACAGACCCATCAGGAGGCCTTCCCGCGCGTCTCGGTCAGGGTCTTCGGCGCGACGATCCCGGTGGCCCGGAACGAGTAGGCGAGCCGGCCGTTGGAGCCGACGTAGGGCGTGACGGTCAGGTTCTCGAACTCCACCTGCTGGAACGGACCCACCGGCGGGACCGGCTGCACGTTCGACAGGATCTTGATCGACACCTCACGCGACCGCGAGCCCAACTCGGGGTCCATGTCCATCACCCGGCACTGCCACACCCGCTCACCGGTCACCTTGTCCTTGCTCGGCGTCCGCTGCCGGGTCGCCTCGTTGAAGTCCTGCGCCTCCGCGATCGAGTCCGGCACGAACACCGCGCCGTGCGGAAAGACAGCCTCGAACGGAACCGTGAACCGAGTACCACCACGAAGAGCCATTGCTCTTGCCTCCTTGCACCTTTGGTGCCTGTGGTCTCACCGCGACCGGTGAGGGATACTTGTTGGCATGTCTGCCAAGTTCGATGAGGAAGACCGTAGGCGGGACTTGGCAGACAAGTCAACAACCTCATTGATCTGCCCACATGTTGGGATGGCAGACATGGAGACAGCCAGGGGGTAGCGTGGCCGATGTGACCGAACGTGACTGGCGACCTCGATACGTCCAGCTAGCCGAGGAGCTACGCGACAGGATCGTCAACGGAGAGCTGCCCGCCGGCTCCCCGCTTCCTAGTGAGCCCGAACTTGCGGCCCGGACCGGCATGTCTCGTACGAGCGTCCGAAACGCCCTCCGGGAGCTACGGGAATGGGGGCTAGTTCGGGCCGAGCAGGGGCGGGGCACATTCGTCCGAGCCCCAAAGGTGCGAGTGACGCGGCGCAACATCGAGCGATACCAGTGGGAGAAGGATCGTGTCCATCAGCCGGAAGAGATGCGACGACAAAAGGGCGGGACTGAATACGACACCGGCCTAGAGGTTCATCAACTGCAATTCCATGCGGAGTACTCGACAGTTGATGCCAGTGAAGAAATTGCGGCGACTTTCAAGGTGCAGGCAGGCACTAAGCTGTTGCGTCGAATGTATTGGACAAGCGCGAAAACCGAAGATGCGCCATTGAGCATGTCCGTGTCGTATCTGATATATGACGCGGTCGCCAAAAACCCCGCACTTCTTGACGACAAGAACGAACCATGGCCGGGGGGTACGCATCACCAGCTTTCCACAATCGGCGTCGAGGTAGACCACGTTTCAGATCACGTAATCGCTAGACCGCCCACGCCGAGTGAAGTAGAAATCCTGCGGACGGAACCGGGCGATTGGATTCTGTCCATCCGGAAGATTTCAACGGGTGTGGACGGGAAGGTTGTCGAGGTGGCCGATGCGGTATACCCGGCGGATAGAACGGAGCTTGTTTACGGCATCAAACTCCACCCATGGGAGAAGAAGTGACAGCGCACAAGGTGAGTGTCATTACTCCCGTGCATAGGTCGTCTGCATCATTCCTCGGTGATGTCTACGAGTCGCTCGTAGCCCAGGAGATGCCGCAGGGGTGGGGCTGGGAGTGGCTTGTCCAGGAAGATGGACAAGACGGCGAGCTGAAGCAGCACTTGCCCAGTGATCCCAGGATCAGTTTCGGGTCAGGCCGATCGGGCGGGCCAGGCGTTGCCAGGACCGTCGCGTTGGGAAGGGCTACCGGAGAGCTGGTAAAAGTTCTCGACGCGGATGACCAGTTAATGCCGGGAACGCTCGCAAGAGACATCAACCGGCTAGAGCAAAGCCCCGAAGTCGGGTGGACAACGTCGCGTGTCTTGGATCTCCTCCCTGATGGGTCCGTAATCTCTTGGGAACATCAGGACCCGCCCGATGGACCTATCCAAAAGAATCAGGTAGTAGATCACTGGTTAAACAAGGGGCACCGACTGCCCGTTCATCCTGCAACCTTGTGCATTCGTCGCCAACTACTTCTTGCCCTGGGTGGGTGGATGGCGCTTCCCGCGTCGGAGGATACCGGCCTGCTGCTAGCGGCCAACGTTCTCAGTGAGGGCTATTTCATCGGCGAACCCGGTCTGCTTTATCGGAAATGGCCGGGACAGACCACCATGCAGGCTGCGTTTCTTGAACAGGAGGCACGCGACCACCGGAACAGCATCGTTGCGGGTCGCGCGAAAGCACTTCTAGAACTCTTCGGTTAGCCCGACTGGATCTGATTCTTGCCAACCTCGATCCCTCTCGTATGGTCAGGCAGTGATCATCGGGGAGGACCTACAAGGTTGGCGACCGCACCGGGTACGACAACCAAGTAGGCCGGCGCGACGATGGCCCTGGGTGCTTCTGGCGCTCGCCGCGATCGTCTGCGCCGGCCTTGTTGCTGTGCCCGCTGGTTGGGCTGTTCGGATGCAGCTGGAGGCCGAGCGGGGTGAAGCCGCGCCAGAGGCAGCGGCCACGGTGTGGCTTTTGAAGCTGAGCGCTGGTGACGACATCGGGCTATCTCGCGTGCTGGCCGAGGGACGACACGACGAGCTGCGCCGCCAGTGGCACGGCTATCGCGATGAGATGGCCCGATCCCGGCGCCCTCCGTCGAAGCTTGAAGCCACAGGGGCCAGCGTCATCGAGCACCAGGGCGACGACCGGGCGACGGTGGTAGAGCACGTGCGGGGCGTGTGGTGGGACGAAGGCGTATTCCTGGCGGGCAGTGCTCATCCGTGGCGGTGGGAGCTACGCAAGGACAGCGGCGGTTGGCGGGTGTGGTCTGTCGAGTTGCCGACGTGGTGTGGGGTGCACGTCCGGGCGGACGTGTGTCGGCGATGAGGACCAGGACGTGAGCGGCGAGAGGTAGAGGCCCAAGCAGCAGAGCCGGCAGGAAACCGCGGGGCCGATAGTTGGTGAAGGTTGACAGGCGGCACGTGCGGAGCGACTTGGGCAGCCGACCGTCATTGCCCCGTGAAGGCATGGCGGACACTCCCGAGGCGACCGGACGGCGGCGGCCGGGGTGGGTGTTGTGTTCGTGCTGGCTAGGCCGACTCGGAGCGCTTCCTGTGATCTGTTGCCGAATTGGCCTGTACTAGATCAAGGCGCTCCGCGCGGCGCGGGCCGGGGCGCGGCAACCGGCTCCTACGGAGCCGCCGCCCCGGCCGCCTACGGCGGCCGGGGCGGAAAGTCAGCCGGCCCGCAAACCACGCCCCGCCCCGCGCGTCACCCCTGGGTCCGTGAAGGTACCCGGTGACGAGTCCCGGACTGACCAGGGCCATGCGGACACGTCTTCACCCGTTCTCGACGTTCCAGAGGCCCCACAGAGGCCGAGGGCTACCGACGGGCAGGACGAGTTGCCGAACGGTTCGTACGAAGCCGCTGAGGCCCCAGGGAGGAGAGGGGCGAGGGTGGTGGAGGGGACAAGGGGTAGGGAAGGGGGCGGGGTTAGAGATGTGCCTCCGGCGGGGGCCAGACGACTCCGGGATGGAGTTGCCGAACGGTTGCGGTGGGTGGGTGGTTGGGAGCTGCCATCCCGTCTACCACCGACCCAGGCAAGCCGAGCAGATCAGGGCCAGGGTGCCAAGGTCGTTCAGACAGTGGGGTGCTCCACCTTGTCACCCTGGCCCTGATCCGCTCCACGGTGTGTGGGTCGGCGGCAGACGGGATGGCAGCAGAGGGGGAGGGCGTGCGATCTACGTGCGATAGCCGGCGGCAATGAGCGGTCAAGGACGGCCAACCACGGGCAACGCCGATCGATGCGCCAAGAGGGCATACAAGAAGATCCCCACCGGCGTTTCCGCTGGTGGGGACCTTGGTAGCCCGGCGAAAGGCTATG
>NZ_LRQV01000180.1 GCF_001567585.1 Micromonospora rosaria
GGGTCCGCCGCGCAGGCTCGACCGGTACATCACGAGCAGGCCGACCAGCACGACACCGGCCAGGGCGGCGCAGACGGCGAAGGTGGTCGGGATCGAGGTGGCGCCCTGCACCGGCCCGAGCACCAGCGGCGAGACGAACTGCCCGGTGAAGGTGGCGGTGGCCAGCACGGCGGTGGCCTGGCCCCGCTGGTGCGGCGGCACCTGCTCACCCACCATCAGGGTCAACGCGGGCACCGCCAGCCCCATCCCGATCCCGAAGATCGAGGGCGCGACCAGGAACAGGACCGGCAGCTCGGTCACCGCCAGGATGGCCAGCGCCACCGTCCACGTGGCGAAGGAGCCGATCACCAGGCGGGGGTTGCCGAGCCGGGCCCGCAGCGGCGCGTAGCCGAGGCCGACCACGCTCATCACCAGCGACATCGTCGCGGTGAACAGCGCCACCGTGAACGGGTTGGTGACCCCGATCTCGGCCAGCCGCAGCGGCAGGAAGACCAGCACGCCGTAGAGCAGGCCGCTGGCCACGAACTGGAGCCCGCAGAGCACCAGGACGCCGGCGGGCACGCTGAACAGCCGGCGTGGTTTCCCGCCGCCGGGTGCCGGGTGCGGGGCGCTGTCCGGCAGCAGCCGCAGCACCGCCAGGCCGAGCGGCAGGCCCAACAGGTAGACCGCGAAGGGGGCGTGCCAGGAGATCGCCCCGAGCGCACCGCCGACCAGGGGGAAGAAGATGCCGCCGAGGCTGATCGCGGTGCCCCGGTAGCCCATCGCCCGGTCCCGGGCCGCGCCGTCGAACAGGTTCAGCAGGCTGAGGGTGGTGCCGGTGAAGATCACTGCGGCGCCGACGCCGAAGACCAGCCGGCTGGCGATCAGCACCGGGTAGGAGGTGACGACCATGCCCGCCGCCCCGGCGACGCCGTAGAGCAGCAGGCCGGCGGCGAGCGGCCCGCGCACGCCCCACCGGTCCATCGCCTTGCCGATGACCGGGCCGGAGACGGCCAGGGAGAGCCCGTGGGCGGTGAGGATGAGGCCGGCGGCGCCCGAGCTGAGGCCGAGGTCGGTCCGGATCAGCTCGACGACCGGGACGAGCACCGCGCCGGCCATGACGGTCAGCGTGGAGGCCAGCAGCAGGACGGTGAGGGTCGACCGGTCACCCCGGGGCCCGGTTGGCGCGGGAACCGCCGCGTCCGGGCCCTTCACCGCCCGGCCCCGGAGGGTACGACGGCACGGTTTCGGCGCACGGCGGGCTGCCGCCGGGCACGGCGGAGCGGAGCGACGGTCATCGGATCAGCATTCACTGTGAGCGATCGGAGGGTCAAGTTTGTTCAACGCGTGTACCACGAGACTTCCATTCCCGTGGCGCGGCCGACGGTGTGGACCGTCGGCCGCGCCGCTGCCGCCGTCTCCGGTCAGAGCCGGGCGCCCACGTCGGCGCCGGTGCTCGGTCGCAGGAACGTGGAGGTCGGGATGGTGCCGTCCGCCGCCCGGGGGCCGGTGATCGTCGCCGGGTCGGTGCTCACCAGAGTCCAGGTACCGCCGAGGTTCCAGGAGTTGTTCGTGCCGGTGGAGCTGCCCAGCGAGGCGTTGGAGCCGGCGTTGCCGACCGACAGGTTGCGGTGCAGCGTCGACGTGGACCGGGAGACGTTGAAGCCGTCCCTGCCGTTGTCCCAGGCGGTGTTCCGCTCGAAGACCAGGGTGCCCGGGTTGCCGTTGTCGATGAAGCCGCTGGCCGAGTTGTCCCAGGCCATGCTGTTGCGGGTGACGTGGTTGACGGCCGGTCGGGGGTCGGAGCCGCCGCCGTTTTTGAACCCGTTGCCGTCCCCGGTGTAGTGGGGCAGGTTCCAGCGGTTGTACCCGTTGCCGTAGGCGACGCTGTTCTCGATCGTGATCGGGCTCAGGAAGAGCCAGGCGTCGAAGCCGTCGTCGGCGTTGTGCCACAGCCGCGCGCCCCGGACCACGTTGCCGGTGCCGGAGCCCTCCTTGATGGCCAGCCCGTCCGCGCTCTCGCCGTTCTTGCGCGGGTCACGGTTGCCGTAGCTGTCCAGGTCGATGATCTGGTTCCCCGACGAACTGCCCTGCAGGTGCAGGCCGGACTCGTAGTTGTCCCGGGTGACCAGCCGCTCGTACCGGCCGTTGTTGGTGTCCACGCCGAAGATGCCGTACGGGCCGTTGATGATCTCCAGGCCGACGAACCGCCACCAGTCGCCCTCGACGTGCAGGGCGCCCCGGTCGGCCCGGGGGATGCTGGAGTCCACCGCCCCCGGGGTGTACGGCATGTTCTCCCCGTCGATGACCACCCGCTCGTGCTGGTACGCGGTGAGGGTGATCGGCTGCGACGCGGTGCCGTCCTTGAGGATCTTGATGGTGACGCTCGGCGCGTAGGTGCCACCCCGCACGGCGATGGTGCCGCCGGGCTGCACCAGGTCGTGGGCGCGCTGGATGGTGCGCAGCGGCCGGGCCAGGGTGCCCGGGTTGGCGTCGTCGCCGGTGGTGGCCACGACCAGGGCGCCGGCGGCCGGCGGCGGGGTGGTCACCGGCGGCGTGGTGGGCGGCGGGGTCGTGGGCGGGGTGGTCGGCGGCGGGGTGGTGCCGCCCGGCGGGGTGGTCGGCGGGGTGCCGCCACCGCTGTCGACCACCACGTCGTCGAAGGTGGCCGAGGAGTACGCGGTCTGCAGGCCGATCCGCCCGGTGCTGCTCAGCGAAGTGCTGGCCTGGCCGACCAGGGCACCGTCCACGGTGCCCCGGACGGTGCTGCCGCTGACCTCGAGGGCGAGGCTGTACCAGGTGCCGGCGGCCACGGCCCGGGAGGTGGTGCCCAGCACGGTGACCGCACTGCCGCTGACCGCCTGCAACTGGACCTGGTTGGCGGGGAGCAGGGCCAGCCGGTAGAAGGTCGTGGACGTGGAGGCACGGGCGAGCAGGCTGACGTGGCCACCCGCGCCGAGGCTGACCGGCTTGACCCGGGCCCGCACCGTGTATCCGGTCCACCCGGTGCTGCCGGCGAAGAAGCGGGCGTTCTCGCTGCCGGCGTTGGACTGGCGGACGGCCGGGGAGCCGTCGGTGACGACGGACCAGGTGCCGCCGGACTTGGACCAGCCACCGGTGTCGCCGTCGGTGAAGTCGTCGCTGAAGAGGGTGGCGGCGGAGGCGGTGGTGGCGGTGGCGGCCACCAGGGCGAGCGCGGGCGCGAGCACCGCGACCAGGGCGAGGGCCAGCCGACGCTGGCGGGACGGACGCATGGGGCGTACCTCCGGGGACGGGGGTGGTGCCGGGCGGTGGTGGAGCAGGGTGGTGGGAGCTCAGGGGCGCGAAGGAAAGCGCTTTCTCGTGCAAGCTACGAGCAGGCATTCAACCCTGTCAACTCCCGCCGCCCCGCGACCAGGGCCACCGCCCGACCACGGTCCACAGAGAACGGAGACGGTCGCGGCCGGCGGTCAGTGGCGACTGAACAGCATCGCCCGGCCGTCGCGGATCCCGGCGATCTGGCCCCAGATGTTGATGTCGACCACCTCGTCGGTGGCACGCAGCCCCAGGGTGGTCAGGTCGAACATCCGGCCATCGCGCCAGAGGAAGGGCCGCCGCTCCCCCTCGGCGGTGTCGGCGTGCCCGATGACCTCACCCCGGTCGCTGACCGCCACCGCCCGACCGCTCGGACCACCCAGGGTGCCGAGGTCGCGGATGACCCCGTCGCGCCACAGGTACGGCCGCTCGACCCCCTCGGCGGTGTGCGAGTACCCGACGATCTCGCGCCGGTTGTTGACATCCGCCGGCTCGTTGAAGGACTGGTGGCCGAGCGTACCCAGCAGGGTCCGTTCACCCTGGTGGTAGCGGGCGCCGTAGCAGACGCAGCGCCCCGGGTTCCAGTTGCTGTTCCACTGGACGACGATGTCCTCCCAGTTGTTGATGAACGCCGGACTGCCGTGGTAGATGTCGTTGGTCTGCACCCAGCTCATCACCCCGTCCCGCCAGACGAAGGTGTCGTCCGCCCCCCGGAGCCCCTCGGCGAAGCCGACGACCGTGTTGTGGTCGTTGATGGAGTAGGCGTCGCTGACCCTGGAGGCCGGCCCCAGCAGGGTCACCTCGCCGCGATCCCACACCGCGGCCTCGTAGTACCCCGTCACCGGCGACGGCACCCGGCCCGCCACCACCCCCCGCTCGTTGATGTCGACCCCGAAGAACCCCCGAGCCTCCGGCGGCAGGGACAACGGCTCGAACCGCCCGTTCTGCCAGATCGCGGTGCCGTTGAGGACCTGCCCCCGGTCGTTGAGGGCCAGGGACCTGCTGCTGGCGGGAGAGCCGAGGTGCAGGGCGCGGTAGGGGCGCGGGTCGCGGTCGCGCTCGGCGGCCGGTGCGGCGTGGGCCGGTACCGCCGCGCCGCCGGTGACCGCGACGACGACCGTCAGCACGGCGGCGAGCAGCCGGCCGGGCCGACGGAGGACGCTGGTGGTTCGGTGCGCAGTGATTCGCATGGACGCTCCTGGTCCGAGCGGCACGGGAGCCGCGGCTACTGGGGAGAGCCTTACCACAACGCAGAGTAATGACATCGGCACCTACCAGCCACAGTGGAGCCAGAGCCGACCGCGAGGAGTAGGGAATCTGACAGCACGGCCGGAGAGAGGCACGCCGCCGCCCGTAGGGCATCCTAGGAGGATGGGTTGAATGGGTGCCGACGGTCGGCCATCCACGCGGCCCGCACACCCACCCTGGCGAGGTGGGTGTGCGGGTTGGTGGGCGGGCGGGCCGGTGCTCAGGCGGCGGCGCGGTCCCGTACCGGGCGACGGCGCCGGTCGGGCTGCGCGAGCGCCGGAAGCTGCCAGGCGCCGTCCGGGGCGTACAGGTTGGTGCCCGGCGGGACGATCTCGTCGATCCGGTCCAGGGTGGCGTCGTCCAGGCTGATCGAGGCGCCCTTGAGCAGGCCGTCGAGCTGTTCCCGGGTGCGTGGGCCGATGATCGTCGAGGTGACCGCCGGGTGCGCCGTGGTGAAGGCGAGCGCCAGCTCCGGCAGCGTGCAGCCGGCCTCCTCGGCCACCTCGACCAGCCGCTCGACCGCGTCGAGCTTCGCCGCGACGCCGGGCAGCGCCGGGTCGAACCGGGCCGGGGTGAGGGCGGCGCGACCGCTGGAGAGGTCGACCGGCTGGTCCCGCCGGTACCGCCCGGTGAGGAACCCCGAGGCGAGCGGGCTCCACACCAGCACCCCCATCCGGTACCGCTGGCACACCGGCAGCACCGCCGCCTCGACCTGCCGGGCCAGCAGCGAGTACGGTGGCTGCTCGGTGCGGAACCGGCCCAGCCCGCGTCGCTCGGCCACGTGGTGGGACTCGACGATCTCCTCCGCCGGGAAGGTCGAGCAGCCGAAGGCCCGGATCTTGCCGGCCGAGACCAGGTCGGTCAGGGCGGCGAGGGTCTCCTCGATGTCGGTGTTCTCGTCGGGCCGGTGCACCTGGTAGAGGTCGATCCAGTCGGTGCCGAGCCGACGCAGGCTCTCCTCGACGGCCTGCACGATCCAGCGGCGGGAGTTGCCCCGCCGGTTGCGCCCCTGCCCCATCTGGAAGTGGAACTTGGTGGCCAGGACGACCTCGTCCCGCCGGCCGTGCAGGGCCCGCCCGACGATCGCCTCCGACTCCCCCGCCGAGTACATGTCCGCCGTGTCGACGAAGTTGATGCCCTGGTCGAGGGCGGCGTGGATGACCCGGGTGCAGTCGTCGTGGTCCGGGTTGCCGACGGCGCCGAACATCATCGTCCCCAGGCAGTAGGTGCTGACCTCGATGCCCGTGCCACCCAACGTGCGGTACCGCATGACCCGTCCTCCCCTGCTGATGGCCCGGCGCCGCGAGCGTGCCGGGCGTCGATGGGCCTCACGGTAGGGGTTCGAGTCGGCTCGACGTCAACCGATGCGTGAACGACGCCACCCTCGCCGGCCGGCGAGGCCCGGCACGGAGATGTCGTACCGGTCCTTCATGATCCATGGCGTCACGACGGCGTCGGAGCGGTTTCCGGCGTCGGCGGCAGCACGGGCGACGCCGGTGGTCCCGGCGGATGGGGAGGTTCGGTAGTGGCGGACGCGGATCGGGCCGCGTGGCGGCGGCGGAGCGTGCTGCGGGTGGTGGCTCCCGCACGCGCCCGCAAGCTGGCCAAGGTGCCCTTCGTCGAGCTGGCCGACGGCCGGTTGCAGGGAGTGGTGTCCAGTGGCACGGACATCGAACGGGTCTACGTCTCGTCGGTGACCGCGACCACGCACGCCTACCACTGCAGCACCAACAACAACCGGCCCTGCGGGGGGCTGCGCGGTGCGCCGTGCAAGCACCTGCACGCCCTCGCCGACGAGGCCGTGGTGCAGTACGGGGTCGACCGGGTCGCCCGCTACCTGCGGGTCGAGGTCGACGACACGGTGGCCACCGGACGCCAGGTGCTGTCCCGGATGGACACCCGGCACGAGCCGACCCCGGCCGCCGTGGTGTTCAGCCGCTTCCTGCGCCACCTGGCGTACCTGGAACTCCCGGCGAGCCCCGCGCCGCTGCCCGAGCTGCAGTGGTTCCCGTCGACCGTGGCCGGCCGCTGATGCGGGGCACCCAGGTCGCGGCGCTGCGCGACGGCGTCCCGGCGGGGTTGCCCGACATCCTCGACGTCGTCGCCGGTTTCGACGAGGCGCTGGTCCGGGGGTTCGCCCGGGTCGGTGAGCAGGACGCGGCGGCGCTGGCCGCGCTCGCCGGCGCGCTGGCGGGGACCCCGCTGGGTGACCCGGTCGCCGAGGCGGCCGGCAAGGTGACCGCCGGCTCCGTCACCGCGGACCATCTCGCCGTCCTGGCCGGGGCCCGGTCGGCGCTGCTCGGCGCCGCGCACGACGCCCTCCTCGGTCAGCTCGACGCCGCGCTGGGGCGCGACCGGTCGCCGTGGCCGGTGACCGACCCGGCCGCCACGCCGGCCGGGCCCGAACCGGCCGGCGGTCCCGCCGCCGGGGCGCGGGCCTGGCTGCACGAGGTGGCCGTGAGCGGCTGGCGCGGGGTGGACCACGAGCTGCTCACCGCCGCCGGTACGCCGATCGAGACCGCCCTCGCCGTGCCCGGCCTGCGCCGGCTCGCGGTCCTGCTCGACGGTCTCACCGCCGAGCTGCGCGCCAGCGTGCCGGTCGGCACGATGCCGCAGGTCCCGGCCCGGCGGTGGGCGGACCTGTGGGCGCGGGGCATGCTGCTCACCCAGGCCGCGCCGCCGGCGGCGCCGGGCACCGGCACGGTCTCCGGCCGGCTGCTCCCGCTCGGCGTGGACCTGCACGAGCACGACACGGCGGTCCAGGCCCAGGTGCACGCGATCCTCGAACCGGCCGACGGGGGCCCGCCCCGGCTGGTCCGCACCACGGTCGGCGCGGCGAAGGTGGACACCATCGTCGGCCCGGCCGTCTGGGGCCTGCTGCGGGCCTGCCCGGTGCTGCTGGCCGCGCTCGCGCAGCGGCGGGCCGTGACCGTCACCGACGTCGCGCTGCACGGCGGCGACCTGCGCTGGGACGACGGCCGGGCCCGCCTCGGCGAGCCGGCCGACCCGTTCGCCACGGCCCGGGTGCTGCTCGGCCCGGCGACCGCCGCGCCGACCGCGCCGCTGGACCGGCACCCGGTCGCCATCGCCGAGCCCGTCCTGCTGGAGGGGCGCGTCGTGCGCGACGACGACGGCACGCTCACCGTCGACCTGGACGGCCACCCGGTCGCGGTGGACACCGACCGGCTGCCGGCCGGCGGGCCGCTCACCCCCGACCTGGTCGCCGCCGCGACGGCCCTGCTGGGGCTGCTGCGCTGGGACGACGGCTGGTCGGTGCAGCCGCTGGCGGTCCTGGCCACCGTGAAGAAACAGCCGGTCGAGGCGCACAACGGGGACTGGGCCGACGGCGTCACCGATGCCCGGGTGGCGAAGGCCGAGGCCAGGGCGGGCGACGCCGTGGCCGTGCTGCGCGAGCGCGCGGGACGGTTGCTGCGCCGATGACCGACATCGTGACCTCCGGCGCAGCCGCCGACGCGAACCGCCGTCAGGTGCTCTACTGGCGGCTGCTCGCCCGCCTCTTCGACCACGACGAGCAGCCCGCGCTGGAGACGGCGAGCATGGCCGTCGTCGACGACCTCGGCCTGCCCGCCGCGCTGTTGGACCCGTCGGTCTCGGTGGACACCGTGGTCCAGCGGTTCCCGGCCCTCGCCGACGAACTGCGCGGCCTGCTCGGCCCCACCGCTGCGGCCGACCAGTCCGGTGCGACCGGGCCGTCCGATGCCACCGGGCCGGCCGGTACGACCGGGCCGGCCGGTGCGACCGGGCCGGCGGAGGACACCGGCGGGTCCGACGCCACCGCCAACGGGGAGGCGCCGGCGGGGAACGGGATCGGCGCGGACGAGGTGCGCCGGGCCGCCCTGGTGTCCAAACTGCTGCTCAACGTCTTCTGCACCGGCTCCGGCCCGGTCAGCGCCGGGCAGTTGGCCCGCTGGCAGTCCGACGCCGGCTGGTTCGAGCAGGCCCTCGGCGTCGAGGCCGGTGAGCTGCGGCGGCAGAGTGCCGGGCTGGGCGCCACCCTGGCCGGGCTGGAGGGCGACCTGGTCAGCCGGATGCGGCTGCGCGAGGTGCTCGCCGACCCGGTGCTGGCCCGGCAGCTCACCCCGAGCATGTCCCTGATCGAGCAGTTGCTCCGGGACAAGGCCAACCTCTCCGGGGTGGCGCTGGCCAACGCGAAGGCGCTGATCCGGCGCTTCGTCGACGAGGTGGCCGAGGTGCTACGGACCCAGGTGGAGCAGACCAGCGTCGGTGCCATCGACCGGTCGGTGCCGCCGAAGCGGGTCTTCCGCAACCTCGACCTGAACCGCACCATCTGGCAGAACCTCACCAACTGGAGCCCGGAGGACGAGCGCCTCTACGTCGACCGGCTGTACTACCGGCGGACCGCCCGCAAGACCACGCCGTCCCGGCTGATCGTGGTGGTGGACCAGTCCGGCTCGATGGTCGACTCGATGGTCAACTGCACCATCCTCGCCTCGATCTTCGCCGGCCTGCCCAAGGTGGACGTCCACCTGATCGCGTTCGACACCCGGGCGCTGGACCTGACCCCGTGGGTGCACGACCCGTTCGAGGTGCTGCTGCGTACCAAGCTGGGCGGCGGCAACGACGGCCCGGTGGCGATGGCCATGGCCCGGCCGAAGATCGTGGAGCCCAGGAACACCGTCATGGTCTGGATCTCGGACTTCTACGAGTTCGGTCGCTCCCAGGCGCTGTTCGACGGGATCGAGGCCGTGCACCGCTCCGGGGTGCGGTTCATCCCGGTCGGTTCGGTCAGCAGCTCCGGCCAGCAGAGCGTCAACCCGTGGTTCCGCCAGCGGCTGAAGGACCTCGGCACCCCGGTCATCTCCGGCCACATCCGCAAACTCGTCTTCGAGCTCAAGAGCTTCCTCACCTAGGAGACCCCGCATGTCCGATATGCTGCGCGCCCCCGCCGAGGTCAAGTACGCCGACGAACTCGCCTACCTGGAGTCGGTCGACACCGGCCCGAAGCCGTTCTCCTGGCGGCTCAGCCCCCGGATGGTCCGGCTGTTCATCCTCGGCTCGGAACGCGCCGACGGTCTGGACCGGGACATCCCGCAGAAGTGGTTCGGCGACCGCAGCTTTGTCGAACGCAGCATCGTCACCCTGGCCTCGGACCGAGGGCTGCTGCTCATCGGCGACCCCGGCACCGGCAAGAGCTGGCTGGCCGAGCTGCTGGCCGCAGCGGTGTGCCGCAACTCCACCCTGGTCGTGCAGGGCACCGCCGGCACCACCGAGGACCACATCAAGTACTCCTGGAACGTCTCGATGGTGATCGCCAAGGGGCAGTCCCGGGAGTCGATGATCCCCTCGCCCATCATGACCGCGATGGAGCAGGGGGTGATCGGCCGGTTCGAGGAGCTGACCCGCTCCACCAGCGACGTGCAGGACGCGCTGATCTCGATCCTGTCGGAGAAGTACGTCTCCATCCCCGAGCTGGACCACGACAACATCGTCTTCGCCAAGCCCGGCTTCTCGATCATCGCCACCGCGAACAGCCGGGACCGGGGGGTCAACGACCTCTCCTCGGCGTTGAAGCGGCGGTTCAACTTCGTCCGGATCCCGGTGGTGTCCAACAAGAAGAGCGAGGCGGAGATCGTGCGGTTCCGGACCGAGGAGTTGCTGCGTCGGCACCGGATCGACCTGGACGTGCCGCCCACCCTGTTGGACATCCTGTTGCAGAGCTTCGCCGACCTGCGGGCCGCCGCCGCGTCGGCGACCAGCGACGACGAGAAGCTGGAGTCGGCGCTGTCCACCGCCGAGCAGATCGGCGTCCTGGAGGACGCCATCCTGCACAGCCAGTTCTTCGGCGACCGGCAGCTCCGCGCGGAGACCCTCGCCGGCTCGCTGATGGGGTCGCTGGCCCGGCGCAGCCCGGAGGACCTGGCCATCCTCAACAAGTACCTGCACGGCGTGGTGGAGCCCCGGGCCAAGCAGGGCGGCGGGGAGTGGACGGCGTTCCTCGACGGTGGCCGCCAGGCGATCGCGTCGCTGTCATGACGGTGCCCGACCTCTCCCCCGCCGCCGGGCCCGCCCCGGGGGCCGCGCCGTTCGCGGCGCTGCGCCAGCAGCTCGCCGACGCGGCCACCGCCTTCGCCGGCTCCCCGGACGCGCTCGCCGAGATCCTCGCCGGGATCGTCGACGACGTCGACCGGGCCCTCGGCGAGCGGCTGGAGATCTTCCCGGTGTGCCACCACTCGCCGGCCTCCGCGCTGGCCATGGTGCGCCGGCTGCGCGTCAAGCAACCCCGGGTGATCTACCTGGAGCTCTGCGAGGACCTGCGGCCCCTGCTCGACGAGCTGAGCCGGTGCCGGCTGCCGGTGGCGGTGCAGGCGTTCGCCTCCGAGGTGGACGGCTTCCCCGCCGCGTGGGCGCCGCTGAGCGTCGTCGCCCCGGTCACCGAGGCGTCCGCCGAGTACCAGGCCATCGCGTACGCGCTGGAGACGCCGGGGGTGGAGCTGGTGCTGGTGGACCGCTCCACTGACCACGTCTTCCAGTGGTCGCCCCGGACCGCGCCCGA
>NZ_LRQV01000181.1 GCF_001567585.1 Micromonospora rosaria
GCGCGACCCGGGTCTGGCTGGCCGGTCGGCCCGCCGGTCACTCCGGTGTGGACGACTACCTCTACACGGGCTGCGACGCCGTCGCGGCGCTGGAGACGACGCTACGTGACCTGGGGGTGGCGTGATGGGCGCTCGGATTCCCGACTTCTCCGACCTGCCGCTCGGCGACCCGCCCGCCGCCGCCGACCTCGGCCGGTGGCGCGACGCGGTGCGCGCCGAGACCGGCGGTGACCCCGAGGCGCTCACCTGGCAGACGCCGGAGGGCGTCGCCGTCGCGCCGCTGTACACCGCCGCCGACCGGGCCGGGCTGGACTTCCTCGGCACGTACCCGGGCATCGCCCCGTACCTGCGCGGCCCGTACCCGACCATGTACACCACCCAGCCGTGGACGATCCGCCAGTACGCGGGCTTCTCCACCGCCGAGGAGTCGAACGCCTTCTACCGGCGCAACCTGGCCGCCGGCCAGAAGGGCCTGTCGGTCGCCTTCGACCTGCCCACCCACCGGGGGTACGACTCCGACCACCCCCGGGTCGCCGGGGACGTGGGCATGGCCGGGGTGGCCATCGACTCGATCCACGACATGCGGCAGCTCTTCGACGGCATCCCGCTGGACCGGATGAGCGTGTCGATGACGATGAACGGCGCGGTGCTGCCGGTGCTGGCGCTCTACATTCTCGCCGCCGAGGAGCAGGGGGTGGCGCCGGAGCAGCTCTCCGGCACCATCCAGAACGACATCCTCAAGGAGTTCATGGTCCGCAACACGTACATCTATCCGCCGCAGCCGTCGATGCGGATCATCTCCGACATCTTCGCCTACACCTCGGCGCGGATGCCCCGGTTCAACTCCATCTCCATCTCCGGCTACCACATCCAGGAGGCCGGTGCGACCGCTGACCTGGAGTTGGCGTACACCCTCGCCGACGGGGTGGAGTACCTGCGCGCGGGGCGCGACGCCGGGCTGGACGTGGACGCCTTCGCGCCCCGGTTGTCGTTCTTCTGGGCGATCGGCATGAACTTCTTCATGGAGGTGGCGAAGCTGCGGGCGGCCCGGCTGCTCTGGGCCCGGCTGGTCCGCGACTTCGGCCCGACGAACCCGAAGTCGCTGAGCCTGCGCGCCCACTGCCAGACCTCCGGCTGGTCGCTGACCGCGCAGGACGTGTTCAACAACGTGATCCGCACCTGTGTGGAGGCGATGGCCGCCACCCAGGGGCACACCCAGTCGCTGCACACCAACGCCCTCGACGAGGCGCTGGCGCTGCCGACCGACTTCTCCGCCCGCATCGCCCGCAACACGCAACTGGTGCTGCAGCAGGAGTCGGGTACCACCCGGGCGATCGACCCGTGGGGTGGCAGCGCGTACGTCGAGCGGCTCACCCACGACCTGGCCGCCCGCGCCTGGCAGCACATCGCCGAGGTGGAGGCGGCCGGGGGGATGGCCCGCGCGATCGACGAGGGCATCCCGAAGCTGCGGATCGAGGAGGCCGCCGCCCGTACCCAGGCGCGGATCGACTCCGGCCGGCAGCCGGTGATCGGGGTCAACAAGTACCGCCCCGACGCCGACGAGCCGATCGACGTCCTGAAGGTCGACAACCGGGCGGTCCGGGCGCAGCAGGTGGAGAAGCTGCGCCGGCTGCGCGCGGACCGGGACGAGGCGGCGTGCACCGCGGCGCTGGAGGCGCTGACCCGGGCGGCCGGTGCCGCGCTCGACGGCACCCGGGGGCCGGGGCTCGACGGCAACCTGCTCGCGCTGGCGGTCGACGCGGCGCGCGCCAAGGCCACCGTCGGGGAGATCTCCGACGCGCTGGAGAAGGTGTACGGCCGGCACGCCGCGCAGATCCGTACCATCTCCGGGGTGTACCGGAACGAGGCGGGAGCAGTGTCGGCCATCGGGCGGGTCCGGGACGCCACGGCGGCGTTCGCCGTCGCCGAGGGACGCCAGCCCCGCATCCTGGTCGCCAAGATGGGGCAGGACGGCCATGACCGGGGCCAGAAGGTGATCGCCACCGCCTTCGCCGACCTCGGCTTCGACGTCGACGTGGGCCCGCTGTTCCAGACCCCGGCCGAGGTGGCCCGGCAGGCGATGGAGGCCGACGTGCACGTCGTCGGCGTCTCCAGCCTGGCCGCCGGGCATCTCACCCTGGTGCCGGCGTTGCGCGACGAGCTGGCCGCCCTGGACCGCGACGACATCATGATCATCGTGGGTGGGGTGATCCCGCCGCAGGACTTCGACGCGCTGCGCGCGGCGGGCGCCTCGGCGATCTTCCCGCCGGGCACCGTGGTCGCGGAGGCCGCGCTGGACCTGCTCGCCGAGCTGTCCCGACGGCTCGGCCACGGGGCCGCGTGAGCGGCGGCGGGCGCATCCCCCCGGTCGAGGCGTACGTCGAGGGGGTGCGCGCCGGCTCGCGGGCCTGGATCGCCCGCGCCATCACCCTGGTCGAGTCCACCCGCCCCGACCACCGGGCGGCGGCGCAGCGGCTGCTGGTCGCGCTCACCCCGTTCGCCGGAGGCGCCCGCCGGGTCGGCATCACCGGGGTGCCGGGGGTCGGCAAGTCCACCTTCATCGACGCCCTCGGCAGCCGGCTGACCGCCGACGGGCACCGGGTGGCGGTGCTGGCGGTCGACCCGTCCTCCACCCGCACCGGCGGCAGCATCCTCGGCGACAAGACCCGGATGGCCCGGCTCGCCACGAACCCGGCGGCGTTCATCCGGCCCTCGCCGACCGCCGGCACCCTCGGTGGGGTCGCCACGGCCACCCGGGAGGCGATCGTGGTGGTCGAGGCCGCCGGGTACGACGTGGTGCTGGTGGAGACCGTCGGCGTCGGCCAGTCCGAGACCGCCGTGTCGGAGATGGTTGACTCGTTCCTGCTGCTCACCCTCGCCCGCACCGGCGACCAGCTCCAGGGCATCAAGAAGGGGGTCCTGGAGCTCGCCGACGTCATCGCCGTCAACAAGGCGGACGGGCCGCACGTGACCGACGCCCGCCGCGCCGCCCGGGAACTCGCCGGGGCGTTGCGGCTGCTGCACCCGCCCGACGGTGGCTGGCAGCCGCCGGTGGTCACCTGCAGCGCGCTCGACGAGACCGGCCTCGACGACGTGTGGCGGCAGATCCGCCAGCACCAGGACACTCTGGACGCCAGCGGTGACCTCGCCGAGCGCCGGCGGCGTCAGCAGATCGGCTGGGTCTGGGCGATGGTCCGGGCCGAGGTGCTCGACCGGCTGCGTACCCACCCCGAGGTGCGGGCGCTCGCCCCGACGGTGGAGCGGCAGGTCGTCGAGGGCACCCTCACCCCGGCGCTCGCCGCCGAGCGGCTGCTGGCCGGGTTCGCCCGGCCCGTCGACGCCTCCGCCGAACCGGGCTGACCGGCCGACGCCGGGTCACCGCAGCCGTCGCGCGCGCAGGACGGTGTCGTGGGTGTGGTGCGTCCCGGCGGGGGCCGGCGCGGTCCGGGGGCGGGTCTCGTCGACCAGGATCGTCCAGTCCCGGTCGAGCAGCCCGGCGATGTCGTGGGGCTGGTAGAAGTCGTGGGGGTCGAGGTCGGACTCCCGGTCCGGTGGCAGGTCGGCGAGGTCGTGGCCGGCGACGAGCAGGGTGCCGCCGGGCGCGACGGCGTCCAGCAGGCCGCGCAGCGCGGTGTGGTCCGGCTGCCGGGGGAGCGGGAAGTACTGGGCGGACACCAGGTCGAACGCGCCGGCCGGGGGTGCGGTGCGGGTCAGGTCGACCGGTGTCCACGTCACCCGGTCCGCGACGTCCGCGCCCCCGGCGGCGGCGCGGCGCAGGGCGACCGGGGAGATGTCGAGGGCGGTGACCCGCCAGCCGCGCCGGGCCAGCCAGTGTGCGTCGCCGCCCTCGCCGCAGCCCACGTCGAGGGCGTGTCCGGGCGGCAGGTCGGTGACCTCGGTGACGAGCACCCCGTTGGGTGCGCCGCTGAACAACTGGTCCCGGCTGCGGTACCGCTCGTCCCAGAACTGGGCGTCCATCGTCTGCTCTCCTCGCTGGTGGGTGACGGGCCGGGGCCCCGCTACCGGTGACCACCCGTCGCCCCGAACCTGCCCCCGGCCGGGCCCGGCCGACAAGTTCTTTTGCCGGAACGGCACACCGTGGACCCGGTCGGCCGACGACGCACCCCCGTGCCGGCCGCGACCCGCAGGGTCAGCCCACCGGGTCCGGGCCGAGGTGCCGGTGGGCGGCGGCCACCAGGTCGGCCGGGTAGCCGGGGCGGGGCCGGTCGATGACGTCGCGGGGAGGCCCCTGCTGCACCGGTACGCCCTCGTGTAGGACGACGATCCGGTCGCAGGCCTGGACGGCCTCGCCGAGGTCGTGGGTGATGAACAGGACGGCCAGGCCGATCGTGTCGGCGAGGTGCCGCAGGGTCGAGGCGATCCCGGCGCGGGTGGAGACGTCGAGCATCGAGGTGGCCTCGTCGGCGATCAGCAGCACGGGTTCGCCGACGAGGGCCCGGGCGATGGCGACGCGCTGGCGCTGACCGCCGGAGAGCTGATCGGGCCGGCTGTCGAGCAGGTCGGCGGGCGCACCGGCCAGGTGCAGGGCCCGCCGGACCCGGTCGGGGTGCAGGCGGGCCGGGACCCCGGCGATCCGCAGCGGCTCCGCGACGAGGTCCGCCACCGGCATCGCCGGGTGCAGGGTGGTGTAGGGGTCCTGGGCGACGAAGCCGAGCCGGTGGCGGACGGCCCGCAGCCGCCGCCCGCGCAGCGGGGACAGGTCGGTGCCGGCCACCTCGACCCGCCCGGTGGTGGGCCGCAGCAGGCCGAGCAGGATCTGCCCGAGGGTGCTCTTGCCGCTGCCGCTCTCGCCGACGACGCCGAGGATCGTCCCCGGCGACAACCGGAGGTCCACGCCGGCCAGCGCCGTGGTGCGGCGGTGGCGGCTGCGGTAGACGTGGCCCACACCGGTCAGCACCGCCACGGGTGCACCGCTGCCCGCCCGGGGGCCGCCGTGGTCCGCCTCGGGACTGCGGGTGCCGCCGTGGCCCGCGCCCGGGTCGGGGGACGCCGGCTGTCGCCCCTGGGCGGGCGGCACGGCGGGGGCCGGTGGCACCGCGACGGTGGGGAACAGCAGCGGCCGGTCGGCGCTCGGCTGGTGGCAGGTGACCACGGCCGGGCCGAGGGCCACCGGCGAGGGCCGGTCGGTGTGACAGGTCCCGCTCGTCCAGGGGCAGCGGGCGGCGAAGGAACACCCCGGGGTCAGCTCGGCCCGCGCCGGGGCGGTGCCCGGGATGCTCGTCCAGGCCACGTCCCGGCGCAGCGACGGCGTCGCCGCGAGCAACCCCCGGGTGTACGGGTGGTGGGCGGCGCCGGTGGCCGGCCCGGACTCGACGAGCGTGCCGGCGTACATGACCGCGATCCGGTCGGCGACGCCGCGCAGCGCCGGCAGGTCGTGGGAGATGATCAGCATGCCGACCTGGCTGCGGGTACGCAGGTCGACCAGCAGGTCCAGGAGGTGGTTCTGGGTGACCAGGTCGAGTCCGGTGGTGGGCTCGTCGGCGACGACGAGCCGGGGCTCACCGGCCAGGGCCAGGGCGATGGCCACCCGTTGACGTTGCCCGCCGGAGAGCTGGTGGGGGTAGGCGTGGGCGGTGGCCGCCGGCAGCCGGACCCGGCCGAGCAGGTCGACCGTCCGGGCAATGGCGGCGGGCCGGGACGCCCCGGTGTGCAGCCGGACGATCTCGACGAGCTGGTCGCCGACGCGGCGGACCGGGTTGAGTCCGGTCATCGCCCCCTGGGGCACGATGCCGATCCGGCTGCCCCGGATGCCGTACCAGTCGCGGCCGGTGCGGTCGACGAGTTCCACATCGTCGAGGCGGGCGCTGCCGGTGACCGTGGAGCCCGCCGGCAGGAGCCCGAGCAGGGCCTTGGCGACGGTGGACTTGCCGGAGCCGGTCTCCCCGGCCAGCGCCACGATCTCGCCGGCGGCGACGGTCAGGTCGACGCCGCGGGCGGCCGGCTGGCCGGTGGGGTAGACGACGGTGAGGTCGGTGACGGTCAGCATCAGCGGGCCTGCCGGAGGGTCGGGTTGAGACGGTCCTCGGTGGCCACCCCGACCAGGGCGAGGGCGGTGACGGTGGCCACGATCGCCAGGCCGGGGGGCAGCGCCCACCACAGCCAGGCGTCGGTGAGCATCGCACCCCGCACCGACGCCCAGTGGATCATGGTGCCCCAGCTCGGGAGCGTCGGGTCACCCAGACCGAGGAAGGCGAGACTGGCGTCCAGGACGATGGCGGTCATCGCGGCCCGCACGAAGACCGGCACGAGCAGTGGCGCGACGACCGGCGAGGCGTGCCGCCACAGCAGGTACCAGGCGGACGCGCCCATCGCCCGGGCGGCCTGGAGGTGGCCGCGCGACCACGCGGCGAGGACCCCGGCCCGGACCAGCCGGGCGGGCCCGGCCCAGAGCAGGGCGGCCACCACCACCGCCCGCACGCCGAGGCTCGGCCCCAGGAAGGCCGCCGCGAGGATCAGCAGGGGCAGGAAGGGCAGCGCCAGGATCAGGTCGACGCTTCGCATGACGAGCGCCGAGGCCCACGGCGGCACCAGCCCGGCGAGCCCTCCCACCAGCGCCGCGACGGTGGTGGCCGCCACCGCCACGAGCAGGGCGATGCCGAGCGACCCCCGGGCGCCGATCACGAGTTGGGCGAACAGGTCCCGGCCGAGGTCGTCGGCGCCGAGCCAGTGCTCGGCCGACGGCGGCGCGTACGGCCGGGCGACGCGCTCCCGGCCGTCGGTGCCCAGCAGCCAGGGCCCGACGGCCGCGACCACGGCCAGGGCCCCCAGCAGCACGATGCCGGTCCCGCCGGCCACCCGGCCCGCCCTCACGACCGGCTCCGGGCGCGGATGCGCGGATCGAGCAGCGGATAGGTGAGGTCGGCGAGGGCGTTCATCGCCAGGACGGTGACGACGAGGGTGAGGAAGGTGCCCTGCATCATGGGGTAGTCACGCCCCTGGATCGCGTCGAAGGTGAGCCGGCCCAGGCCGGGATAGGCGAAGACGGTCTCGACGACGAGCGCGCCACCGACCAGCCAGCCGAGCTCCATCATCAGTTGGGTGTGCACCGGCAGCAGGGCCGGCCGGAGCAGGTGGCGGGTGACCACCCGCCGGTACGGGACGCCCCGGGCGTGCGCGTGCTCGACGTGCGGGGCGTGCAGGGCCGATGCCACCGAGAAGCGGGTCACCAGGAAGAACTGCCCGATGCCGGTGGCCACCAGCACCCCGACGGGCAGCACCAGGTGGGCGGCGAGGTCACCGACCGCGGCCAGCCCGGTGTGGCCCGGCGTGCTGGCGCCGAAGGTGGGGAGCGCCCCGAGGTGCACGCCGAAGAACAGGATGCAGAGCATGCCGACCCAGAACGCGGGCGCGGCGTCGAGCAGCAGCACCCCGGCCAGCAGCAGGTTGCCCCGGCCGTGTCGTCGGCGCAGCCCGGCGACCACCCCGAGCAGCACCCCGATGGTGGCGGTGAGCAGCAAGCTGGTGCCCACGAGCAGCAGCGTCCAGGGCAGCGCGTCGGCGATCGCCTGCACGACCGGACGGCCGCCGGTGAACGACGTGCCGAAGTCGAGCCGGACCAGGTCCGCCAGGTAGTGGCCGAACTGGACGTGCAGCGGCCGGTCCAGCCCGTAGGCGGCGACGACCTGCGCCCGCGCGGCCGGGTCCAGGTCGCCGACGTCGGCGCCGCCGATGGTCCGCAGCGGACCGCCCGGCAGGGCCCGGGGCAGCAGGAACGTGATGGTCAGCGCGACCGCCAGCACGGCCAGGTACCCGCCGGCCCGGCCCAGCGCGGCCCGGCCCAGCCCGGTCCGGGTGCGGGCCGGGCGCGACGTCGTGGTCATCTCAGTCGTTGCCCGCGACGAGGGAGTGCCGGTGCAGCAGCCCCGCCCCCTGCTGGTAGGTCCAGCCGGCGAAGACGTCGCTGCGGTACGCGTAGGCCCCGGCCGGGTAGTACAGGGTCACGAACGGGGTCTTCGCCGCGATGAGCTGCTGCAGCCGTCCGGCGGCGGCCTGCCGGTCGGCCAGCGTGGTGGTGGCGTTCAGTTCGGCGGCGGCGGCGTCGAGTTCGGGGTCGACGATGCCGGTCACGTTCAGCCGGCCCACCTTCGGATCGCTGGCGACCAACCCGGCGAGCCGGGTGTAGTCGGTCATCGTCGGGGCGGACCAGCCCCACAGGGCGAGGTCGAAGTCACGTCCCTTGGCGACGTCGAAGTCCGGCCACACCTTCGCGTCGACCGAGTCGGCGTCCATGGCCCGGACGGTCGCCTTGACGCCGACCGTGCCGAGCATCTCGCTGATGAGTTCCGCGGCCCGGACACGGTCCGGGCTGTTGGCGTAGACGAGCAGGTCGAAGGCGAGGGGCCGGCCGTCGAGGACGCGGATCCCGTCGGCGCCGGGGGCGGCGCCGAGGGCGTCCAGGGCCGCGGTGGCGGCGGCGGGATCGTGGGTGTGCCGCAGGCCGGTGTCCGCGCCCGGGGCCTGCGGGTGCCAGAAGCCGGGGCTGCCGACGGTGCCCTGGCCGAGCAGGATGGTGTCGACCAGGTCGGTGGTGTCGATCGCCGCGGCGAGGGCGCGGCGCACCTCGACCCGGTCGAACGGGGCCTTGCCGTCGTTGAAGACCAGCAGGGTGCTGCCGAAGTGGGATCCGGTGGCCACCGTGACGCCCCGCTGGCCGGCGAGCTGGTCCTTCAGGTTCGCCGGTACGGTGCCGGCGACCATCTGCACCTCGCCGGTGCGCAGCGCGGCCAGCGCGGTCTGCTGCTCCGGAATGACCGACACGGTGAGCTTCTCGACGCGCGGCGTACCGATCGGGTAGCCGGTGTGGGCGGTCAGTTCGTACCGGCGGTCCGGCTCGTAGCTGGCCAGCCGGTACGGACCGGTGCCGACCGCCGCGGTGACCGGTGCCTGCTCCGGGTCGGTGATCGTCGACCACACGTGCCGGGGCAGGATCGGCATGTCCGCCAGGAGCCGGACCGGGAACTCCGGGTCCGGACGGCTGAGCGTGACGACCACCGCGCCGTCGCGGACCTGCACGGTGTCCACCCCGGCCAGTGGGGCGGCGAACCGCACCGTGTCGTGCTGGCGGTAGTAGTCGATGGTGAACACCACGTCGTCGGCCGTAAACGGTCTGCCGTCGTGCCAGGTGACGTCGCTGCGCAGCGGCAGGGTGAAGACCCTGCTGTCCGGGCTGGTCGTCAGCCCGGTGGCCAGCAGCGGGGTGACCTGGTTGCCGGTGTCCAGCGTCAGCAGGGTGTCGAAGACCAGGGTCAGCAGGTTGTAGCCGGGATACCCGGTCGTGTACGTGTACGGGGTCAGGGTGCCCTCGTCACCGGCGACGGCGATGGTCACCGCCGGGGCGGTCCGGGGCTGGTCCACGGCCGGAGCCTCGTCCCCGCCGGCAGAGCAGCCGGCGACGGCGAGCAGCAGCCCCGCCGCGAGGAGCCGCAGGGTGGGTGTGCCTCGGCGGCGGGTACGTGGTGACACGGTGCGGCACCTCCTGGAACGGGACCGGTGACCTGGCGGTTCCGGCCGGAGGTCGGCGGTGTCCCCACGAACCGGTGGGGGTGCCGACGGAGCGGTCGATGGGGGAGTCGGGTCCTGCTGGTCGGGGCCGACGGGCGGCGCCCGTCGAGTGGCCCGGGGAGTGGCTCCGGTACCGGATCGTCAAGGTCATCAGTGTGGTGGTCGGCGCGAACCGGTGGCAAGAGCCACGGTGGGGCGGTCGGCGACAATGGACGGTCCTCCCTGCTGGCACCCGGTCACGCACCGGCCCGACCTGGGCAGGTACGTGATGGGTCGGGAAAGATCCACCGGAAGTTCCCGGCCGTCGGTGCCGCCGCGCCCCGCAGCGGAGGCGGTGCCGGGGCCACTCCGGGCAGTGATCGACAGTGCTGGATTCAAGGGGGGTGTCGTGGCATGCTGACACCCATGGAAGTGCGCGTCCGCCGGACGACCCTGCGCCTGCTGACCACCTTCCGCAGCTCCCGCCTCGCCTACGACTCGATCGACACCTGCGTCGCCACGATCGTGCACCGTGGCGTCGCCGGCCAGGGCGAGGGAACGCCGGCCTGGGCGCACGGCGAGCACCTCGACGAGGTCGTCGAGGCGGTCGACGCCGAGGGGGCGACGGTCCTCGGTGACGACCTGTCGGACCCCGACCGGGTCCTCGACCGGGTGGCGGACTGGGACGCCCCCGTCGGCGCCCGGATGGCCCTCGACGGCGCGGTGCACGACTGGCTGGGCCGGGTCGCCGGGCGACCGACCTGGCAGCTCTTCGGCCAGCCCCGCACCCTGGCGCAGCCGACCGGCCACACCATCGGCATCGCCGACACCCCCGGGACCCTGGCGGCGGTGGCCGCCGCGCCGCCGGTGGGGGCGCTCAAGATGAAGGTCCGCGACGCCCGGGACCTCGCGCGGCTCGTCGCCGTCCGGGCCGCGACGACCCTGCCGATCCGGATCGACGCCAACGAGGCGTGGGACTTCGACACGGCCCGGGACCTGACCCCGCGCCTGCGGGAGCTGGACATCCAGCTCGTCGAGCAGCCCTTCCCCACGGGGGACGTCGACGCCTACCGCCGGTACCGGGAACTGCCCGACCGGCTGCCGGTCTTCCTCGACGAGGGCTGCACCGACGTGGCCAGCGTCCACACCGCCCGGCACCTCGCCGACGGGGTGGTGGTCAAGCTGGCCAAGTCCGGCGGCGTCCGGGCCACCGCGCGGGTGATGCGGGCCGCCCGGCGACTCGACCTGGCGGTGATGCTCAGCTGCAACTGCGAGTCGGAGTTGGCGCTCAGCCAGGCCGCCCTGCTGGCACCCCTGGCCCACCGGATCGACCTCGACAGCCAGTTCCTCCTGCGGGATCCCCCCTTCCGGGGCCTCGGGCTCGACCGGGGGCGGATCGTCCTGGGCGACGCGCCCGGCCTCGGGGTCCTGCCCCACCCCCCGACCCCCCGCGCCCCCGCGACCA
>NZ_LRQV01000182.1 GCF_001567585.1 Micromonospora rosaria
CGTGGGCGAAGACGCTGCCGGCCCGCTATGTGCCCGACCCGCGCGCCTCCGACGAGGCTTGGATGGTCACCACCCCCGTTCGCGTCGACCTCGGTCACGGCTGGCGTGTTCTCCCCGACGTGGTCGGCCGTGACGACGCCCGCCGCGCCGTGTGGGTGCCCGCCGTCGACTACGACTGCGTGGTTCGCCACCTGACCGAGGTCTACGCCGGGCAGGTGTTCCCCGCCCACCGCGACCTGCTCGCCGACGTGCTCGACACCCACCAGGCCGGCTGATGGCCGACCACCCGCCGAAGCGCACTCGGTCGCGCTGGTCGACCAGCCCGCATGTGTCCCACACCGCCGGCCCGGCCGGGTTCACCGGCACCGCCGCCGCCGGCCGCGCCCACAACGTCAGCGAGCACCGACCGTTCCCGATCCCCCGACCAGCCAACCGGAAGGACCCCCGATGACCGCCCCGACCATCAACGGCACGAAGTTCCCGCAGCCGGTTGCCGAGCTGTTGCCCGCCGCTCGCAAGCTCACCGCCGAGCTGGGCGAGATTCCCTCGCGCAACCGGCTGATGACCGAGTACCGCATCGGCGCTCCGAAGGCCAGCGAGCTGCGTACGCGGCTGATCGAGGATGAGGCCCGGGAGGTCGCCGCCAGGGACACCGCGACCTACAACCTCGTTCGGGGCGGCACGGGCGGCGCGACCGACGCCGACCTTACCGACGCGGCGCGCCGGATCGCGGCCGACCCGACCGCGTCGGACTACCTCCGAGAGTTGGCGCGCGAAGTGCTCCAGCGCGCCGACGTGCCGGCCGTCGCCCCGTGGGACTACGTCGAGCCGATCGGTCCGGACCCGCTGCCTACCCCGGTCGTAGCCGAGTCCGCGCCGCCGGCCGAACCGGGCTCGGTCCCCGCGCCGGAGATCACGCCGCCCGCGCCGGTCGAGCAGGTCACGCCGGTCAGTCACCCGGGCACGCCCACCCCGACCGACCCGCCCGCCCGGCCTGGTGCGGCGGTGGTGTGGCCGGTGGTGCTGCTCGCCCTGCCGGCGTTCGTGGCGATCTGGTCCGGCTGGGTCGGACTCGGCGGACTCACCGGGTTCGGGGTGGTTCACCCGCTGCCGGGCATCTGGGACAGCTTCTCCATCAACAGCGCGATCACGCTGCCGATCGGGGTCGAGACCTACGGCGCGTACGCCCTGTACGTGTGGCTGTCCGGCCGGGTACCGGACCGGGCACGCCGGTTCGCCAAGTGGTCCGCTCTCGGGTCGCTCGCGATCGGCGCGCTCGGTCAGGTCGCCTACCACCTGCTCGTGGCCGCCGGTATCACGTCGGCTCCGTGGTGGATCACCACCGCCGTCGCCTGCCTCCCCGTCGCCGTCCTCGGCATGGGCGCGGCGCTGGCGCACCTGGTCCGCGAGCAGCACTAGCCCCGCCCGGCGGCACAGCCCAAGGCCTAGGAAACCCGCTGTGCCGCCGGCCCATCCCGTCCGTCCGCAGACCTCAGGGAGAGGCTTCCATGTTCGCATCTGACCCGGTGGCGGTGTTCGCCGCCGTGTTTGCCACCCTCTACGCCGCTCATCAGGTGGGCGACCACTGGATTCAAAGTCAGCATCAGGCGACCTGCAAGGGTGCGCCGGGCTGGTCCGGTCGGATCGCCTGTATCGCTCACGTCGTCACCTACACCGCTACCGCCGCCGCCGCGCTCACCGTGGTTGGTGTGCTGCTCGGGTTGTCGCTGCCGGTGGGGCAGACGGTGGCCGGGCTGCTGGTGTCGGCCGTGTCGCACTACGTCATCGATCGGCGGGTGCCGCTGCGGCGGCTTGCCGACTGGCTCGGCAAGGACCCGACGTGGTTGGAGCGCGGGGGCGGCCTGTACGCCCTCGACCAGTCGGCGCACGTCGGGTTCCTGTTCGCTGCCGCGCTGGTGGTGGCCGCGTGAACCACGTCGACCGGCACCCGCTGATCCGCATGCTCCGCGCACTCGACCTGCCTGCCCGCGACTTCGTGGTGTTCGGGTCCGGGCCGCTGCTGGCTCACAACCTGCGCACCACCCTCGGCGACCTGGAAGTGGTCGCTCGGGGCGCGGCGTGGGAACGGCTGACCGCCATGGGCCGCCCGGTGCCGGCACCGTCCGGTCACGGCCAGATGGTGCGGCTCCAGATCGAGGCGACCGACCGGTGGCTACCCGGCTTCGACACCGATGACCTGATCGCCGCCGCCGAGTGGCACGCCGGTATCCCGTTCGCCCCGCTGGCCGAGGTACGCCGCTCGAAGCTCACCACCTGCCGGCCCAAGGACCGTGTCGACCTCGCGCTCATCGACGCCCGACTTGCCGCCTGACCTGGAAGGAGCCGACATGAGCAACAACCCTGACGACCGGTTCGACTGGCAGGCCGCCGAAGCGGACGTGTCCGCCACCGGCCCGGATGCCGAGGTGGTTGACCTGGCCGCGCGACGCCGCAAGCCCGACGTGCGGTCGTTCGCCGTGGACCTGGACGACGAGGCGGACGACCTGGACGACGACGTGCCGCCGCCGGTGGACCCGCCTGCGGTTTCCGAGCCGTCCGGTATGGCGGCGGTGCTGGCGGGCCGGTCGGCGATGCGGCGGCCGATCGTGCCGCCGTGGCTGCGCTCGCGTGGCGAGCTGCTCGCCGCCGGCCGGTGGGCGCTGTCGCACGTCGCCCACGTCAGCCTCTACCACCTGACCCGCGCCCCGAAGTACGCCGCCCGGCTCGCGTGGCGTGCCCCGTTTGGTATCGCCCGCCTGTTGGGCGCGCTCGTGCGGTGGACGACCGACGCCGAGGGCATCCCCGTCCGTCTCGCCGCTGTGCGGCGCGAGGATGCTGAGCTGTACCTCAAGCTGTCGCGGCAGCGTGACGCGCGGGTGCGGTGGCGGTCGCTGGTGGTGTCGGCGGTGCTGCTGCTCGGCCTGCCCACGGTGGCGGTGCTGGCGGTGCTGGCCGGGTCGTGGCAGCGGTGGTTGATGCTCACCGCCGCTGTGGCGGTGTTCGGGCTGGCCGGGTCGCCGAAGGACAAGCCGCTGGTGGACGTGGCGGCGGTGACGCCCAGGGCGCGGCGGCTGTCGGCCGACGTGGTGACGCGGGCGTTCCTGGCCGCTGGGCTGTGTAAGCCCGATGACCTGATCACGTTCCCGGTGCCGATCATGCGCGACGGTCCGGGGTGGCGGGCGGTGGTGGACCTGCCCTACTGGACGAACGCCGAGAAGGCGCTCAAGAAGCGCACCGACCTCGCCGCCGGCCTGGACCTGGATGAGGTGCAGGTGTGGCCGGAGCGGGTACGCGGCACCGCCGGTTCCGCGCGCCGGTTGGCGCTGTGGGTCGCTGATGAAGACCCCTACGCGAAGGCGTCGGGGCTGTGGCCGCTGATCGACAAGGGCACCGTCGACGTGTTCGCGCCGTTCCCGTTCGGCCAGGACCAGCGTGGCCGGCCGGTGCCGCTGCTGCTGATGTTCACGTCTCTGCTGGTGGGTGCGATCCCGCGCATGGGCAAGACGTTCGCCGCCCGCCTGCCCGTACTGGCCGCCGCGCTGGATGCGTCGGTGGAACTGCACGTCTATGACGGCAAGGGTGGGCAGGACTGGCGGGCGTTCGAGCGCATCGCCCACCGCGCCGGCTACGGCGTACGCGATGACGTGGTGCTCGGCCTGGTCGAAGACCTCCGCGCGCTGGTGGCGGACATGAACCGCCGGTACGACACCATCGCCACCCTGCCCCCGGACCTGTGCCCCGAATCCAAGGTCACGCGGGAAATCGCCGACAAGCGCGCGTTGAAGCTGTGGCCGGTCCTCGTGGCGATCGATGAGTTCCAGCGCTACAGCGGGCACCCGGAGCACGGCAAGGAGATCGTGGAGCTGCTGACCGAGCTGTGCAAGGTCGGCCCGTCCGTCGGCATCATCATCCTCTTGGCGACGCAGAAACCCGACGGAAAGGCCGTGCCAACCGACCTACGCGACAACATCGGTACCCGCTTCGCGTTGAAGACGATGACGTGGCAGTCCTCCGAGGCGGTGTTGGGTGCCGGCTCGTACCCGGCCGGCTACGACTCGTCCCGCTTCCAGCGCGCTCACAAGGGGGTGGGCATCCTGCTCGGCGCGGACGACTCCGGCGCGGTGGAAGAAGCCGTGACCGTGCGGACGAACCTCGCCGCGACCGAGCACGTCGAGAAGGTCGTCACCCGCGCTCACGCGCTCCGCGAGGCTGCCGGCACGCTGACCGGCTACGCGGTGGGGCAGGCCCCGGAGCCGACCGGCGGCCCGGCGGACACCCTGTTGGACGACATCCTCACCGTCGTCCCGGCCGGCGAGCCGAAGGTGTGGTCAGAGACCGTCGTCGCCCGGCTCGCCGAGCTGCGGCCCGACATCTACAGCGGGTGGGAGCCGGCGCAGTTGGCTGCGGCGCTCAAGCCGTACCGGGTGCCGGTCGGCCGGCAGGTCTGGGGCACCGACCCGGCCACCGGCAAGGGAGCCAACCGCAAGGGCATCCACCGCGACGACATCACCACCGCCGTAACCGAGCGTGACCGGCGACGGAAGGCGAGCTAACCCAATCCGGGCCGCTAGGTCTAGCCCCGCGCACCCGCTAGACCTAGCGGCACCGCTAGCCCCACACATCAACCCCCATCAGGACGCTAGCCACCTAGCGCCCTACCTGCTCTACGCCCTGAAACCGCCCGTGGAGGCACTTGTGGACTTCCGCGCCATGATCGCTAGCCTACCCTGCCTCACCTTGATCCTTGTCACGCTCGGTTACCTCACCGCGTGTGTGGTTGCCCCGTTCGGACGCTGCCGCACCTGCCACGCCACCGGCCGCGCACGCTCCCGACTCGCCCGCGCACGCCGTGACTGCCGACGCTGCGCCGGCACCGGACTCCGGCTGCGCGTCGGCCGGCACGTCATCAACCACCTGCACGACGAGTACGACGCGAGCAAGCGATGACCCGCCGCAACGCCCGCACCGGTCACACCGATTGGTGCGGCCGGGATCACCGCTGCAACCTCGGCGAACACCGCTCCGAAGAGTTGGTGGTCGACCTGCCCGGCCGTGCCCGCGCCGTCCTCGTGCGGGTGCGGAGCACCGCCGGCCGCGACCACGCCGAAGTCCGGCTACGGGTCGCTCTCGCGCCGACCGAGGTGGCCGCCCGCCGACAGTTGGTCGGGCTACTCGCCGACATCCGCCAGGCGGTAACCCGCGCGGGCATCGCCGCGCGGCCGGCACCCCGGAGGGCCGGGTGATGGAGGTCTGGTTGACCGGCACTCCGCCGGAACTCGCCGCCGCCATCGACGCCCTGACCGCCGCCGCCTATGTGGTGTTCTGCGGTGACCCGCACCCGCTTGCCGGGGTCGACGCCGGACGGCACCGCGTCTACCTGCGGCTCGCGCTCACCGCCACCGCCCGCCCCGCCCCCGGCCGTCCGGTCGACCGGGGTGGGCAGGGTGCGGCGCTGATCGACCTCGACACCGCCCGCGCCCGACGCGCCCCCGCATGGAAGGAGACCCCCGGTGCCTGACGACCTGCTCGCCACCGCGCTCGACCACGCCGCACGAGGCTGGCACGTCTTCCCCCTCCGGCCCGACGACAAGCGGCCCGCCTTCCCCGACCACGCTGCCGCCGACTGCACCGGCCGCGACCCGCGCTGCCGCGCCGCCAGCCGACACCTCGGGTGGGAAGACCGCGCCACCACCGACCCGACCCGCATCCGCCGCGCCTGGTCGACCCGCCCCTACGGCATCGGGGTGGCGTGCGGCCCGTCCGGGCTGGTCGTGGTCGACCTGGACGTCACCCCCGACGGTGGGCCGTCCGGCCTGGACACCCTCACCGCCCTGACCGACCGGCACGGCGGGACCGTCGACCCGACGTACACCGTCACGACCGGCCGAGGTGGCGCGCACCTCTACTACCGCCACCCCGCCGCCGGCCCGGCACTGCGGAACACCGCCGGCACCATCGGCCCGGCCGTCGACACCCGCGCGCACGGCGGGTACGTCGTGGGCGCCGGAAGCACGGTCGCCGGTCGGCCCTACACGGTCGATCTGGACGTTGACCCCGGACCGCTGCCCGCATGGCTCGCCGGGCTACTCGCCCCGGCCCCGTTGCCGCCGCAGCGGCCGGTGGTGGTCGACCTGCCCGCCAACCGCACCGGGGCCTACGTCCGCGCCGCCGTCACCCGCGAGGTGGAGCGGGTGACCTCAGCGGCCAGCGGGGAACGTAACCGCGCCTTGTACATCGCCGCTGTGGCCCTCGGCCAACTCGCAGCCGGTGGCGCGCTGCCCGAAGACGACGCCCGAACCCTGCTGGAACAGGCCGGGGCGGCGGCGGGGCTGCGGCCCGCCGAGGTGTACCGCACCGTCCGTTCCGGCCTCGCCGCTGGTGCCCGCCGTCCCCGGACGGTGGCCGCGTGACCCGGCCCGGTGACAACCCCGGTTGTCGCCGCGCGGCCCAGCTCCACCCGACGGCCGGCCACGTCGGCAACCTGGCCGCCGACCTGGCCGCCGCCCGGAATCCCTCGGAAGTCCTGACCGCGCTGGCCGCGCTCGAAGCCGCGTGCCGGGAAGCACGGGATTGGCTCGCGGTCGACCTGGTGCTCATCGACGGGTGGAGCTACGCCGACGTGGGCCGCGCCGTGGGTACCAGCCGGCAGGCCGCCGCGAAGGCATACGCCGAGCCGGTGAACGCCCGGATGCGGGCCACCGTGAAGGGCCGGAACAACGCGGTGGTGATCGTGCCGTGCGGCACGGCCAAACTCGACCGACCCGCCCCCGCAGGATGCCTGTACACCGGCAGCTACCACCGGGCGTGCCGCCGCGTGGCCGACCGCATCGGAGGCCGGCTGGTCATCCTGTCCGCCCGTCACGGCCTGGTCACCCCTGACACCGTGATCGAGCCGTACGAGCTGCGTATGGGACAACCCGGCGCGGTCACCGTGCCGACCCTCCGGGCGCAAGCCCGCCGCCTCGGTATCGACGTGGCCGGCACCGTGACCGTGCTGGCTGGCCGCGACTACGCCGACCCCGTGACTGCCGTATGGCCTCACGCCATCCGGCCTCTCGACGGCACACGCGGGATGCCCGAACAGATGGCCCGCCTCGCCGAGCTGGCGCGCGCACCGACAACCCCGGTTGTCACCGACCACCGCCACCTCGCATCACCCACGGAAGGACGTGCCGCATGACCGCCGCCCGCCTCCACCTCGTCACCGACCACCAGGACGCCACCAACCCACCGCCACCCGGTGGCCCGCTGTGGGATGTTCCAGTGCCCTTGACCGGGCCGACCGCCGCGCCGCCGCCGTTTCCGGTCGACGTGTTTCCCCGATGGTTGGGCGACATGGTGACCGGCGTTGCCCGGTTTACCCAGACCGACCCCGCCATGGCCGGCACCCTCGCGGTGGCCGTGCTCTCTGCTTGTGCGGGTGGCCGGTTGGAGGTCGAACCCGTCGCGGGGTGGCGGGAGCCGGTGAACATCTTCGCCGCCGTCATCGCCGGCCCCGGCGAGCGGAAGTCACCCGTGCACCGGGCGATGACCGCACCCCTGTTCGCCGCACAGACCACGTTGGCCGAGGCGGCACGCCCGAGGATCGCCGAAGCCACCGCCCTGCGCGACATCGCCGACCGGCAGGCCGAGCAAGCCAAAGCGCAAGCCGCGAAAGCCACCGACCCCGGTAAGCGCGACGACGCCGCCGCCGAGGCGGTCGCCGCCGCCATCGCCGCCGAGGCCATCACCGTTCCCAGCCTGCCCAAACTCATCGTGGACGACGCCACACCCGAGGCCCTGATCGGGTTGATGGCCGCCAACGGCGGACGCATGGCGATCATCAGCGATGAAGGCGGCATCTTCGACACCCTCGCCGGCCGGTACTCCGGCGCACCCAACCTTGACCCCTACTTGAAGGGTCACGCCGGGCAGCCGATGAGCAACGAACGGCAGACCCGCGAAGGCGCGTCGGTCGAGAAACCGGCCCTCACGGTGTGCGTGATGGCGCAACCCACCGTGCTGCGCAAGTTCGGCGGCAACGCCGACCTCGCCGGACGTGGCCTGCCGGCCCGGTTCCTGTTCGCGCTTCCGCGCTCCCTCGCCGGCTACCGGGCCGTGGACACGCCGCCGATCGCCGAGCCGGTGACCGCCGGCTACCGGCAGCGAATACACGACCTGGCAGCCACCCTCGCCGAGTGGGAAGACCCCGCCGTCGTCGTCCTCACGCCCGAGGCCGGCGCGGTCCGGCGGGTCGCCGCCGAACAGGTGGAGGCAGAGCTACGCCCCGGCGGCAGCCTGTACGACATGCGCGAATGGGGCAACAAGCTCTCCGGAGCAACCCTCCGGTTGGCGGGGTTGCTGCACGTTGCCCACCACCCCGCCGACGCCTGGCGACGCCCCATCGACGCCGACCGCATGACCGACGCCGTACGCCTCGCCGAGTTTTTCGCCGCGCACTACCGGGCCGCGCTCACCACCATCGGCAGCGACACCACGATCGAGAACGCCCGCTACGTGCTCGGCGTGCTCACCACCAAGGGCATGACCACCTTCACCCGCCGCGAGCTACACCGCCGCGTGTCCCGCCGGCTCCCGAAGTCCGATGAGGTGTCGTCGGTGCTCGCCGAACTGACCGCCCTCGGATGGGTCCGCAACGGGCCGGACGGACGCTACGAACTCCACCCCCGCGCCACCGCCGAACAGGAGCCTGGAAGCGTTGACACGCTGACACCCGACCCCGACAGCGACGTTTCAGCAGATCAGAACACACGCGAGGCTGTCAACGGGCCGCGTTGACAGCCGCTGACAGGCGTTGACAACCCACCCGCCGGCCCGCCCGGTGTCAACGGGTGTCAACGCCTGTCAACGGCCCCCGTTGACACCCACGCGCCCGTCACCACCTGCGGAAACGCCCGCAGGTCGGCGGATTGTCAACGTGTCAACGCTTCCCGGCCCTACCACCGGGCGGCACCGGCTACCCGACCGGCCCCCGATGACCGGAAGCGACCCGCTGAGAGCGCCTGAGAGCGCCACGCCCTATGCCCACCACCGGGACACCCGAAATCTTGCGCCTACGGCGCTTTCAGCGGGTCGCTCTACGCCGATCTGCGGCGATACCTCCCTGTACCTCCACAAGTGACCGTTGCCGACCGGAAGGCACCCACCGTGCCAATCAGGCTGCACGGCACACCCGCTGAAACAGTCGCCACTCGACGCCATCACCCACGCGCTGCTTATCCGCCACGTCTCCTGGCGCTACCCCGACCCCCGATGTTCCAGCGCATCTACCCCGACGCCATCCCGAGGGAGGAAACCCACCGATGACCACCCCCGACAACCGCGTGGTTTTGACCATCGAGCAGGCCGCAGAACGACTCGGCATCGGCCGCACCACGATGTACGCCCTGATCAAGACGGGCCAGATTCGCACCGTCACCATCGGCCGCCTGCGCCGAGTTCCCACCTTCTGCCTTGACGAGTACGTGCAGAGCCTCCTGTCCGACCCGACGCAACTCGACCACGCCGCCTGACGAAAGGAGCCTGACGAGTGGGAAGAAAGCCGAATGGTGCATCCAGTATTTACAAGGGTGGTGATGGTTACTGGCATGGCCGAGTAACTGTCGGCATCAAGGACGATGGCAAGCCGGACCGGCGGCATGTTCAGGCGAAAACCGAGGCCGAGGTAATCCGCAAGGTTCGCGCCCTAGAGCGGGAGCGCGACAACGGCACGGTTCGAAAGCCGGGAAGCCGTTGGACTGTCGAGAAGTGGCTAACGCACTGGGTCGAGAACATTGCCGGCCCGGTGGTCCGTACGAACACGCTTGACGGCTACCGGGTCGCCGTTCGTCGGCATCTGATCCCCGGTGTCGGTGCCCACCGCCTTGACCGCCTGGAACCGGAACACCTGGAACGGCTGTACGTCCGGATGATGGACAACGGCAGCGCGGCCGGCACCGCCCACCAGGCGCACCGGACCATCCGCACGGCACTCGGCGAGGCGGTTCGCCGTGGTCACCTCGCCCGGAATCCTGCCGCGCTGGCTAAACCGCCCCGCCTGCCGGATTCCGAGGTGCAGCCGTACTCCGTTCCGGAGGTGCAGGCGATCCTTCGTGCGGCAGCGTCCCGGCGAAACAGCGCCCGATGGGCGGTGGCCCTGGCGCTCGGCCTGCGCCAGGGCGAAGCGCTGGGCTTGAAATGGTCGGACGTGGATTTGAACAACGGATCGCTTACCGTCCGCCGGGCATTACTTCGGCCGAAATGGCGGCACGGCTGCGATGGCAAGTGCGAACAGAAGTTGCACGGTCAATGCCCCGAGCGGGTGAACGAACGCCCGGTTGCGGCGGACACGAAATCGCGTGCTGGTCGACGCTCGATCGGTCTGCCGGATGCCTTGATCGACCTGCTGCGGCGGCACCGGAAAGAACAGGACGCCGAGCGTGAAACCGCCGCGCAACTCTGGCGGGACGAAGGGTGGGTCTTCGCCTCGCCGACCGGCGAGGCGATCCACCAGGCGACGGATTACGACGAGTGGAAACGGTTGCTCAAGCTCGCCGGAGTGCGGGACGGCCGGCTGCACGACGCTCGCCATACCGCCGCCACCGTGCTCCTGGTCCTCGGCGTCTCCGGCCGCGCCGTGATGGGCATCATGGGCTGGTCCAACTCAGCGATGGCCGTCCGGTACCAGCACATGACCGACCAGGTACGCCGGGACATCGCGCAGCAACTCGGCGGACTGCTCTGGGGCGACCCGCCGGGCGGGCCGGGGGAGAAGGCCGCCGAGCCGCCGCCCGACCAGCCGGAACAGGGCAAGTGAGACGACAACTGAGACGAGAGCGACCGTAGACACGACTCAGGGCCGGTCCCTTCGGGGGCCGGCCCTGTCGTTCGTGCTGCTCAAGCGAGCGGAGGATACGAGATTCGAACTCGTGAGGGTGTGAACCCAACACGCTTTCCAA
>NZ_LRQV01000183.1 GCF_001567585.1 Micromonospora rosaria
CCGTCCTACCGAATGCCAGGTCCCGCCATGCCGCACACCCGTCACCGTCCCGCGCCCGCCGGTCCGTCCGGCGGCCCCGTCACCCCCGCCCCGGACCCCGGCCGGCGCAGCGGTGGCGGCCCCGGCGAGGGCTGGGCCGGCTGGGGTACCGGACTGGTGGCGGGAGCGTCGGCCGTGGCCGTCCTGGTGCTGGCCCTGCGGGCCGGTGGCGCCCTGGCGGCGGTGATCCCCGGCCTGCCCGACCCCGGCCCGGCCACCACCTGGGCGCTGCCGGTGGCCCGGTTGCTCGCCGACGGGCTCGCCACGCTGACCGTGGGCATGGCGGTGACCGCCGCGTTCCTGCTGCCCGGCGACCGGGGCAGCGTCTCCCCGCACGGCTGGCTGCTGCTGCGTCGGGCGAGCGCGACGGCGTTCGGCTGGGCCACCGCCGCCGGCGCGCTGCTCGTGCTGACCGTCTCGGACCTGCTCGGGGTACCCCTCGGCCGGATCGGCGGGGCGACGGTCGTCAGCTTCGCCACCTCGATCGCGCAGGGGCAGGCGCTGCTGGTGCAGGCGGGACTGGCGCTGACCGTGGCGGTGGTGGCCCGCGCCGGGGTGTCCCGGGGCCTGGCCGCCGTGGTGGCGGCGCTCGCCCTGGTCGGGGTGGTGCCGCCCGCGTTCACCGGACACGCCGCCGGGGCGGGCAACCACCAGGTCGCGGTGACCAGCCTCGCCCTGCACGTGCTCGGGGCCGCCGTGTGGGTCGGCGGGCTGGCCGCGCTGCTGGTGATCCGGCGCAGTCGGCACCTGGCCGACGCCGCCGCCCGGTACAGCCGGCTCGCGCTGGCCTGCTTCGTGGCCGTCACGGTCAGCGGGCTGACCAACGCCGCGGTCCGCCTCGGCGCGGTCGAGGAACTGTGGCGGTCCCGGTACGGGTGGCTGCTGCTCGGCAAGGTGGCCGCCCTGGTCGTGGTGGGGGTGCTCGGCGCCGTGCACCGGATGCGGACCCTGCCGGCGCTGCGCGCGGGCCGGGGCCGGTCCTTCGGCCGGCTGGCCGCCGGTGAGCTGGTCGTCTTCGCCGCCACCGTCGGGCTGTCGGTGGCACTGTCGCGCAGCCCCACCCCGGCCGGCGAGCCCGCCGACGCCGATCCCCGCACCGAGCTGCTCGGTTTCCCGATGCCGGGCCCGCCCACCGCGGCGAACCTGCTCGGCCAGCCCCTGCCCGACATGGTCCTGCTCACCGTCGCCGTGGCCGGGATCGGCGGCTACCTGGCCGGGGTCCGCCGGCTGCGCCGGGCCGGACATCCCTGGTCGCCGGCCCGGACCGCCAGGTGGCTCGCCGGGATGCTGCTGCTGGTCGCCGTCACGAACCTGGGCGTGGCCCGGTACGCGACCGTGCTGTTCAGCGTGCACATGGTGCAGCACATGGTGCTGTCCATGCTGGTGCCGATCCTGCTCGTCGGCGGCGCCCCGGTCACCCTGGCGCTGCGCGCGCTGCGCCGCCCCGCCGACCCGCAGGTCCGGGGAGCCCGGGAGTGGTTGCTGCTGGTGCTGCACAGCCGGGTCGCCCGGCTGCTCACCCACCCGGTCGTGGCGCTGGTCGTCTACTCGGGCAGCCTGTTCGGCCTGTACTTCAGCGACCTGCTCGGCACCCTGATGCGCTCGCACCTGGGGCACCTGGCCATGACCGGTCACGTCGTGCTCGCCGGGTACCTGCTGTTCTGGGTGCTGATCGGCGTGGATCCGGGCCGGCCGAGGGTGCCGCACCCGATCCTGGTGCTCGTCCACCTCGCGGCGATGATGGCGCACGGCTTCTTCGGTCTCGTCCTGATGCAGAGCACCACGCTGATCGCCCCCGACTGGTACCTGGCCGTCAACCCCGACTGGGCGGCCGACCCGCTCGACGACCAGCGGCTCGGCGCCGGCATCGCCTGGGCGTTCGGGGAGGTTCCCGCCGTCGTCGTCATGGTGCTGCTGGTCCGGCAGTGGGTCCGCGCGGACCGCCGGGAGCAGGCCCGGCTCGACCGGGCGGCCGACCGGGCCGAGGCCACCGGTGAGACCGACGACCTGGCCCGGCTCAACGCCTCCTTCGCGGCGGCGGCCCGCGCCCGCGCACCGCGGCGGGACCCCGACGACCGCTGACCGCGGTCCGGTCGCCCGGTCGAGGACCTCCCCGCGCGATGGAACTTTGTCGATCGCTGACGCGACCTATGGTGGGCGGGCTCTCGGGCGCGACCGGCGACCGCTCCACCCGGGAGGCCGGACGGCCGGGTGGCGGTCCGGCCCGGCGGGCCCGCCCACCGTGGACCGCGCCCTGCCAGGAGAGAGGACAGCCGATGAGCTCTGGACCACACCGGGCCGGCCTGGTGGCCGGGGAGGCGCCGACACTCCGGCCGGTTCCGGCGACGGCTCCCGGGGCGGGTGGTGCCCCGGCGGACCGTCCCCTGCTGCCGATGGTCCTGGCCCTGGCCCTGGTGCTGGTCGCCTCGGTCCTGCTGGGTATCGCCCTCGGGCCGACGAGTGTGCCGCTGCCGGACACGGTCCGCTACCTGGGCGCGGCGCTGACCGGGGGGTCGATCCGGGCCGACGAGGTGACCGCGTACTCGATCGTGTGGGACGTCCGGGCGCCCCGGGTGCTGCTGGCGGTGGTGGTGGGCGGCGGCCTGAGCATGGTCGGCACGGCCACCCAGGCGATGGTCCGCAACGCCCTGGCCGACCCGTACGTGCTGGGCATCTCGTCCGGGGCGTCGGTCGGCGCGTGCCTGGTGGCGGTGTTCGGGATGTTCGCCGCGCTGGGTGTCTACGCCCTGTCGGTGGCGGCCTTCGGCGGGGCGCTCGCCGCGGCGACGCTGGTCTTCGTGGCGGCCCGCAGCGCCGCCGGCCTCACGCCGCTGCGGCTGGTGCTGACCGGCATCGCCATGGCGTACGCCTTCCAGGCGGTGACCAGCCTGCTGGTGTTCCTCTCCCCGCGCGGTGACGCCGCCCGGACCATCCTGTACTGGACGCTGGGTGGTCTGGGCACCGCGAACTGGACCTCGCTGCCGGTGGCGACCGGGGTGACGGCGGTGGCCTTCGTGCTGCTCTGGCGCAGCAGCCGGTCGCTGGACGTGCTCTCGATGGGCGACGAGACCTCGGCCAGCCTCGGTGTCGACAGCACCGCGTTCCGGCGGCGGCTGTTCGTCCTGACCGCCGCGGTGACCGGGGTGCTGGTGGCGGTCAGCGGGGTGATCGGCTTCGTGGGGCTGATCATGCCGCACCTGGTCCGGATGCTGGTGGGCTCCGGCCACCGGCGGGTCCTGGTCGTCGCGCCCCTGGTGGGGGGCGTCTTCCTGGTCTGGGTGGACCTGCTCTGCCGGGTGATCGTCGCCCCGCTGGAACTGCCGATCGGGGTGGTCACCGCCCTGGTGGGGGTGCCCGTCTTCATCACCCTGATGCGGCGTCGCGGCTACCTGTTCGGAGGACGCTGATGGAGCTCGTACTCGACGACCTGACTGTCACGGTCGACGGCCGGGACCTGGTGGCGGCGCTGGGCCTGCGGGTCGGCCACGACGAGGTGGTGGGGTTGGTGGGGCCGAACGGCAGCGGCAAGTCCACCACCCTGCGCTGCGTGTACCGGGCCCTGACCCCCACCGTGGGCCGGGTCCTGCTCGACGGCGAGGACCTGCACGGGATGCCGCGACGGCGGGCCGCCCGCCGGGTGGCCGCGCTGACCCAGGAGCAACGGGCCGAACTCGACTTCACCGTCTTCGAGGTGGTCGCCATGGGCCGGGCGCCGCACCGCCGCGACCACCAGCAGGTGACCGGCGCGGAGCGGGAGCTGTGCCAGCAGGCCCTGGACCGGCTCGACGTGGCGCACCTGGCGCACCGCAGTGTGCTCACCCTCTCCGGCGGGGAACGCCAGCGGGTCCTCATCGCCCGGGCGCTGGTGCAGCAGCCCCGGGTCCTCGTCCTGGACGAGCCCACCAACCACCTCGACATCCGCCACCAGCTCGCCCTGCTGGGCCTGCTCCGGCGGGCCGGGCTGACCACGCTCGTGGCGCTGCACGACCTGAACCTCGCCGCCTCGGTCTGCGACCGGATCGCCGTGCTGGACCAGGGTCGCCTGGTCGCGGTCGGGCCGCCGACGCAGGTGCTCACCCCCGACCTGGTACGCGCCGTCTTCGGGGTGGCGGCCGTGGTGGTCACGCATCCGCGCACCGGGGCGACCCAGTTGCTGTACGACATGCCGGGCGGGTGAGCCGCCCGGTGCGGTCCGGGGCACCGCCGGACCGCACCCGGTCACTTGCCGACGGACCGCAGGTACGCGGCGAGCTTCTCGGCCGAGGTGGCGACCCGGGGTCCCGCCATCACGTCGGCGAACTCCAGGCGGAAGATCCGTCCCTCCCGGACGGCGGTGACGTTGCGCATCGACGGGGTGTTCATCAGGGCCTTCTTCTTCTCCTCGTACGGCACGCCGTAGTCGACGATCACGATCACCTCGGGGTCGGCGGCGACCACGGTCTCCCAGCCGACGCTGTCCCAGGTCCGGGTGATGTCCTCGGTGACGTTGCGACCGCCGGCCTGTTCGACGATCGCGGTGGCGATGCTGGCCGCCCCGGCCACGTAGGGCTTGTCCTCGTAGACGTCGGAGACCAGGACCCGGGCCGGGGTGGCGGGTTTCCCGGCGGAGGCCGCGGCGAGCCGCCGTTGCAGGTCGGCGATCGTCTGCTCGGCGCGGTCGGCGACGTCGAAGATCCGGCCGAGGTTGCGGTAGTCGGTGTAGACGCCGTCGACCGGGTCCATCGCGCCGGCCGAGTCGGCGGTGTTGGCGCAGGTCTCGGTGAGGACGTAGCTGGCCACGCCGTGGGTGGCGAGGATCGCCGGGGTGATCCCCCGGGACTCGACGAAACCCTGGTTGTTGCCGGCGAAGACCCAGTCGGCCTTGGCGTTGAGCACGATCTCCAGGCTGATCCGGCTGTCGCCGAGGCGGTCGACCCGGTCGAAGTCGGCCCGGTAGGCGGAGGTCTCGATGCCGCCGTAGACCTTGTTGGCCACCCAGCCCCGGGTGCGGGGGGCCAGCCCCAGCGAGAACATCATCTCCGACATGCCGACGTCGTAGACGACGGCATGTTCGGGCACCTTGTCGTAGGTCACCTCCCGGCCGCAGTTGACCACGGTGACCTGTCGGGGCGCGGGGGCGCCGTCCGGGATGGCCACCGGTTCGACGGTGGCGCCGCAGCCGGCGGAGGCCACGGCCACGACGGTGATGCCGAGCGCGGCGCGGAGCCGCGCGGTCGATGGTCGTCTCATCTGGTTCTTCTCGTTCCCCTCGGTCAGGACGCCGGTCGGGCGGGCTTCTCGTACACGGTGACGTGGGTGCCGGTGCCGAGGTAGGGCTCGTGGCGCCAGCCGCCCCACCGGTGCCGGCGGTCGAGCCCGGCCAGCCGGGCCATCAGGTCGAGTTCGGACGGCCAGGCGTACCGCATGGCGACCGGGGCCAGCCGGATGCCGTCGTTGCTGATCAGGATGTGCTGGCCGGCGAACCGCTGTTCGACGGGGTCGTGGCGGACGGCGACCAGGCGGACGTGGTCGAGGTCGACCCGGTGCGCGTCGACGCTCTGCTGGCGCTGGTAGCGGGCCAGGTCCGGCACGAGGCACTCCAGCACGAACCGGCCGCCGGGCAGCAGCCGCCGGGCCACGTTGGCGAAGCAGCGCACCTGGTCCTCCTGGCTCATCAGGAAGAAAAAGGTGGTGAAGACCACGAAGATCATCGCGAAGTCGTCGTCGGTGCCCGGGTCGACGTCGACCATGTCGCCGATCGTGACGGGGATCGTCGCGCCGCCGGGTTTGGCGCGCAGCCGCTGCACCATCTCCTCGGAGGCGTCGATGCCGCGCAGGTCGACGCCGCGGGCGGCGAGGGGGATGGTGACCCGGCCGGTGCCGACGGCGAGTTCGAGGACGGGTCCGGCCGGGCCCTGGTCGATCAGGTCGGCCAGGCGGTGCACGGCGTCGGTCGGGTCGAGGTCGGCGTGCCACTCGTCGTAGACGTCGGCGTTGAGCCGGCCGTAGGTGTCCGGTCCGTGGGTGTTCACGCGGTGGCTCCTGTCGTCGGTGCGTCCAGCGGTCGGAGGTCGTGGCCGACGGTGCCGGCGGCGGCCAGCGAGTGGTACAGGCCCAGTTCGGCGGTGGGCCCCTCGGCCAGCACCAGGGCGGTACAGCCACGCTGGTCGGCGAGGTGGACGATCGGGTCCCCGACCCGGGCGGTGGGGAAGAACTCGGGGTGGCCGGGGAAGAGCGCGAGCCGTTCGGTCCCCCGCCAGCCGGCGAGCCGGCCGGGGACGGGCGGGTGCAGGAAGGTCATCCCGAAGCCCCGGCGCGGGGTCACCGGGGTGTCCAGCAGCCGGGGGCGACGGCCGAGGGCGGTGTCCACGACGGCGGTGTACACGTTGGTCTCCAGGCTGCGGCACATCATCTCGCCGATGACCGCCCCGGCGATACGGCCGTTGACCTCCACCACCTCGGGACCGTCGGGGGTCCGGGCGAACTCGGTGTGGGCGACGCCGGCGCGGAACCCGACGGTGGCCAGGACCGCGCCGATCCAGCTCCGGAGGTGGTCGAGTTCGGCGGCGGGGAGCGCGACCGGGAAGGCGACGGCCTCCTCCCGGCGGACCGGTTCCGGGGTGTGGACGTGCACGGCCACCCCGAGCAGCGTCGTGCGGCCCTGCCAGGTCACCGTCTCGGCGCTGTAGACCGGCCCGGGAAAGTACGGCTCGGCCACCAGGTGCCGGCCGAGCAGGGTGGCGGCCGGGACCTCCCGGGCGGCCCGGTCGCGTTCGGTGTCGTCGCGGATCAGCCAGACGCCCCGGGACGAGGTGCCGGCCGCGTCCTTGACGATCGCCGGGTAGCCGACGGCGGCGACCGCGTCGGTGAGGGCCCGCGCCGTCGGCGGCACCCGGATCGCGGCGGCGCGGCTCAGCCCCGCCCGGTGCAGCCGGGTCCGGACCTCGACCTTGTCCCGCAGGGTACGGGCGGTGTCGAGGCCGAGAGTGGGTAGGCCGAAGCGGTCGGCCAGCTCGGCTCCGGTCAGCATCCAGGTGTCGGTGGAGTTGACCAGTGCGGCGAGGTCGTCGAGGCGGTCGAGGGCCTCGGCGCAGGCCCGGACGTCGGTGGTGTCGACGTCGACCACCGTCAGGTCGTGCGGGGCGAGACGGTCGAGTTCCCAGGCGTACCACGAGCGGTCGCGGGTGAGCAGGCAGAGCCGGTGACCGGCCTCGGCGGCGGCGTCGCGCAGCCGGGCCAGCCCGAAGGTCAGGGACTCGACCAGCGCGATGGTCACGGCGTCGCCTCCGCCTCCGGCCGCCCGGCCCGGGTGGCCTCGACGACCAGCCGGGTGGCCCGGTGGTCGTACGGTTCACCGGCGAGGCCGCCGAAACAGCGGATCCCGGTGAAGCCGGCGGCGGCCAGCATGGCGCGGACCTCGGCGGCGCTGTAGACGAACTGTTCGAAGTGGCCGTGGCGGGCGGTGTCGCCGCGCACCAGGGTCCAGTCGCTGCGGAAGCGGGTCCAGTCGTCGAGGATGGTGTCCCGCATGAACAGGGTGCCGCCGTCGACGTCGACCACCTTCGGGGTGCCGGCCCAGCGGGCGAAGACCTCCTTGCTGAACAGGTCCAGCAGCAGGCGACCGCCCGGCACCAGGCTCCGCCGGACGTTGTGCAGCACGAGCTGGTTCTGCGCCGGGTCGGTGAAGTAGCCGAACGAGGTGTACATGCTGACCACCAGGTCGTAGGTGTCGGGTTCGACGAAGCTGCGCATGTCGGCGCGGACCAGCCGGACCGTCGCCCCGGCGGCCTCGGCCGCCACCCGGGCCCGCTCCAGCAGCACCGCGCTGAGGTCCACCCCGGTCACCCGGGCGCCGCCGGTGGCCAGCGGCACGAGATAGGTGCCGGGCCCGCAGCCCAGGTCCAGCACGGTGGCCCCCGCCGGCAGGCGCAGCAGCGGGGACGTGCGGACCCACCGGCACGCCTCCGCCTGCCGCCCGGGGCTGAACAGCGCCCCCGCGAAGTCCACCCAGAACGTGTCGTCCTCGTACCACTTCACCGGCAGCTCCGATTCGTCCGACGGCTGTCGCCCTACAGGTCGGGCGGGGGCGTGGAGAAGTTCCCCGGTCGCGGTCGGAGAATCGTCGACACCGTGCCGCCACGAACAGCGTCCAGGCCACTCGACCGATCGACGCAGGTCTTAGCGTCTCCGGTGGCGTCGCGGCGGGACACGGGGAACCAGGGCCATCGAACAGGCGACCAATCCGTCGAACGAGGAGAGCGGCGACGCGCACCCGCGAGACGGACCCGCGACCAGCCGGACCGGGAAACGCCCTTCCGGCCCACCATCGAATCGACCAGCGACTATGCGAAAAGGGCACCGGGTCGGGTTCCCGCCGTACCGGGGCCGCCGCCCGGCACCACGGCCAGCACCCACCCCGACCGTATCGAGGAGCGACCCGCCATGCCCTCCAGGGACCCGTCGACGAGCCCGCCGCTGCACTCCCACGTCACCGACGCGCTCAAGGCACCCAGCCTCATCCGGCTGTCGGACAACCTGGTCCTCGCCCGTTTCGAGACGCTGAAGATCTACGCCGCGCTGGGGGCGGTACGGTCCCTGGTGGAGGCGGGCACCGTCCGCCCCGGGGACACCCTCGTGGACAGTTCCAGCGGCATCTACGCCCTCGCGCTGGCCATGGTCTGCCACCGGTACGGGCTGCGCTGCCACATCGTGGCCTCGACGACGGTGACGCCGACCATCCGCTCGCAGTTGGAGATCCTCGGCGCCACCGTGGACCAGATGCCGGCCGAGCAGGACCTGCGCCTCGACCAGCACCGGCGGGTGGCCCGGGTCCAGGAGTTGCTGCGGCGCAACCCGGGGATGCACTGGATGCGCCAGTACCACGACCCGGTGCACCGGCTGGGGTACGCGGAGATGGCGGCGCTGGTGCGCGCGGCGCTGCCCGGCGCGCCCCTGGCCGTGGTGGCCAGCGTCGGCACCGGCGCGTCGAGCGCCGGCCTGATCGGGCCGATCCGGCAGGACGACCCCTCGGCCCGGCTGGTCGGGGTCCAGCCGTTCGGCAGCGTGAGCTTCGGCAGTGACCGGTTCCAGGACCCGGAGGCGATCATCGCCGGGATCGGCAGCGCCATCCCCTTCGACAACGTCCGGCACGAACTGTACGACCAGGTGCACTGGCTGACCTTCCGGTACGCCATGGCCGGCACCGTGGCGCTGATGCGCCGGCACGCGGTCTTCGCCGGGCTGTCCACCGGAGCGGCGTACCTGGTCGGGTGCTGGGAGGCCGGGCGGCACCCGGAGCGGGTGCACCTCGTGGTCGGCGCCGACACCGGGCACCGGTACGTCGAGAAGGTCTTCGCCCGGCACCGCGACGCCCCGGACCCGGCGGGGCTGGCGCCCGTCGAGATCGCCTCCCTGCACACGCTCTCCCCGCCCTGGTCCAGCATGTCGTGGCAGCGGCGCGGTTTCCCGCTCCCGGACCCGCCCACCGGGCAGCCGGCCGGGCCGCCGCCGACGGCTGGCGCACCGGTGACCGGGTAGGGGCGGCGGCCCGCCCGACCGGTTCACCCCCGGCGGGTGACGGAGGCCGCCGCCCGGCCGGGGCGGCCCGGGTCAGGTCGTGGCCCGCCCGGCGCGCAGCCGCCGCCCCCACAGATACACCAGCGGCGGAAGCAGGACGCACTGCGCGGCCACGACCAGCCAGAACACCGGCAGCTGCGCGGTGTCCTCGAAGAACCCGTAGACGGTGCCGCCGAGCACCCCGCTGAGGAAGGAGCCGGCCCCCACCGCCAGTCGCTGCTGGCCGAAGACCACGGTCGCCGACCGCCGGGAACCGGCCAGCGCCTCCAGGTCGTTCTTGAGGAACAGCACCGCGCTGCCGACGCTGATCGCGGCGACCCCGGCCGCCACGGCGACGCCGGTGCCGCCGGCGAAGGCGACCATGCCCGCGCCGAGGCAGCCGAACCCGACCGCCATGGCCCTCGGGTAGCTGGCCGCCGCGACCCGCCGCGCCACCAGGGGCTGCACGAGCACCAGACCGAGGGAGTACCCCATCATGGCCGCGCCGTAGAGCAGGGTGGCGACGCGGCCCTGCGCGTAGCTGGACAGGTACTGGTAGAACTGCATGTGCACGTAGAAGGAGAGCGCGGTCACCAGGAACGGCAGCACCGCGAGGCCGTGCAGCATCCGCCGGAACGGCTCCACCGGCGGGGCGTCCCCGGTGCGCTGTTCCCGGGGCAGGAACAGGTGGCCGACCGCGACACTGACGTAGACCACCGTGACGACGGTGAACATCGTGGCCGGGTGCCGGACGAGCAGTGCCCCCACCACCGGCCCGAGGGCGATGCCGAGGTTCCCGGCGGCGTTGCCGGCGGAGACCAGCCGGGGTCGGTGCTCCGGCCCCGCCCCGTGCACCAGGTAGCTGCGGTACGCCGGGGAGTACAGCGACCCGCCCGCCGAGACGAGCAGCAGGCCCGCCACGGTGAGCGCCGGGCTCCCCGCCCCCGCGAGGAAGGCGACGCCACCGAGGCTGTACAGGGCCAGGGCGCCGACCAGGGACCGTTTCAGCCCGATCCGTTCGGCCAGGGCCGCGGTCAGCGGCGCGCTGGCGAACTGCACCAGGGTCGCCGCGCCGAGCACCACCCCGACCTGCGCCATGCCCACGCCCAGCCGCTCGCGCAGCAGGACCGCCAGGTACGGGTAGACCGAGAACGAGCCGACGTTGACCAGGAGCCCGCCTGCCAGCACGGCGAGCTGGGGGCCGGTGAACCGGGGCACGCGGCGGGCCCGCCGGCGCAGGCGGGCGACCGGGCTCGGCCGGGGTGGGACCGGTGCCGCCACCATCAGCGGCTGGTCGCGGGGGCGCGGGGGGTCGGGGGGTGGGGCAGGACCCC
>NZ_LRQV01000184.1 GCF_001567585.1 Micromonospora rosaria
CGCTCACGCCGAGCGCCCGCCGCGCCGCCGCCAGGGTGTCCGGGGTGCTGGCCGGCACGATCCGGTCCACCATCGTCCCCGGGAAGGTGACCTGGTCGGCGACCCAGTCCAGCAGCCCGTCGGGCACCCGGGCCTGGCGCAGCGCCTGGTGCACCAGGCCGCGCAGCCGGGTGCCGTTGGCCGGCAGGTTGTCGCAGCTCACCAGGGCGACCGGCCCGGCGTCGGCCGCCGCCCGCGCGGCCAGGCCGCGCAGCAGCAGCCCCGGCACCGTGGTCGGCGGCCGGTCGGTGGTCAGGTCGGCGGCGACCTCCGGGTCGGCCCGCAGCTTCCCGGTGACCGGGTCGAGCTGGTACGCCTTCTCGGTCACCGTCAGGGTGACCACCCGCACGGCCGGGTCGGCGAGCAGGTCGACCACGGCCTGCGGCTCGCTGGCGGCGTGCCGGACCCCGGCGAGGGCCCCCACCACGCGGGTGGTGCTGCCCTCCCCGGAGAGGGTGGTCACGCTGAACAGGCAGTCCTGCTCGGCGAGCGGCTCGATGACGGTGCGACTGCGCGGCGCGACGCCGACGATGCCCCAGTTCCCGCCGGCCACCCCGATCGCCTCTTCGGTGTAGACCGCCTGGTGAGCCCGGTGGAACGCGCCGAGCCCCAGGTGGACGATGCCGACCGGGACGCTTCCGGGGCGTACCAGCGGCCGGCTCTCCGCCGGCACCTGTCGCAGCGTGCCCAGGCCGAGCCGGGACACGCCGACGGTCACCGCCATACCGGCCCGTCCGGGAAGCGGTACTCGGCGATCGAGGCCGGCTTCATCGTGGTGCTGTACCCGGGCCGGGTGGGCAGCAGGTACCGCCCGCCCCGGGTCCGGACCGGGTCGACGAAGTGCTCGTGCAGGTGGTCGACGTACTCGACCATCCGGCCGTCCAGGCTGGTGCCCACCCGCAGGTAGTCGAAGATCGCCAGGTGCTGCACGTACTCGCAGAGGCCGACGCCGCCGGAGTGCGGGCAGATCGGCACTCCGAACTTGGCCGCCATCACGATCTCGGACAGCACCTCGTTGACCCCGCCGACCCGGCAGGCGTCGATCTGCATCACGCCGATCGCCTCGGCCTGGAGCAGCTGCTTGAAGATGACCCGGTTGGCGGCCACCTCACCGGTGGCGACCCGGCACCGGCCGCCGGTCAGCTCGGTGACCGCGCGGGCGATGCGGGCGTGGCCGAGGATGTCGTCGGCGTGCGTCGGCTCCTCGATCCAGTACGGGTCGCTCTCGGCCAGCGCCGCCATGTTCGAGATCGCCTCGTCGACGTCCCACACCTGGTTGGCGTCCATCATCAGCAGCGCGTCCGGGCCGATCTCCTCCCGGATGATCCGGGCCCGGCGCACGTCGTCGTCGAGCGGGCCGCCGACCTTCATCTTCATCGCCCGCCACCCCTGGGCGTACGCCTCGCGGGTCAGCGCCCGGACCTTGTCGTCGGGGTATCCGAGCCAGCCCACCGAGGTGGTGTACGAGGGGAAGCCGTCGCGCTCCAGCTCGGCCAGCCGGTCGGCCATCCCGTCGCGTCCCTTGTCGAGGATCGCGGTGGCCTCGTCCGGGGTGAGCGCGTCGGTGATGTGGTGGAAGTCGATGCTGGCGACCAGCTCCTCGGTGGGGGCCTCGGCGAGGAACCGCCACATCGGCTTGCCGGCCAGCTTGGCGCGCAGGTCCCACACGGCGTTGACGATCGCGCCGGTGGCCATGTGGATGACGCCCTTCTCCGGGCCCAGCCAGCGCAGTTGCACGTCGGCGCTGAGCGAGCGCCAGAAGGCCACCGGCTCGGCGGCGATCTCCTCGACGGTCTTGCCCCGGACGTGGTGGGCCAGGGCCTCGACGGCGGCGCAGGTGATCTCGTTGCCCCGGCCGTTGGTGAAGGTGAACCCGGCCCCGGTCGGGCCGGCATCGGTGGACAGCTCGACGTACGTCGCCGAGTAGTCGCCCCGGTTGATGGCGTCGGAACCGTCGCCGGCCGCCGCGGTGGGGAACCGCACGTCGTGGACGTCGACGGAGGTGATGGTGACGGTCACAGGTGGGACTCTCCGATCTTGAAAACCTTCCGGGGCAGCCGGTACGCCAGGTCGACGATGGTCTCGGCGGCCTCGTCCTCGGTGAGGCGGTGCTCGGCGACCAGGCGGGCCAGGAAGCCGGCGTCGATGCGGCGGGCCACGTCGTGGCGCACCGGGATGGAGCAGAACGCGCGGGTGTCGTCGACGAACCCGGCGGTGTTGTAGAAGCCGGCGGTCTCGGTGACCGACTCGCGGAACCGGCGCAGCACCTCCGGGGAGTCCAGGAACCACCAGGGCGCGCCGAGGTAGAGCGCGGCGTACCCACCGGCGAGGGGGGCCAGCTCCCGGGTGAAGGTGTACTCGTCGAGGGTGTAGACCACCACCCGCAGCCGGGGGTCGTTGCCGTACGCGTCCAGCAGCGGGGTGAGCGCGTGCAGGTACTCGGTGGCCTGCGGGATGTCCCCGCCGACGTCGCGGCCGTGGGTGGCGTACAGCCAGCGGTTGTGGTTGCGCACCGCGCCGGGGTGCAGTTGCAGCACCAGGCCGTCGTCGAGCGACATCCGGGCGAACTCCACCAGCATGTGCGCCCGGAACGCCTCGGCGTCGGCGGCGTCGGCCTCGCCCCGACGGCCCTTGTCGTACAGCGCCGCCGCGTCGGCCTCGCCCAGCGCCAGGGTCCGGGCGGTCGGGTGGCCGTGGTCCGACGAGGTGGCCCCGGCGGCGATGAACGCCTCCCGGCGCCGGCGCAGCGCCCGCAGGTACCCGGCGTAGCTGCCGGTGTCCTCCCCGGCGACCTCGCCGAGCTGGTCGACGTTGGCCGCCCAGTGGTCGAACTCCATGTCGACCACGTTGTCCGGGCGGAACGTGGTGATTACCTTCCCGCCTGGCCCGCCCCAGCCGTCGGCGGCGAGCTTGGCGTGCCGGCCCAGGTCGTCCAGGGGCGACTCGGTGGTGGCCAGCACCTCGATGCGGAACCGGTCGAACAGCGCCCGGGGCCGGAACGCCGGCTCGGCCAGTCGGGTGGCGATGGCGTCGTAGACCTCGTCGGCGGTGGCCGGGGAGAGCGCGGTGGTCACCCCGAAGACGTCCCGGAAGGTCTCCTCCAGCCACAGCCGCGACGGGGTGCCCCGGAACAGGTGCCAGTGCGCGGCGAAGAGCCGCCAGATGGCCCGGCCGTCGGTCTCCACCGGGCTGCCGTCCACGCTCGGCACCCCGAGCCGGGACGGCGGGACGCCCTGGCTGAGCAGCATCCGGGTGACGTAGTGGTCGGGCACGATGAGCAGTTGCGCCGGGTCCGGGAACGGCCGGTCCTCGGCCAGGATGGCCGGGTCGACGTGGCCGTGCGGCGAGATGATCGGCTGCTCGGCCGCCAGCGCGTGCAGCCGGCGGGCCAGGGCCCGCACGCCGGGATCGGCGGGTAACAGCAGATCGGATCGGGGATCGGACACGGTGTGTGGCTCCTTGCGGATCAGGGGAGGGTGAGCAGGTCGGCGACCCGGACGGCCTGGCCGGTCTCGAAGGACCGGTTGGCGGCCAGGCCGGTGAGCAGGGCGAGCGCGCCGTCGCGGGCGGTCGCGGCGCGGCCGAGCGGATCGGTCGCCCCGCCGAAGAGCACCGCGGTCATCCGGGCGTCGGCGCCGCCGTGGCCCTCCCGGGTGTACCCGTCGACCGTGATCGGCCGGGGCGGCTCCCAGTACGGGCGCAGGGTCAGCGTCGCCGACCCGCCCTCGGCGGCGGCCTCGTTGCCGTGCAGGGCGGCGCCCTTGAGCGCGCCGGCCGCGGCGGGGCTGACGAACTCGCTCTCCACGACCTCCAGCTCCAGCCGCCCCCGGCTGCCGTTGACCATGACCCGGTAGCCCTCCCAGGGGGCGTACGCGGTCAGGTGGTAGGTCATGGTCGCGCCGGTGGAGTACGTCGCCAGCACCGCCATGTCGTCCTCGATGGTGACGCCGGGGGCGAAGACGTTGCGGTCGCGGTGGTACCCGTCCTCGCCCTCGGCGTCGAGGTAGAGCTCGCGCAGCCGGGGGTGCTCGGCCATCCGCAGCGCGAACGGGTCGTCGGCGGCGGCGGGGGAGCCGTGCACCCGGTCGTAGTCGCGGGCGTACCCGTGCCGCTGGCCGGGCTCGCCGTAGAAGAAGAGCCGCCCGGCCGCGTACACCTCCACCGGGGTGGCGTCGAGCCACCAGTTGACCAGGTCGAAGTGGTGGCTGGCCTTGTGCACCATCAGCCCGCCGGAGTTGGCCTTCTCCCGGTGCCAGCGGCGGAAGTAGTCGGCGCCGTGGCGCACGTCGAGCAGCCACTCGAAGTGCACCGAGCCGACCTCGCCGACCGCGCCGTCGGCGATCAGCCGGCGGAGCTGCTCGTGCAAAGGGTTGTAGCGGTAGTTGAAGGCCACCGAAACCTTTCGGCCGGTCTCCGCCACCGCGTCCAGGATCCGCTGGCAGCGGGGCGCGTCGACGGTCATCGGCTTCTCGGTGACCACGTCGCAGCCGGCGTGCAGCGCGGCCACGATGTACTCGTCGTGGGTGACGTCGGTGGTGGTCACCAGGACCACGTCGACCCGCTCCTTGTCGAGCATGAGCGCGAAGTCGGCGGCGGGGTAGGTCGACACCGGCGGGTGGCCCAGCTCGGTGAGCCACCGGTTGTGCGCCTCCATCCGAGCCTGGTTGACGTCGGCGAAGGCGACCAGCTCCGCGGTGGTGGAGTGGTCGCGGACCAGGGCGCGGACGAACATCTCCGCCCGCGCCCCGGTGCCGATCACCGCGTACCGGACCCGCCCCTGCTTGATCGATGACATCCCGACGGCCTCCCAGTGCTGCAAAGGTTTGCAGTGAAGTAACCACGTTCGATGACGCCGAGTCAACGATGTAACCGAATCCTGTGTCTTTTGCCGGAGTTTGACCGGATAAAGGGGCATGGTGGGAGCGTCACCGAAACACAGCTGTAACCATCCGCCGTTGACACTGGAGCAACCGTTTGCATTAATTGTCGGCACTTGAGTGACCGCAGCCACACCGGACGAAGGGGCCGCCGTGCCAGTCACCATCCGCGACGTCGCACGGGCCTCCGGTGTGCACATCTCCACCGTCTCGCGCACCTTCTCCGCGCCGCACCTGGTCAACCCGGAGACCCGGGTCCGGGTGCTGGCCTGCGCGGAGGACCTGGGCTACCGGCCCAACCGGGCCGCCCGCGCCCTGATCACCGGGCGGACGCACAACATCGGCCTGATCATCGCCGACATCGCCAACCCGTTCTTCCCGCCGCTGATCAAGGCGGCGGAGAGCCAGGCGCGGCACCGGGACTACCACGTCTTCGTGGCCGACACCAACGAGGACCCGTCGGCCGAGGAGGAGTTGGTCCACGCCCTCGCCAAGCAGGTCGACGGGGTGCTGCTGTGCAGCCCTCGGATGAGCAACAGCCTCATCGAGCAGCTCAGCCGCGAGGTGCCCCTGGTGGTGATAAACCGTCAGGTCGCCGGCCTGCCCTGCGTGATGATGGACGTCGGTCAGGGCGCCCGGTCGGCCGTGGAGCACCTGACCGGCCTCGGGCACCGGCGGATCGGCCTGCTCGGCGGTCCCCGGGGCTCCTGGACCAACCGGGAGATCCGCCGCTCCGCCGGCGCGGCGGCGCGCGCCGGCGGAGCGGAGCTCACCCTGTTCGGGCCCAACCCGCCCACCGTGGCCGGTGGCGGCGGCCAGGCCGAACAGGTCCGCCGCAGCGGCGTCACCGCCGTGCTCGCCTACAACGACCTGATGGCGATCGGCCTCATCGAGGGGCTGGACAGCCTCGGGGTCCGGGTCCCGCAGGACGTCAGCGTCGTCGGCATCGACGACATCGCCCTGAGCCGGCTCACCCGGCCCAAGTTGACGACGGTGGCCACCCCCACGGGGGCCGCCGGCCGGTCGGCCGTCGACATGCTGCTGCAACAGGACACCGAGGCCCCGCGCCGGGGCCTCGGTCGGAGCACGGCATCCGGCGACCGACGTACCACCGCACAGTTAATGCTCCAGACCGAACTGGTCATCCGCGACTCGACCGGCCCCGTACCACCCACCGGTCGCACCCGAGCCGGCGCCGTCAGCGAAGGCCCGGGCCCGCAACGCCCTGCGGACCCGGGCTGCCCGAGGGCGGCCACCGGCGAGGTAGTCGCCTCCTAACGCCAAGGAGTGAGCGCACATGCACCCCGCAACGCCCCCCACCGCCGGCGCGCCCGCCCGGCAGGCCCACCGTACCCCGGCCACCCGCCGGGGATTCCTCCGCCGCTTCCTCGCCACGGCCGTCACCGTGCCGCTGCTCCTCGGCGGTGCCGTGGCCTGCGGCAGCGACGACGAGGCCGGCTCCGACGGCAAGGTCGAACTCTCCATCTTCTGGTGGGGCGGTGACGCCCGCGCCCAGCTCACCGAGCAGGCGCTGGAGCTGTACACCAAGAAGAACCCGAACGTCACGTTCAAGAAGACGTGGCAGGCCAACCAGGGCTACTTCGACAAGCTCGCCACCCTCACCGCCGGCGGCAGCCCGCCGGACATCTTCCAGATCGACGACAACTTCCTCACCGAGTACGCCGCCCGCAACACCACGCTCGACCTGAACGAGTACAAGGACAACGGCAAGCTCGACGTCTCCAAGTTCCCGGAGAGCCTCTGGCAGTACGGCGTGGTCGACGGCAAGCTCGCCGGCCTGGCCGCCGGGGAGAACACCCAGGGCCTGGTCTACAACAAGTCCCTGCTGACCAAGAACGGCCTCCCCGAGCCGACCACCGGCCAGAGCTGGGAGGAGCACATCGCCTGGGCCGAGGAGGTCAGCAAGAAGGCCAAGGTCCCCGGCACGATGGACGCCAGCGCCGTGGACAAGGCCTTCTGGGTGTGGCTGCGCCAGCAGGGCAAGGACCTGTACAAGGGCAACGACCTCGGCTTCACCGTCGAGGACGTGACCAAGTGGTTCGAGCTGTGGAAGGGGGCCCGGGACCGGGGCGCCACCCCGACCCCGGACGTGATCCACGAGGGCAACGCCACCGACATCACCAAGCAGCTCGTGGTCACCGGCAAGGCCGCCACCTCCTGGGTGTGGGTCAACCAGATGCCGGAGCTGAAGAAGAACACCAACGACGACCTGGGTGTGGTCGCCTACCCGGGTGACCCGAGCGCCCAGTGGGCGCGGGCCGCGATGTACTGGTCGGTCTTCCGGGGCAGCAAGCACAAGGACGTCGCCGTCGACGTGCTGAACTTCCTGGTCAACGACCAGGAGGTGGTCAAGCTGCTCGGCACCGACCGGGGCCTGCCCTCCAACCTCGACCTGCGTCGGGTGGTCAGCGACGACGTCACCGACCCGGCGATGAAGCTGTCCATCGAGGTGGAGACGAAGCTCGCGGAGACCTTCGGCCCGGCGCCGCAGGTGCCGATCAAGGGCCACAGCAAGGTCCGCGCCGAGCTGACCAAGGCCGCCGAGGAAGCCCAGTACGGCCGGCTCACCCCGGCCCAGGCGGCAGAGCAGTTCTACGCCGCCTGCAAGTCCGCGATCGCCTGAACCACCGAGGTTCGGAGAGGAGCCGGCTCGTGGCCCTGACCACGGCGCCCGGACCGACCCGACGTGGCAACGGTTCCGTCCGACCCCGCGCGAACCGCGGGGCCGGACGGAACCGGCACGGCGAAGGTCTGGCCGGATACGTTTTCCTGTCGCCCTGGCTGCTCGGCCTGATGGCCGTCACGGCGATTCCCATGCTGTTGTCGCTGTACCTCAGCTTCACCAACTACGACATCCTGACCCCGCTGTCCGAGGTCGAGTGGGTGGGGCTGGCCAACTACGAGCGGATGTTCACCAGCGATCCGTCGTACTGGCACGCGGTCCAGGTGACCCTGAAGTTCGCGCTGATCGCCGTACCGCTGAAGCTCGCCGCCGCGCTCGGCGTGGCCCTGCTGCTCAACCGGGCCTGGCGCGGTGTCGGCCTGTTCCGCAGCCTGTTCTACCTGCCCTCGCTGCTCGGTGGCAGCGTCGCCCTGGCCATCGTCTGGGTGAACATGTTCAACCGCGACGGCGCCTTCAACTCCTTCCTGGCGCTGGTCGGCATCGAGGGCAAGCCCTGGGTCAACGACCCGGAGTGGGCCCTGCAGACCCTGATGGTGCTGGCCATCTGGCAGTTCGGCGCACCGATGGTGATCTTCCTGGCCGGCCTCAAGCAGGTCCCCACCGAGCTGTACGAGGCCGCCTCGGTGGACGGGGCCAGCAAGTTCAGTCAGTTCTGGAACGTCACCCTGCCGATGCTCTCCCCGGTGATCTTCTTCAACCTGGTGCTGGAGACCATCAACGGCTTCCAGGGCTTCACCGCGGCCTTCGTGCTGAGCAACGGCACCGGCGGACCGGTCGACTCCACCCTGATGTACACGCTGAACCTCTACATCTCCGGCTTCACCAACCTGGAGATGGGCTACGCCTCCGCCATGGCCTGGGTCTTCCTGCTCGCCATCGCGCTGATCACGGTGATCTTCTTCAGCACCGGACGGTTCTGGGTGCACTACTCGGACGGGGAGCGGTGATGGTGGCGGTGACCTCGACGGTGGCCCGCAGGGGCAACCGCAAGCCGGGCGGCGGTCGCCAGGCGGTGCGCCTGGCCATCCTGATCGCGATCGTCGCCGTGGTGCTGTACCCGTTGATCTGGATGATCGGCACCTCGTTCAAGTCGCAGGCGGAGATCGTCAACAACATCGGGCTGCTGCCGGAGGAGTTCACCCCCGGCAACTACACCGATGGGTGGACCAACTTCGACTTCAGCTTCGGGCGGTTCTTCCTCAACAGCGCGATGGTCAGCCTGCTGACCGTGGTCGGCAACGCGATCTCCTGCCTGCTGGCCGCGTACGCCTTCGCCCGGCTCAAGTTCCGGTTCCGGGGGATGTGGTTCGCCGTGATGATCGGCACCCTGCTGCTCCCCGGGCACGTGCTGATCATCCCGCAGTACATCCTGTTCCGCAGCCTGGGCCTGGTCGGCGGGGACTGGCCGTACCTGCCGCTGCTGATCCCGCAGTTCCTGGCCACCGAGGCGTTCTTCGTCTTCCTGATGGTGCAGTTCATGCGGGGCATCCCGCGCGAGCTGGACGAGGCCGCCAAGATCGACGGGGCCAGCTCGTTCGGCATCTTCCGGCACGTCATCCTGCCGCTGAGCCGCCCGGCGCTGGTCACCACCGCGATCTTCTCGTTCATCTGGACCTGGAACGACTTCTTCCGGCAACTGGTGTTCCTCTCCGACCTGAAGGACTACACCGTGCCGGTGGCGCTGACCCTGTTCATCGACTCCACCAGCGCGAGCGCGGTCGGGCCGATGTTCGCCATGTCGGTGCTGTCGCTGCTGCCGGTGTTCCTGTTCTTCCTGGCCTTCCAGCGGATGCTCGTCGAGGGCATCAACACCAGCGGTCTGAAGGGGTGAGGTGATCCGGCGATGAGCGCCACGGGTGTGGAGGCCGTCCCGGCCGCCCGGGACTGGCGGGACGTCCTGCGCGACGCCACCGACCTGGCCCTGGTCGGGATCACGGTGGTGCTGGCCTCGGTGCCGGTGCTGACCGCGGGCGCGGCGGTCGGCACGGCCAGCGCCGCCGTGCACGACTGGGCGGAGACCGGGACCTGGCCGCCCGCCCGGCGCATCCTGGCCCGGTTCGGCCGGGCCCTGCTGCCCGGCGCGGCGGTGACCGTCCTCGCGGTGCTGGTCACCGGGCTGCTCGTGGCCGACCTGCTGGCGCTGGCCGCCGGCCGGGTGCCGGGCGGCACCCCGGCGCTGCTGGTCACCGTCGCGGTGGCGGTGGCCCTGGTCGGGTACGCCGGGCTGGTCGTGGTGGAGGTGGGCCGGGCCGGGGGCGCCGGCTGGCGGGCCGCGGCCCGGTCCGCCGCCGGCACCTGCCTGGCCCGCCCCGGCCTCTGGGCGGCGCTGAGCGGGGTGACCCTGCTGACCGGGTTCCTCGCCGTGCTGGTCCACCCGGTGGCGGTGACCCTCCTGGCCGGGTACGCGATCGCCGCCCTGCACGCGGTGACCCGGAGGGCGGCGGCATGACCGACGCGCACCACCTGGTGGTGGACGGCACGCCGGTGGCCACGTACGTGGTCGACCCGGACCTGGACGCCACGCACGGCCCCCGGCCGTACCTGCACCCGGTGCGGACCCTCGCCGGCACCCCGGTCACCGACGCCCTTCCCGCCGACCACGTCTGGCACCTCGGGGCCTCCCTGACCGTGCAGGACGTCTCCGGCACCAACCTGTGGGGCGGGCGCACCTACGTCCGGGACGCCGGCTACACCTGGCTCGACGACCACGGGCGGATCGCCCACACCGGGTGGACCGAGCGGGCCCCCGACCGGCTGGCGCACCGGCTCCAGTGGCGCGACCGGGCCGGCGGGATGCTGCTTACCGAGGAACGGCGGCTCGCCGCCACCCGGGTCGACGGCCCGACCGCCGCCTGGCGGCTGGACCTGGACTACACCCTCACCGCCCCGGCCGACGCCGACGTGCACCTGGGCAGCCCGGCCACCAACGGCCGCCCCGGCGGGGCCGGCTACGGCGGGTTCTTCTGGCGCGGCGCCCCGACCGCCGACGCGGTGACCTTCACCGCCGACGCCGAGGGGGAGGAGAAGGTCAACGGCAGCGACGCGCCGTGGCTGGCCTTCGGCGGCACCGGGCCGGGCGGCGCGGCGTACACCCTGGTCTTCACCGGCCTGGGGCCGGGCGACCGCTGGTTCGTCCGGACCGCGATGTACCCGGGGGTGTGCGTGGCGTTCGCCTTCGAGCAGCCGGCCGTGGTGGCCGCCGGGACCAGCCGGCCGGGCC
>NZ_LRQV01000185.1 GCF_001567585.1 Micromonospora rosaria
CCGCCCCGCCGTGGTCACCCGCACCCTCACCGAGCTGACCGGCCCCCGGCGCGGGGTGGTGGAACTGCCGGTGCGGTTGATGTGGAGCAGCGACCGCACCTTCGACCTCGCCGACCCCGACCAGCTCCTCTGGATGTACGAGAACGTGCTGCGGGAGAGCACCCGCGCCGACGACCTGCGCACGCTGATCGACGGCCGGACCCTGCGTCGGGTCTGGCCGCTGCTGAACCTGCCGCGCGGGGTACGCCAGGCGTGGGAGGCCCGCCACCGGGGGCTGCGCGCCGCGTGAGCGCCGGCCACCCCGACGACAACGCCGGCCAACCGGGCAGCAGCGGTCACCTGCACAGCGCCGATCATCTGCACGGGTTCTACCGGGAGGTGGCCCGGGTGGCGCTCACCGCCGCCGGCCCGCACCGGTTCGTCCTCGGCGGCGGGGTCGCCTGGGCGGCCCACGGCCTGGTCACCCGCCCCACCGAGGACGTGGACCTGGTCGCCGACGTGGAGGGGGCGGCGCTCGCCGCCGCCACCGAGGTCCGGGCCGCCCTGGAACGGGCCGGGTTCGAGGTGCTCGACGCCGACCCGGACAGCGACCTGGCCGACCTGTTCGCCGGCTTCGACCGGGACATGAAGGACTTCGTGGTCGGGCGCGACGGTCGGCAGATCCGGCTCAGCCTGGCCCGGCTCGACCGGCACCGCAGTCCGGTCGTGATGGACCTCGGCCCGGTGATGGACCTGCGCGACCTGATCGCCAACAAGACCGCCGCGCTGGTCAACCGGCGGGAGGTCCGCGACTACATCGACGTCGCCGCCGCCCTGGACCACTACACCGTGGCCGACCTGCTCGACCTGGCCCGGCAGCTCGACCCCGCCCTGGACCCGGCGGACATCCGGGCCGCCGGCCGGTACCTCGACCGGGTGCCCGACCGCCGTTTCGCCCGGTACGGGCTGGACTCCGCACAGGTGACCCAGCTCCGCGACCGGCTCGCCGTCTGGCCCCGCTGACCGTTCCGGCTCTGCCGTCCGGGGTCGTGTCGGCTGCGGTACGGGGGCTCACACCCGCTATAGCATCCTAGGATCCTGGGTGAATAGCCGGATGCTAGGGGCCTGCGGCCGGGCGGGACCAAGCCGGGCCGGGACAGGGTCCACACCCCCGCTGACGTGCATCTTCGCCGCGGCACCGGGTACCCGCGCGACGCGGACCGCCCGTCGGGCGGCGGATGCGAAGGAGGACGGTCATGCGGGAGGTGCAGCTCTCGGACGTCGAGGTGCGGGTGTACGAGGCGGTCGGCGCGCTGGAGTCGCGCGGCCAGGTGCCCTACCCCGACCTGATCGCCGAGGAGGCCGGGATGGACGAGGAGCAGGTGCACCCGCCGCTGCGGTCGCTCACCGACAAGAACCTGCTGCACCGGGAGGACTCCCCGATGTCGGGGCTGGACTTCGGCCCCCGATGGTGTGCCCGCCAGATGGCGTGACCGCCCCCGCCCGCGACACCGCCGATCCGCGACGCTGGCCGGCGCTCGGCGTCGGCCTGGTCGCCGCGTTCATGACGCTGCTCGACATCAGCATCGTCAACGTCGCCATCCCCTCGATCGACCGGGCGCTGCGGGCCACCCCGAGCGACCTGCAGTGGGTGCTCTCCGGGTACGCGCTCACCTTCGGCCTGGTCCTGGTGCCGGCCGGTCGCTTCGGTGACCTGCGCGGCCGACGGACCGCCTTCGTCGTCGGAGTGGCGCTGTTCACCCTGACCAGCGCGCTGGCCGGGCTGGCCCGCTCCCCCGAGTGGCTGGTGCTGGCCCGGCTGGTGCAGGGCGCCGCCGCCGGAGTGGTCAACCCGCAGGTGGCCGGGCTGATCCAGGAACTCTTCCGGGGGCCGGAACGGGCCCGGCCGTTCGGCCTGCTCGGCGCCACCATCGGCATCTCCACCGCGGTCGGCCCGCTCCTCGGCGGTCTGCTGATCCACCTCGGCGGCACCGAGCACGGCTGGCGCTGGGTGTTCTTCGTCAACGTGCCGGTCGGCATCGTCGCGGTGCTGCTGGGCTGGCGGCTGCTGCCGGCCCGCCCGTCGACCGCGCACGCCGACCGGCGCGGACTGGACCCGGTCGGCGTCGCGCTGCTCGGCGTCGGGGTGGTCGCCCTGCTGCTCCCCCTGGTCCAGCGGGAGCAGTGGCACAGCCCCTGGCGGTGGCTGCTCCTCCCGTTCGGCCTGGCGACCCTGGTCGCCTTCGGGATCTGGGAGCGACGGTACGGCCGCCGCCGGGAACCCCTGTTCGACCTGCGCCTGTTCCAGATCCGCTCGTACCTGCTCGGGGCGGTGATCGCGCTGGTCTACTTCGGCGGCTTCACCGCGATCTTCTTCATCGTCACCCTCTACCTGCAGGACGGGCTCGGCTACAGCGCTCTCGTCGCCGGGGTGACCATCACCCCGTTCGCCCTGGGATCGGCGGCGACCTCCGCCCTCGGCGGCCGGATCGTCAACCGCTACGGCCGGCCCCTGGTGGCGCTCGGCCTCGGCGCGGTGGTGGTGGGGCTGGTCGCGGTGGTCCTCGTGCTGCGGGTCGGCGCCGGCGCGCCGGTGCCGCTGCTGCTCGCGGCGCCGCTGCTGCTCGCCGGCCTCGGCAGCGGGCTGGTGATCGCGCCGAACCAGACGCTCACCCTCGCCGAGGTCCCGGTGCCGCTGGCCGGCAGCGGCGCGGGCATGTTGCAGACCGGGCAGCGGATCGGCTCCGCGACCGGCATCGCCGCGGTCGGCACGCTCTTCTTCGCCACCCTCGGCACCCGGGGCGACTGGTCGCTCGCCTTCCGGCACTCGGTGCTGCTGGCCGCCGGGATCATCGCGGTGGCGCTGGTGGCCGCCCTGGTCGACATCGGACGGGGACGCGCCCGGCCGGGCCGGCGACACCGCTGACCGCAGGCCGCCACGTGTCGGTCGCCGGTGCCGGCGTCAGCGCCGTGACACGCCACTGGCGGTTCACCGCCGGTCGGGGTGGGACCGGTCGACGACAACGGGGCGGCGTCCGCCGGATCGCTCCGGCGGACGCCGCCCGCTGCCACGCCGGGCGCTGCCCGGTGTCGCCGTACCGTCAGCTGCCCGACCCGGCGCCGAGGCGGTTGCGCCGCCAGGCGAGGGTGAGCAGCATCAGGACCGCGCCGACGCCGACCAGGGCGCCGCCGACCTTCAGCGGCGTCCCGGCGTCGTCGCCGGTGACCGGCAGCCAGCCGCCCTTGTGCGGGGGCTTGGGGGACGGCGAGGTGCTCCGGCTGGGCGACGGTTGGGGCTTGGGCAGCACCTCCAGGGTCACGGACGCCGTGCGGCCCGACACGCGGCCGGTCGCCGTGTACGTGTGCGTGCCGTGCAGGTGCGGGGTGTGGCTGATGGTGAACCAGCCGTCCCCGTCGGTCGTCGCCACCAGCGGCGGCAGGACGGGGTTGACCCGGATGGTGATGTCCACCGTCTCGTTGGGCCCGAAGCCCCAGCCGGTGAGCTGGGCGCTCGCGCCCAGGGTCAGCGAGGTCGGGTTGACCGTCAGCGCCGGGGGCTGCGGCGGGTAGTCCGCGGGTGGTGTGGTGACGGTGGGCGCTGGCTGCGGCTGGGCCGCGGCCGCCACGGTCGGCACGGCCGCCACGGCCAGACCGATCGTGAGCGCCATGATGATGCGGTTGAGCCGCATGATGGTTCCCTCCTACTGGTTACAGGCTGGTGCGGGATCTATCTGGGTGGTCCACGGGGTGGCGGTGGGGGTGTGCCAGAGGTCGGCGGCGCCGACCGTGGTGCCGACCGCGGTGAGCAGGTCGACCTCGAGGGTCCGGGACGTGCCCGGACCCAGCTCGACGGTCGCGGTGACCACCTGACGGCGGCGTTCGACACCGCTGCCGAGGGACACCGGCCGGCCGTCGAGCCGGCCGCCCAGCACCGCGCCGCCCGCCGGACTGAAGACGTTGACCAGCGTGCGGACGGTGTAGGGCGGGACGTTGCGGCCCGGCCCGAGCACCGAGGGGGTGAGCCCGGTACGCGGCGCCGAGGAGTGCAGGGAGAGTCGCAGCCGGAGCTGACGCCGGCCGTCGGGGCGGCACTCGCCGACCGTCAGGTGCGCCGACGGGTTCAGGTAGTAGCCCAGCTTCGCGCCGGTGCCGTCGTTGAGGAACACGCCGACGGTCGGTTCGTCCTCCTGTTCCGGTAGCACTCCCGCCAGCCGGCTCGGGGTGAGAACCTGCTGCTCCTCCGCGCGGGCACTCCAGAACAATATCCGACGTTCGTCAACAGAACGGCTGATAGCCGACAAAACACCCGGAAGGCTGACGTCCGGCCCGAACAGCGCGTCGAAGACCACCGCCGCCGCCGAGGCGAAGTACGTGTCCTGCGCGCTGTCGTCGAGGCGCAGGTAGGCGTCGGAGAGCAGGGTCCGCACGGCGGTCTCCGCGCTGAGCTTCGGGCCGCCCGGCACCGCGACCGGGCCGGTGGCGGCCAGCAGGTAGGAGAGCGCGACCGGGTCCACCGCGAGGACGCCGTCCACGGTCGTCCCGGTCCGCCGCCGGACCATCTCGCGGAACAGCCGCGCCGCCGTGGGGAAGTGCGGGGTGAGGTTCACGTCGGCCGGGAAGACCCCGGGCAGGTCCGCGTAGAGCTGGCGCATCTCGGCGGTGAGCACCTTCACCGGCGGGTCGAAGCGCCGCAACTCGGTGGCGGCGCTGCCCTGCCCGACGATCCGCACCCGACCGTCCTCGGCCCGGATCAGCGCGTACGCGCCCAGCATCCCGCCGGTGGCCCGCAACTCGGCCAGGTTCTGCGAGGCGAGCAGGTACGTCCGGGGACCGTCGGCGCCCAGCAGCGGGGGCAGCACCCGGGCGCCCTCCCGGGCCACGGCGGTCAGCCGGGCCAGGCCGTCCACCTCGTCGCGGAGCCGGGTCAGCGCGGCCTGGACCGGGGGCAGCAGACCGTCGGCGGGCAGGCCCGCCAGCACCGTCCGGTTACGTTGGATCGCGTCGTCGCCGGCGGCCAGCCGCCCGGTGGCCGCACGCAGTCCGATCAGGTCGAGGGTGCCGCCGGTGGGCAGCAGCGCGGTGAGGTCCACCTGGAGCAGGGGTGGGAAGGCGTGCCGGGCCAGGTCGTCGATCACCACCGCGATCCGGCGGACCGCGGCGAGGTCGTCCCCGCCGTACGGCACGTGTCCGGCCAGCCACCAGGCCGGGTCCCCGGTCGCGGTCCGGGCCTGGCCGGTCTGCTCCTGCAGGGCCGCGAGCGTGCGCTGGGCGCGTGCGGTGTCCCCGGCCCGCAACTGGGCGCTCAGGTCCTGGGCCAGGTCGGCGGCGGTGAGCAGGTGGGCGCGGGCCTGCCAGCCCCGCACCCCCACCCAGCCGGTGCCCAGCAGCAGCAGGGAGAGCACCACGAGGGCGCCCAGCAGCGCCCGACGCCGCCGGGCCCATCGGCGACGGCGGGACCGCGGACCACTCGGGGCCGGACTTTCCGCCACGCCACCCTCCGATCTGATAACGGACACAAGCTGCCATTTCTCCTCAGCAACTTCTAACACGCCCGAGGAGGCATCTGGACGGTTATCGCCAATTACGCGCCGCGCGCGGTGTTTGGTGGCCTTTTTCCGGTCCGGGCGTCGACCGCCTCGTGCAGCAGCCGTTCGATCCGGTCCACACCGGCCCGCAGCGACATCTCCCGCAGGTAGGCGTCCCGCCCCCGGCGGCCCATCTCCAGCCGGGCGGCGGCCGGGATGGCCGCGGCCAGCCAGAACCGGTCCGCCAGCGCCGCCCAGTCCTCCGGTGGGCAGGACAGCCCGGCCCGCGCCCGCTCGACCAGCTCGGCGGTGTCGCCCCCGGCTGCGGCGACCACCGGCGCCGCGCAGGCCAGGGCCGCCTGCACCTTCGCCGGCACGGTGCCCCGCAGCTCGGGCAGGTCCCGCGCCGTCACCAACTGGTAGTCCGCGGCGGCGTACAGCTCGGGCATGTCCAACGCCGAGCGGCGCGGCACGAAGCGGACGTTGCGCAGGCCCAGGTCGGCGGTGAGCGCCCGCAGCCGGAGCTCCTGCGCGCCGGAGCCGACCAGGACCAGGTGCACCGTGTGCTCCAACGCCGCCGCCGCCCGCACCGCCGTCTCCAGCCCCTGCTGCGCGCCCATGGTGCCGGCGTGCATCACCACGCACCGGCCCGCGCCGCCGACCAGCCGGCGCGCCTGGGCACCCGGGGTGACCGGCCGGAACAGCCGCTCGTCGGTCCAGTTGAGCACCAGTCGGACCCGGTCGGCGGGCGCACCGGCGGCGGTCACCAGGTCGCGCATCGACGGGGCGCTCACCGCGATCCGGTCGGCCGACCGGTACGCCGACCGGCTGGCCGCCGCGATCCGCTGCGCCCACCGGTCGCCGTCGGCCTCCTCCCCCGGCCAGACGTCCTGCACGTGCAGGACGGTCGGCACCCGGGGCAGCACCCGCCCGAGGGCGGCGGCGGCGAACGCGCCCGCCGGGTGGTGGCACACGTAGAGCGCGTCGATCCCGCGCAGGAAACCGCGACCGGCCGCGGCAACGGTGGCGGCGAAGGAGAGCTGGGCGGCCAACCGACCCCGGGGGCCGGCGCCGTCGGCGGTGAACCGGGGCACCCGGCGCACGGTCAGCCGTTCGCCGCGCGTCTCGTGGTGCCAGCGTTGCCGCCAGCCCGGGTACACGGGGCCGCCCGGGTAGTCGGGGAAGCCGGTCAGCACCCGTACCTCGTGGCCCCGCGCGGCCAGTTCCTCGGCGAGGCTACCGGGGACGAACGCGGGCTCCGGCGGGAAGTGGTACGACAGCACGCCGATCCTCACCGGGCCACCCCCGTCCGGGCCGGCGCGGCGGGACACCGCCGTGGCGGCTGCGGCGCGTACGATGCCGGCAGCCCCTCACCGGCCGCCCGGCTACCGGCGTGCCGGACGACACCGTGGAGAGGGGCCCCGATGGCCGAGCGGATCCTGTTCGTGTGCCACGCCAACCTGTGCCGCTCGCCGATGGCGGAGTACCTCGCCACCGGCCTGCTCGCCCACCTGCCGGTGACGGTGGTCAGCGCGGGCACCGATGCCGTCGAGGGCCGGCCGATGCACCCGTACGCCGCCGAGGTGGCCGCGGGCACCGGGCGTGACCCGGAGGGCTTCCGCAGCCGCCGGGTCGACACCCGGCACCTGCTCGACGCCGCCCTGGTGCTGACCGCGAGCCGCCACCAGCGGGGCAGGTGTGTCTCGTTGGCCCCCGCCGCGCTGCACCGGGTGTTCACGCTGCGCCAGTTCGGCCGGCTCGCCGACCTGGCGTCGCCGCCCGAGACCGGGACCGGCGAGCCGGTGCGGGCCGTGGTGCGGGCGGCGGCCCAGGCGCGGGGACGGCTGCAACCCGCCGCCCCCGCCGACGACGACCTGGCCGACCCGCTCGGTGGCGAACTCGCCGACTTCCAGCGCTGCGCGCGGGAGATCGAGCGGTGCGTGCTGCCGGTCGCGGCGCTCATCGACGCAGCCGGGTGAGTTCCTGGGTCGGGTCGGCGACCCGGTCCGGTCCGAGGAAGGCCCCGGTCGGGGCGGCCGAGGTACGGGACCGGGCGGCCGGTACCTCGATCTTGTACGTCTCGTAGCGGTAGACGTCGGCCTTGCCGAGTTTGGCCATGTTCAGCACGCAGCCGAGCAGCCGGACGGAGACCGACTGCAGCGCGTGCGCCGCCGCGCTCACCTGACCCCGGTCGGTGCGGCCGTGCTGGCTGACCAGCAGGGCGCCGTCGGCCTGGACCGCGACCACCACACCGTCGGTGACGCTGCCCAGCGGGGCGGTGTCGATGACCACGATGTCGGCCGACTCGCGCAGCACCACCAGCAGGTCCGCCATCGCCTTGGAGCCGAGCAGTTCGCTGGGGTTCGGCGGGGTCGACCCGCTGGGCAGCACCAGCAGCGACTTGTCGCCCCAGCGCTGCACCACGTCACCGACCTGCACGTCGCCGACCAGCACGTCGGTGAGCCCGACGCTCGACTCCAGGTTGAGGTACTCGGCGACCTTGGGCCGGCGCAGGTCGGCGTCGACCAGCGCGACCCGCCAGCCGGCCTCGGCCAGGGCGATGGCGAGGTTGCAGGAGGTGGTGGTCTTGCCCTCGCCCTGCAGGGCGCTGGTCACCGCGATCACCCGGGCGGGCTCGTGCACGTCGACGAAGCGCAGGTTGGTGCGCAGCTTGCGGATGGCCTCGGCGCGCGGCGAGTTGGCCGCCTCGCCGACGATCAGCGGCTCGGTCCGGGCGGTGGCGTCGAAGGGGATCTCCCCGAGCAGCGGGCTGCCGGTGACGCGCTGGAGGCTCAGCGCGTCCCGCAGCCGGGTGTCCAGCTTGATGCGCAGGATGGCCAGTCCCACCCCGAGCAGCAACCCGACCAGCGTCCCCACGCCATAGTTGCGCAGCGGCTGCGGGGAGACCGGGGTGGAGCCGACCCGGGGGCCGCCGATCACCTCGACCTTGATCGGGGCGGTGCGCCCCTCGGGCGGGGTCTCCACCTGCTTGACCAGATCCACGAAGCCGGTCGCCACCGCCTCGGTCAGGCGCAGGGCCCGGGTGGCGTCGGTGTCGGTGACGGTGGCGTGCAGCAGCACCGTGTCGGGGACGGTCTTCGCCTCGATCCGGCCGCGTACCGCCTCGGCGGTCAGGCCCAGCGGCTGCCGGGCCACCACGCTCTGCGCCAGCCGGTCACTCTGCAGCAGGTCGACGTAGGACTTGACCCGCTGCTGCATGAAGATGCTGCCCTGGTACGCCTCGCTGACGCCCTGGTTCGGAGTGGTGACGAAGAAGGTCACCGAGGCGGCGTACCGGGGCTGCGCGCGGACGGTCACCAGGGTGGTCACGCCCAGCGCCACCATCACCGTGACCAGGACGATCCACCAGTGTCGCCGAACGGCCCGCAGGTAGTCACGTACCTCCATGAGTCGCCCCTCCCGGTCCCGTGCCTGTCGACAAGAAATGCAACGAAACTCCCCATAACTCGACAAAACCCATGACAGTATTTAGTTCCCCCCCATTCGGCGCGGACGGGACCAACCGAATGTAGACGATCGGAAACCATATCCGCCGTAAATCCCTCAGACGGCGACAAGAACCCGAGGGCAGAGCATGGACGCCGCAGCACCGACCTCGTCCGCCTCCACCAGCGAGCACCGGCCGGCCCGGCACCGGGGCCTCCTACCCCTGTTAACGTTCGACGCCCTCGCCTGGTGCGGGGGCTTCCTGGTCGCCGCCGGGACCCGCTTCGAGTTCGCACTCACCGTCAACCAGTGCGGCTGGGTGCTGGCCACCGCCCTGGCCTGTGCCCTGGTCCACGCCGCAGTCGGGCAGGTCCGGCGCAGCCTGCGCGGACGGCATCCGGTGGGCAGCCTCGGCGAGGCCCGCGACCTGACCGGCACCGCCGCGCTGGTGGCGACCTGCGCGCTGCTGGTGATCGTGCCGCTGCCCGAACGGCCGGTCCCGGCGACCACGCCCGTGGTGGGCGCCGCCATCGCGCTGCTGATCATGGCGTCCGGGCGGGCCGCGTACCGGTACCACCGGGACCGCCGCCGCGCGACCTCGTCGACGACGAGCCGGACACTCATCTACGGCGTGGACGCCACCACCCCCCGTCTCGTCCGGGCCCTGCACGACGACCCGCTCGGCCGCTACCTGCCGGTGGGGTTGCTCGCCGACGACCCCGACGAGCGGGACCTGCGCCTCGACGGCGTCCGGGTGCTCGGTGGCCGGGAACAGGTGGGCGAGATCGTGCAGCGGACCCGGGCCGACACGGTGATCTTCTGCATGGGCGGCACCGACGCCGAGCTGATCCGCGACGTGCGGGCCCGTACCCTGCGGGCCGGGGCCGCGTTCAAGGTGCTGCCGCCGATCCGCGACCTGCTGGACCGGCCGGTGGCGGTGACCGACGTGCGGGACATGCAGCTCACCGACCTGCTCGGCCGGGCGCAGCGGGTGGCCGACCTGACCGTCGAGAGCAGCGGCCTGCGCGGTCGGCGGGTGCTGGTCACCGGCGCCGGCGGCTCCATCGGCTCGGAGCTGTGCCGGCAGATCGCCCGCTGCGAACCGGGCGAGCTGATGATGCTCGACCGCGACGAGTCGGCCCTGCACGCGCTCCAGTTGTCCCTGCACGGGCGGGCGATGCTCGACGGGCCGGAGCTGATCCTCGCCGACATCCGCGACGCCGCCGAGATCAGCCGGATCGTCGCCGACCGACAGCCGGAGATCGTCTTCCACGCCGCGGCGCTCAAGCACCTGACCCTGTTGCAGCGGCATCCCGGCGAGGCGATCAAGACCAACATCCTGGGCACCCTCAACGTGCTGGAGGCGTGCCGCGACGTCGCCGAGTTCGTCAACATCTCGACCGACAAGGCGGCCAACCCGATCAGCGTGCTGGGCTACTCCAAGCGACTCACCGAACGGCTGACCGCGCACCACGCCGCGTGCTCCGGGGGCCGCTACCTCAGCGTCCGGTTCGGCAACGTGCTCAGCAGCCGGGGGTCGGTGCTGACCGCGTTCCGCAGCCAGCTCGAGGCCGGCCTGCCGATCACCGTGACCCACCCCGACGTCACCCGGTACTTCATGACCGTGCAGGAGGCGGTGCACCTGGTGCTCCAGGCGGCGACCATCGGACGCGGCGGCGAGGCGCTCGTGCTCGACATGGGTCAGCCGGTCCGCATCGCCGACGTGGCCCGCCGGCTGGCCGACGACTCCCCCACCGGCGCCGAGATCGTCTTCACCGGGCTCCGCCCCGGCGAGAAGCTGCACGAGGACCTCTTCGGCGCCGACGAGACCGACAGCCGGCCGATCCACCCGCTCATCTCGCACGTCCGGGTA
>NZ_LRQV01000186.1 GCF_001567585.1 Micromonospora rosaria
CTCGAAGGCCATCAACGCCCGGGGCGAGGTCGCCGCGGCCACCCGCCAACGGGTCCTCGACGCCGCGGCCGAGCTGTCGTTCCGGCCGAACGTCCTGGCCCGGGGCCTGATCTCCGGGCGTACCAGGACCATCGGGCTGCTCACCGACGAGCTCGGCGGCCGGCTCTCCATCCCGATCCTGCTCGGCGCGGAGAACGCGCTGGGCAACGAGCAGATGTCGGTGCTGCTCTGCGACGCCCGGGGCGACGCGATCCGGCGCCGGCACTACATCCGCGAGCTGCTGGCCCGGCAGGTGGACGGCTTCATCGTCCTCGGCGACAGCAACGACCTGCGTCCCTCGCTCACCCGGGACATCCCGGTCCCGGTGGTCTACGTCTACGGCGAGTCCACCGACCCGGGCGACCTGTCGGTGCTCGCCGACGACGAGGGCGGCGCCCGGCTCGCCGCCGACCACCTGGTCGGGCTGCGTCGGCGACGGATCGGGCACATCACCGGGCCGCAGAGCTACCGGGCGGCCCGGGACCGGGTGACCGGGCTGCGCGCGGTGCTCGACGACCACGGGCTCCCGCTGGCCGGTGGAGCCCCGCTGTACGGCGAGTGGACCCAACGGTGGGGCCGGCAGGCCGCCCGGATGCTGCTCACCGCCGACCCCGGGGTGGACGCGATCTTCTGCGGCAACGACCAGATCGCCACCGGCGTCGCCGACTCGGTCCGCGACCTCGGCCGCCACGTCCCCGACGACATCGCCATCGTCGGGTACGACAACTGGGAGGTCTTCGCCGCCGACTGCCGTCCCCCGCTGACCACCGTCGACCTCAACCTGGAGCAGCTCGGCGCCACGGCGGTGACCCACCTCTTCGCGGCGCTCGACGGCCGGTCGGCGCCCGGGGTGATCCGGCAGCCGTGCCGGCTGGTGATCCGCGAGTCGACCGGCCCGCCGCCGGCGCCCCGGCCGCCCGAGACGCCCCCGACAGCGGACCGACCCCGGCCGTGAGACGGCCGGGGTCGGTCGCGGTACGCGGTGGGGCTCAGCTCGCCGTGCAGGTGGGGGTACCGGTGGGCGCGGTGCCGGTGCCCTGGAAGCCGAACTCCGTGCTGGCGCCGGCGCCCAACTGTCCGTTGTAGGCGACGTTGCGGAAGGTGACACTGCCGGTGGTGCCGCTGCCCTGCGCGTTCCAGGCGTTGGTCACCGCCGCACCGCCCGGCAGGGTGGTGCTCACGGCCCAGCCCTGGGTACCGCCGGAGCCCGCGGTGACCCGGACGGTGACCACGAAGCCACCGGTCCATTGGTTCACCGACACCGAGGCCGAGCAGCCGGCCCCGCCGGGCGGGGTGGTCGGCGGCGTCGTCGGCGGCGTCGTGGGCGGGGTGGTCGGCGGGGTGGTGGGCGGCGTGGTCGGCGGGGTGGTGGTGCCCCCGGCGTTGAGCGCCTCCAGGGTCGCGGTGTACGCCGGCTTCTTGTTGCCGTTGCCGTCGAAGAGCAGCGGGGTGCCGCTGGCCCGCCAGGAGTCGGTGTCCCGGATGCCCCACACGGTGATGCCGGTGCAGCGGGCCACCGCCAGGCAGTCGGCGACGACGCTGCGGTAGGTGTTGGCCTGGGTGGTGCCCGAGCCCTCGATGTCCAGTTCGGTGATCTGCACGTCCACCCCGAGGGCGGCGAAGCTGGACAGCGTGGTGCGGTAGTTGCTGGGGTACGGCGAGTTCGGGTTGAAGTGCGACTGGAGGCCGACGCAGTCGATCGGCACGCCCCGGGCCTTGAAGTCACGGACCAGGTTGTAGACCGCCTGGGTCTTGGCGTGCGTCCAGTTGTCGGTGTTGTAGTCGTTGTAGCAGAGCTTGGCGCCCGGGTCGGCGGCCCGCGCGGCGCGGAACGCGGCCTCGATCCAGTCGTCACCGGTGCGCTGGAGGTTCGAGTCGCGCCGGGCGCCGGTGCTGCCGTCGGCGAACGCCTCGTTCACCACGTCCCAGGAGTGGATCTTGCCCCGGTAGTAGGACGCGACCCGGGTGACGTGGTTGAGCATGGCCTGGCGCAGGGCGGTGCCGGACATGTTCTGCATCCAGCCGGGCTGCTGGGAGTGCCAGGCCAGGGTGTGGCCCCGCACCGCCATCCCGTTGGCGATGGCGTGGTTGACGATCCGGTCGGCGTTGGTGAAGGTGAAGACGCCCTGCTGCGGCTCGGTCGCGTCGAGCTTCATCTCGTTCTCGGGGGTGACCGAGTTGAACTCGCGGTTGAGGATGCCGACGTACGTCGAGTCGGAGAGCTTGTGCGCCGCGATCGCCGCGCCGAAGTAGCGGCCCTTCTCCGCCGCCGAGGCGCCCAGCGTCGTCCCGGCGCTGGCGGTGGGCGCGAAGATCACGGTGGCGGCGACGGCGGCGGCGCCGGCCAGGACCGACACCAGTGCGGTACGCCGGCGTGCCCCGGCGCTCCATCGCCCGCTGGCGCGGGCGGACACGTGCTTCATGGCGTTCGCCTTTCGGATGCTGTGGTGGGAAGGAGTCGCCTCGCCCCTCGCCCGAACGGTGGCGGCCCACCGCCCGCCGTGGCCGCCCGGCCGCCACGTCAGGGGTGCCGTACTGCCAGCACACCACAGGGATCGATGCCCTCCGATCGGAAACGTTATCGAAACACCCCCGAAAGTTCAACGCCTGCCGATTCCTGAATATCGAGGGACACCCCTGAAATCAGGACCGAAAGTTTCGGCTTCTCCGACCCTCCCCGCCCGGCTGCGACCACCGGCCGGACAGGTCGCGGGTCGGTACGGCACGCCCGGGGATGGACCAGCGCCGCCGCCCCTGCGAGGCCGACGACTCCGAAACTTTCGGTTCCGGACGACCGGCCGCCCGCCCGTCCCGGGGCCCCGCCGACAGCGCATCATGGACCCGCGCGGACACCGTGCCCGCGCCGCCGCCACCCCGCCCACCCCTGGAGGACCCCCGGTGCTGACCGACCTTCCCGTCGAGCAACTGGCCACCTACCGCAGCTCGCAGACCCTGCCCGAGGACTTCGCGGACTTCTGGGCGGGGACCCTCGCCGAGGCCGCGAGCCACGACGTCGACGTCCGGCTGCGCGAGGTGCCGACCGGACTGACCACGGTGGTCACCTACGACGTGACCTTCCGGGGGTACGCCGGCCAGGACATCCGGGCCTGGCTGCGGGTGCCGGCCGGGGCCAGCGGTCCGCTGCCCACCGTGGTGCAGTACGTCGCCCACGGCGGCGGGCGCGGACACGCCCTGGCCAGCCTGCTCTGGGCCTCGGCCGGCTTCGCGCACTTCCAGATGGACACCCGGGGGCAGGGCTCGGGGTGGAGCATCGGCGAGACGCCGGACCCCGCCGTGGCCCCGCCGGCGGTGCCGGGTGTGATCACCCGGGGCATCGGCGACCCGGCCGACTACTACTACCGGCGGTTCCTCACCGACGCGGTGCGCGCGGTCGACGCCGCCCGCGCGCTGGACGTGGTCGACCCCGACCGGGTGGCGGTCTTCGGCGTCAGCCAGGGCGGCGGCGCCGCGATCGCCGTCGCCGGGCTGCGCACCGACGTGGCGGCCGTGGTCTCCCTGGTGCCGTTCCTCTGCGACTTCCCGCGCGCCACCCGGATCACCGACGGGTACCCGTACCGGGAGATCGCCGACTACCTGCGGGTGCACCGCGACGACGTGGCCCGGGTACACCGCACGTTGTCCTACTTCGACGCGGTCAACTTCGCCCGCCGGGCCACCGCGCCGGCGCTCTTCTCGGTCGCCCTGATGGACGCGACCTGCCCACCGTCCACCGTGTACGCCGCCTACCACGAGTACCAGGGCCCCCGCGAGATGATCGTCTGGGAGTACAACGGGCACGAGGGCGGCGGCATCGACGACGAGGCCCGCGCCCTGGCGTTCCTCCGCGCCCGGCTGGGTCACCCCGGCTGACCCGTCCCACCCCGACCCGGCCGCGCCCCCTCCGACCGAAGGAGCCACTGTTGCCCCTGCCCCGCGACATCCCCCACTACGACAACCCGGTGCTGCCCGGTTTCCACCCCGACCCGAGCGTCTGCCGGGTGGGCGAGGACTTCTACCTGGTCTGCTCCAGCTTCGAGTACGTCCCCGGCGTACCCGTCTTCCACAGCCGGGACCTGGTGCATTGGCGGCAGATCGGCAACGCCCTCGACCGGCCCGAGCAGCTACCGATCCCGCCGGACTCCACCGCCTCCGGCGGCATCTTCGCCCCGACGATCCGCCACCACGACGGCCGGTTCTGGCTGATCACCACGAACGTCCACCGGGGCAACTTCCTCGTCACCGCCGAGGACCCGGCGGGCCCGTGGTCCGACCCGGTCTGGCTGGACCTGCCGGGCATCGACCCCGACCTGGCCTGGGACGAGGACGGCTCCTGCTGGTGCACCTTCTCCGGTACGCACGTCGCGCGGATCGACCCGGCGACCGGCACGGTGCTGGAGGGACCGTACCCCGGCTGGCAGGGCAGCGGCGGTCAGTACCCGGAGGCCCCGCACCTGTACCGGATCGACGGCTGGTGGTACCTGGTGATCGCCGAGGGCGGCACGGAACGCGGGCACGGGGTCTCGGTGGCCCGCGCCCGCTCCCCCCGGGGGCCGTTCGAGGCCGCCCCGGCCAACCCGATCCTGACCCACCGCAGCACCAACCGGCCGATCCAGAGCACCGGCCACGCCGACCTGGTGTCGGCGCCCGACGGCACCTGGTGGATGGTGCTGCTGGGGACCCGCCCGCGCGGCCACACCCCGCTGTACCACGTCCTCGGCCGGGAGACGTTCCTGGCCCCGGTGCGGTGGGTGGACGGCTGGCCGCAGGTCGACCCGGTCCAGCTCCGCGAGCAGGCACCCGCCTGCTGGACGCCGACCGCCGCCCCGCCGCCACGGGACGACTTCGACGCGACCACGCTCGCCCCGGCCTGGATCTCGCCCCGGGTCCGCCCGGCGGGCTCCTGGTCGCTCACCGAGCGGCCGGGCTGGCTGACCCTGCACGCCACCGGCGCGACGCTGGACCGCCCCGGCGCCACCCTCGTCGGCCGGCGGCAGCAGCATCCCGACTGCCGGATCACCGCGCGCCTCGACCCGGGCACCGGCCGGGGCGGGCTCTCCGTCCGGATCGACGAGGCCCACCACTACGACCTGGAGGTCGCCGGGGGCCGGGTCCGGGTGCTCGCCCGCATCGGCCCGCTGAGCCAGTGCGTGGCCGAGCAGCCCGTCGCGGCCGGGCCGGTGGACCTCACCGTCGACATCCGCACCACGGACGTCCTGCCCCCGTCGGTGACCTCGGCCGAGCAGCTCGCCGCCGGGGGCCCCGGCGTGGGCGCGGCCGGCCCGGACACCATCGGATTCCTCGTCGGCGGCGATCCCGCCAGCGCCACCCTGCTGGCCGAACTGGACGGCCGGTACCTGTCGACCGAGGTCGCCGCCGGCTTCACCGGCCGGGTCATCGGCATGTACGCCACCGAGGGCAGCGTCGCCTTCGACTGGTTCGACCACCGGCCCCGACCGGCCGCCGACGAGTAGCGAGCCATGCGGACAGGTCGGTGGGGATCGGGCGGGTAGCTCGCCGCCGCCCTCCCGTCCGGGGCGGTTCCACCCTTCAGCTTCCTGTCGAGCTGATGTCGTCGACGACTCACCCTCCGTCGGGTCGTCAGGCCGGTGACCCGACGCCGTGCGGACGGCACGTCGCGCCGCCCGTCCGACGACCACCCCGATCGCCGGGTGATGTCGTCAACGAGTCAGCTCGACAGGCGCGGAGGCCGTCGTCCCCGGGCTCCTCGGAACCATCACCGCGCACGGCCCGCGACCGTCGCGGTGGCGACGCCGGGACGGACGGAGCGCGCCGCCACCGGTCGGTGGCGGCGCGCTCCGTGGGTCACCGGCCGGCGGGATCCCGTCCGCCGGCCGGCGGCGTCACGTTCCCAGTCCGGCGGCGGCGAGGGGCCGCTCCGCGCGCTCGTCGGCGCCCTCGGGGCCCGGGGCGACGGGGGCCGGGGCGACGCTGCTCGGGCCGGGGTCGCGGCCGGTGGCCGGGGCCGGCGTCGCGTCGGTCGCCGCCGGCTCCTCGGTGGGTACCGGCTCCTCGGTGGGTACCGGCTGGCGCAGGGCCAGCACGGCGGCCACCGGGGCGGCGAGCGCGACCAGGCCGCAGACCAGCCAGGTGGCGGTGATCCCGATGACGGCGGAGAGCGCGCCGAAGACCACGATGGAGACCGGGGTGGTGCCGATGCTCGCCAGGGTCAGCATCGACATCGCGGTGCCGATCCGGGCCTTCGGCGACGCCTGCTGGTACACGGTGACGATCGCCGGACCGTTCAGCCCGGCCATCAGCCCGACGGCGGCGCCGACCGTGGCCAGGGCCACCACCGAGGGCATCAGCGCCATCAGCAGGATGCCGATCCCGATCCCCGCCCCGCTGACGACCAGCCGCACCACCAGCGGAATGCGGTGGGCCAGCAACGCGCCGAGCGCCCCGGCGGCGAGCGCACCCGAGCTGAACGCGACCACCACCACGGCGACCGAGGCCACCCCCCAGCCCCGCCCGTCGACCAGCAGCGGCAGCGCCACGTCGATCGGCCAACCGAAGGCCATGTCCAGGCAGAAGGCGCAGATGAACAGCCAGCGCAGCCGGCCGTAGGTGCGCAGCAGCCGCAGGCCGTCGCCGGAGCGGCGCAGCAGGTTCTCCCCCGGCGTCCGGGTGCCGCCGGTCATCCCCCGGGTCACCACCGTCACGCCGACGAAGGAGATCGCGCAGGTGACCGAGACCGCCGCCATCACGTGCCACAGCTCCCCGGTGGCGATCATCCACGCGCCGATCGGCGAGCCGACGATCGGGGCGATCCGGGTGACCATCGCGAACAGCGAGTTGGCGCGGGCCAACTGGTCGCCGCTGGCCAGCCGGGGCATCAGGCTGCTGCTGGAGGGGCTGGCCAGGCCGAGCAGCACCCCCTCCAGGGCGGCGATCACCACCAGTGGCCAGAACCAGCCGGTGGTCAGGGTGACCACGGCGCCGCCGGCCAGCAGCAGGACCCGCGCCGAGGTGGTCCGCAGCAGCACGAAGCGGGGGCCGAGCAGGTCGGCGGCGGCCCCGCCGAAGATCAGCGTCAGGGCCCGGGGAATGGTGCCGGCGAGCATCAAAGTGGTGATCGCGCCGGCGCCGCCGAGTTGCACGGCGGTCCAGCCCAGCGCCACCAGCAGGACGTAGTCCCCGGTGAGCGACAGCCCCTGGCTGACGGTCAGCGTGAGGACCCTCCGCCACTGGATCGCCGCCTGCGGGCCGGCCACGGCCGGGTCAGCTTGCTTCATCGTTACGCCTCACTGTCTCCGGGACGCGCCGCACCGGGCTGCGGAGCGGGTCGTCGCGCTGCGGTGGATCGGGGTACGGGCGGGCACGGGCAGGTCGGGCTCCCCGGGCAGGTGCCCGGTGCGGCCCAGCGCTGCGGCGACGGGTGGCGGACCGACCCGCACCCGCCGCGCAGCACGTTCTCCACCGCCCGGACCGTGGCCAGCCGCTCACCGGGCCCCGTCCCCCGGTCGGCGGCGGTGGAACTGATCTCCAGATGCCCGCCCAGGTACGAGCGGCCCATCCCGGCCAGCGCCCGACCCGCCGCCCGGACCGCGGCGGTCCGGTCGGCCGGGCAGGAGGTGAGCACCGGTACGTCCGAGGGGGTGAAACGGACCCGGACCGTGCCGGAGGCCGCCGGGTCGGGCTGACGCTGGTTCCACCTCACTGGCTCCCCCTCGGGCCGCTGGCGATCACGGGACTGCCGTGTCCGAAACGATAGGTTTCCCCCGGCCGCCGCCCCGGCGGTTCACCGGGCAGCCGGCCGGCATCTTCGCCGCCGTGCCAGGGCCGCCAGTCCCACTCGAACATCCGCAGCCGGCCCAGCCGGGTGCCGGTGGTGGCCAGCGCGGCGACGTAGCCGGGCGGCGCCGGCAGGTCCCGCAGCACCCACCGCTGTCCGGTCAGGACACCGGTCCCCTCGACCACGCCGGACATCAGCACGCCGAGCCGCAGCCCGTCCAGCAGCCGCCCGCCGCTGGCCTTGACGCAGGCCTCCTTGCGGGACAGCAGCCGGTGGTAGACGGCCCGCCGGCCGGCGGGGTCGGCCTGGGCGGCGACCGTGGCCGCCTCGTCGGCGGGCAGGAAACGGGTCGCCAGGGCCAGCGCCGAGGTGGCCGGGGCGATCTGCTCCAGGTCGACGCCGACCGGGTCGGCGAGGCAGACGGCGAGCAGGGCGTGCCCGCCGGAGCGGCTGAAGCTCCACTGCCACCGCCGCCACTCGCCGTCGAAGCGGGGCTTGCCGTTGGGGCCACGGACCCAGTGCAGGGTGTACCCGGAGGTGCCCAGGTACTGCCCCAGCACGGTGCGGAGCGCGGCGTGCGCCAGCACGTACCGCTGCGCGGCCAGCCGGTCGCGCATGTGGTGGGCGCGCCGTCGCTCCTCCGCGTCGAGCAGCGTGGCGACCAGGTCCACCACCTCGGGGTCGACGTCCAGCCCGATGTGCCAGATGTCCGCGCCCGGCGGGGGGCCGAGATCGGCCGGCGGGGGCTGGCCCAGCGGCAGGGGCTGGCCGAGGGGCAGCGTCTGGCCCAGGGGCGGAGCCTGGCCCAGGGGCGGAGCCTGGCCCAGCGGCGGGGGCACCCCGGTCGGCGGGGGCGGGGCCGCCGGCGCCAGGTCAGGCCGCGCGGGCATCGCCGAGCCGTCCCTGCAGGTAGCCCTGGGCCAGGGTGAGCCGCTGGATGTTGCCGGTGCCCTCCATGAACTCGAAGGCCCGCGCGTCCCGGACGAGCTTGTCCAGCAGCGGGTGGTCCCAGCGTGCGCCGGGGCCGAGCAGCCGCACCGCCGAGGTGGTGATCTCCTCGGCCAGCCGGGTGGCCCGGACCTTCGCCGCCGAGGCGAGGGTGCCGTCGCCCGGGTTCCGGTCGGCCGACCGGGCGGCGGCCAGCACCACGGCCCGGGTACCGGCCAGCCGCTGCGCCCAGTCGGCGAGCAGGTGCCGCTCCCCGGTGCGCAGGTCCCGGCGCTCGGCGACGACCAGGTCGTACCCGGCCTGGGCGACGCCGAGGGCCAGCGCGGAGACCACCGGGCGGTAGCGGTTGAAGGTCCGGGTGGCCGCCCACATGCCCTGCCGGGTGGCCGACTTGTGCCGGCCGAGGACGTCCTCGTCGGCGATGGGCACCTCGGCCATCCGCAGCTCGCTCAGTTGCAGCCCGCGCAGGCCCAGAGTGGGCAGGGGCACGGCGGTGAAGCCCGGGCGGTCGGTGTCGACCAGCACCGCCAGCACGCCCAGCGGGCCGGCGTGGCGGCGGGCGAAGACCACCCCGAGGCGGGCGCGGGCGCCGTTGCCCACGTACCGCTTGGTGCCGGCGAGCAGCAGGCCGCCGCCGTCGGCGGGCCGCAGGGTGGTGCCCATGCTGCCCGGGTCCGAGCCGTGCGCCGGCTCGGTCATGCCGAAGAACGTCCAGGTCGGCGCGGCGGCCACGGTGGACCAGTAGCGGTCACGCTGGTCGGCGTCGGCCAGCTCGGCGATGACGAAGCCGGACATCGACGGGCCGGGCAGGGCCAGCACCGCGCCCGCGTCGGCCCGCGCCAGCTCCTCCAGCAGCGTCACCTGCTCCACGCACGACTGGAGGTGGACCGGGCGGCCCCGGACCCGCAGCGGATCCGGGTTGTACTCCGCCGGCAGGCCGACGAGCTGCCGCCAGGGCAGACCCCGGTCCAGCAGGGCCGCCGCCAGCGACGGGTCGCGGTCGAGGTCCAGGGCGGACGCCCGCAGCACGTCGGCGTACTCCCGGGCCACCGCCCGCAGGTCGGTGAGGTGTTCGGTGGTCACGACGCCTCCAGGTCGGTCGGTGGCGGATAGGTGTCGGCCAGCAGCTCGGCGGCCCGGACCTCGGCGCCCGGCCCGTCGGCCAGGAACCCGACCGCGCCGAACAGGTGCAGGCAGACCCGGCCGGCCTCGTCCAGGGCGTGGTGCGCCCGGGTCCAGGCGGTGCCGTCGCGCGGGGTGGCCCCGCAGGAGCACCCACCCGGGCAGGCGCAGCCGGCCCGGCAGGTGGCCGTGCTGGCGCAGCCGCAGCCGTCCGCGCAGCCGCAGCCGGCACCGCAGGTGCAGGCCGCGCCGCAGGCGCACCCCCCCGGGCAGGTGGCGGCGGCCACGCAGGCGCAGCGGGCCGCGCAGGCGCAGGTCGCCGCGCAGGTGACGGTCTCCAGCAGGGCGTGGGCCTCGGCGAGACCGGCGGCGGCGTCGGCGACCATCCCCCGCACCATCGGCAGGTTCAGGGTGACGGTGCCGGCGACGGACCGGCCGCGCAGGTGCGCGACGGCGTGGGCGAGGCTCCGTTCGGCGAGGCCGAGCCGCAGCCAGAGCAGCCCGGCGGTCCAGGTGTCGTGCGGCGGCGGCCCGCCCCCGGGCACCCGCACCGCGATCAGCGCGTCGGCGCCGACCGGGACGCGGTCCAGCAGGTCGTGCCGGACCCCGGCCCGGGGTCGGGGGCCCGCCCCGGTGGCGTACCGGTCGCAGGCCGCCTCGATGTCGGCCGGCACCAGGGCGTGCCCGCCGGGTCCGACCGGCAGGACGCCGGGGCTGGTCGTGGCGTGCAGCAGGCGCAGCGCGGCAGCCGGCCCGTCGGCGTACGCCACCGGCCGGTACCGGCGGGCGTCGGCGGCCGGCGGCGTCGGTGCCGCCGGCACGGTCGGCACCCCGGACGGGATGGGCACGGTCGGTACCCGGGTCGGCGGGTTCGCGGTGACGGTCATCGCGTCAGCTCCCTCGTACGGCGCGGGCGGGAGACGCCCGCGGCGGGACCGGGCGGCGGGGACGCCGGG